>JAFSJZ010000016.1 GCA_017449185.1 Oscillospiraceae bacterium
ACAAGAATCAGAATGCAGTCAGGCTGCTATTATTCCAAAAAGTTGGAAGAGATCGACTCAATCTATGTTGAAGGGTGCGATAATCCGGGGTTCTTTAAGAAGGCTATTCTTCACGATTACTTAAAAGAACATCCAGGATCTATCCAAGTTAAAATCTGGCCATATCCTAATGTTGTCCCAGCAACTAGTTCTCAAGGTGAAAAATTCGTGCGCTCTTCACCGAATGACTACACGCATGATAACCTCTTGGATTTGCCTAGGGAATAAGAGGCAAAAGCAGTGGGAAAAAACCAACATGTTACACCTCATCCAAATGGTGGCTGGCAGGTTAAAGGGGCCGGAAATTCAAGGGCAACAGTAAGGACGAGCACTCAAAAGCAGGCGGCTGAGATAGCGAGGAAGATCGCAATTCATCAGAAGTCAGAATGTGTAATCCATAGAATTAATGGACAGATAAGGGAAAAGAACTCTTATGGTAATGACCCTTTTCCGCCCAAAGGGTAATTAAATAACATCTCAAGCTCGGGCGTCGTAGGTACCAGATACGGCGCCTTATTTTATCAAGTATATTACTTGGAGGGAGGAAAACTTGTCTCACGGTGAGACACATTTCCGTCTTTCAGACTTCGGGTTTTGGCGCGGAAATTAGCAGTAATGATAGATGGATAGATCACTTAGTATGATTCTATCAGTATCTTTCTATTAGTCTTATTAGGGCATAAGTTTTTGGCTTCTTGATGTAAAAGTTTTTAACCTCCAGACTTCGGGAAACCCGAAGTCTAGAAGTCCGGTTTTCCGAAGTCTAGAAGTCTGATTTGGTGCAAAATTGCAGGACATAGATCCGATCCGGCTTGCCCTGGCCCTGCTTCTTGCGCTCAATCAGGCCAATCCGCTCCAGCTCCGAGAGCAGCTTCCCGGCGGTGACGCGGCTGCAGCCGAAGTCCTCGCAGATCTCCACAATCGCGTAATACACATACGTCCGGCCTTCCCCGTCCTGCCAGCCGTTCTTGACGGACAGGCGCACGCGGTCGAGCAGCAGGCCGAAGAGCAGCTTTCCCGCGGGCGACAGCGGGCGGTACTCCCGCCCTTTGACAAGCTGCTTTGGGATCCGGTAAAAAGAGAAGCCCTCGCTCAGAGGGCGCAAGTCCGTCATATAACCTCCATAGACGCAGCAAGAGCGCAGCCTTGACGCCGCGCTCTTGTTGCTTTTCCGTATTCTCGCTTCTCGTGACTATGTATTATTTCGTGTGAGGAAACGCTTTTCCGGTTGGCATCATGTGGGTACCGACACATGCGTCACCGCGCCGACGAGCCTGCCGTCCTGCAGGATGGGGCTGCCACTCATGCCCTGGACGATGCCGCCGGTCAGCTCCCGGAGCGCCGGATCCGTGACGGTCAGCAGCACCCGCTGCACGCCGCCCTCGCTGTAGACCCGGTCGATCTGCGCCGCGTACTCGCCCACCTCGCGGCCCTGCACCGTGGCGAGGATCGTCGCCGGGCCCGTATGGATCTTCCCCGTCTCGACCAGCCGCCCCAGCGGCGCCTCGGCCGCGTGGCCGTAGATCCCCGTCTCGGTGTTCTTCTCGACGCTGCCGAGCATGCGCGCCGCGTCCGCGCAGCCGCTCAGCTCGCCCGGCGTGCCGGGCAGGCCGGGCACCACGTCCACGATCTGCATGTCGGTGATGCTGCCGCCGTCGATGGGCAGGAGCGCGCCGCTCTCCTCGTCCTTGACGGCGTGGCCGAGCGCGCCGAAGAGCCCGCTCGCCGGATCGTAAAAGGTCACCGTGCCGACGCCGGAGAGCCCGTCGCGCAGCCACATGCCGAGCATCCACTGTCCGTCGGACGACAGCGCGGGCTCGATCATCATGCACACGCTCTTGCCGCCGCGCAGCGCCGTCACCGGGGCGCTCTGCCCGTCCAGCGCCGCGACCGCGCCGAGAAAGTCCGCCGCGCTGCGGACCTCCCGCTCGCCGATCTGCACGATCACGTCGCCCGCGCGAAAGCCCGCCTCGGCCGCGGGCGAGACGCGCCCCTCCGCCGTCTCGATCTCGGCCAGCGCGACCACCACCACGCCCTGGGTCTCGAGCCGGATTCCGACGGCCTGCCCGCCGACGAGCACCTCGCGGGCAAAGGCCGTAACGGGCAGCGCGGCCGTCAGCAGCAGCGCCAGAAGCCCCGTTATCCAAAGTTTTTTCATGCCGAAAATCTCCCTCCCAAAGTCTTCGCATTCGGTTTCAGTATGTGCGGACGGGAGAAAAATAACGGCGGAAAAAGTCTTGCAGTCTTCCAGCTTCTGCCGAAAAAAACCGGCCTTCGCCGCAAAGCGAGGGCCGGTTTCCTGATTTTTCAAAGCTTGCCGTTATTTTTCGACGATGTGCACGTTGACGTGCTCGTAGCTGAACTTCACGCCGTTTTCCGCGAAGCTCTCGCGCACGTTCTCGTTGAGGTCAAAGTACACGTTCCAGTAGTCGGCGCCCTTGCACCAGACGCGCACCACGAAGTCCACGGTGCTGCCCTTGTACTCGAGCAATCTCACGAAGGGCGCGGGGTCGGCGAGGATGCGCTCGTCCTTCGCCACGGCCTGCAGCACGGCCTCCTTGACGGCCTCGGTGCTGTTGTCATAGGCCACGGTGAAGACGCGGTCCACGCGGCGCAGCGGCTCGCGGCTGTAGTTGTTGATAGCGGAGGCGGTCACGTCGCCGTTGGGGATGCTGACGGCCACGTTGTCGAGGGTGTCGAGCTGGGTGTAGAACAGGCCGATCGTCTTGACGACGCCGTTCTTGCCCGCGACCTCGACGTAGTCCCCGGCGGCGAAGGGCTTGGTGATCAGCAGGGTCAGACCGGAGAAGAGGTTGGAGAGGATGTTCTGCACCGACAGGGACAGAGCCAGGCCGGCGATACTGACGACCGCCACCAGGGAGGCGGTGTCGATGCCCAGGGAGTTGGCCACGATGATGACGGCGAGGACCCACAGCAGGATGTTGACGACGCTGCGCACAAAGCCCTTGAGTGTGCCGTCGAGCTTGCCGGACTTGGCAAGGAGCTTGTCCGTCAGCTTCATCAGGATCTTGATGACGATCAGGCAGACCAGGAAGATCAGGATCGCCTGCAGCAGACCGCCCAGGGACAGCGTGCCGATGGAGATGTTCGCGAGTGATTCAAACATAGTTTTCCCTTCCTTTCAAATATTATAAAAAATTTATTCCTTCGGAAGAGAGCCGAGATAGCCCTCGAGGATCAGCCCGGCCGCCACGGCGTCGACCGTGCGGCGGTGCACCTTTTCTTTCTTTCCGTTAGCGCGGAGGATGGCGTGCGCCTCGATGCTGCTGCGCCGCTCGTCCCAGAGGACGACGGGCAGGCCGCTCTCGGAAATCAGCAGCTCGCGGAAGGCGCGGCTCTTTTCCGCGCGCGGGCCCTCCGTCCCGTCCATATTCTTCGGCAGGCCGAGCACCAGAGTGCCGACCTCGCGCTTCGCGGCCTCCTCCGCGATGCGCTTCGCGGCGCGCTCCATGTTCCATTCCTCCATGGTCCAGGCCTCGCCGCAGAAGAGGCCGAGCGCGTCCGACACGGCGAGCCCGATGCGCGCGTCGCCGTAGTCTATCGCCAAAACTCTCAATGGAATCACCTTCCTTTTTGGCCCCCTTGCCTAAAGGGGGAATTGCGCGCCGCCGCTGCCTGTGGCAGAAGCAGGCGGCGCGGAATTACCGCTGCGGTCGAAAAACGCAAGCAAAAGCGTAAGCGCGCAGCGTTTTTTCGGGCACCGCAAGGCGGAATCTCGCCGGAGGCGACTGGGGGATTTGCCACCTCATTTCAAACCGAAGCAGGCGCGGATCGCGCCGGCCATGTACAGCGAGCCGACCGCGCAGACCATGCCGTCCGTCCCGGCGAGCTCCTGCGCGGCCGCCACGCCGGAGGGGATGTCCTCGCAGACCTGCGTCGGTTTTCCGAAGCGCGCGAGCGCCGCGGCGAGTCCCTCCGCCGGGAGGGCGCGCGGGCTGTCCGGCGTGACGCAGACGAAGGCCGCGGCCTCCGGCGCGAGAATGTCGAGCATCGTTTCGTAGTCCTTGTCGGCCAGCACGCCGATCAGCAGCACGCGCCGCATGGCGGGGAAATAGGTCTCGAGGTTGTCCGCCACCGTCTGCGCGCACTGGGGATTGTGTCCCCCGTCCACCACGAAGGGCGGCTCCTCGCCCACGAGCTCGAAGCGGGCGGGCCATTCCGCCGCGTAGAGGCCGTGCTCCAGCGCGTCCTGTTCGATGACAAAGCCGCGGCGGCGCAGCGCCCCGGCGATCTCCACGACCACGGCGGCGTTTTTGCGCTGGTGCGCGCCGAGCAGCCCGATCGCGTAAGGCTCGCCCCTGTAGGTAAAGACCTGTCCCTCGAGGCTCTCGAACTCCGGCTTGATTTTTGAGAAGTCCGCGACCGTGAGCGGCGCGCCCTTTTCTTCGCAGACGCTGCGCACGACCTCGACCACGCTCTCCTGCTGCCCGTAGAGCACGACCTCGGCGCCGGGCTTGATGATACCAGCCTTTTCCGCCGCGATCTGCTCCACCGTATCGCCGAGGATCTGCGTGTGGTCGAGGCCGATGTTCATGATCGCGCAGACCTCGGGGTTCTCGATCACGTTCGTGGCGTCGAGCCTTCCGCCGAGGCCGACCTCGAGCACGACGAAGTCGCAGCGCTCCCGCTCGTACCAGAGCAGGGCCGCCGCCGTCATCAGCTCGAACTCCGTGGGATGGTCCTCCATCGCGTCCGCCTGCGGCTGCAGCTCCGTGACGAGCCGCGCGAGCGTCTCGTCCGGGATCGGCTCGCCGCCGATCTGCATGCGCTCGTTGAAGCGGAAGAGATAGGGCGAGGTGAAGAGCCCCGTCCTGTAGCCCGCGGCCTTGAGCACCGAGGCCGTCATGGCCGCGCAGCTGCCCTTGCCGTTGGTCCCGGCGATATGGATAAATCTCAGCCGCCGCTGGGGATCGCCCAGGCGGCGCAGCAGCTCCGTGATCCGCTCGAGTCCCGGGCGGGAACCCAGCCACTGCACGCCGTCGATATAGCGCAGCGCCTCCTGATAGTTCATGGGTCTTCGTCAGCTCCTTACGGGAATACTATAGCATCAATTTTCCCGCCCCGCAAGCACTCCGGGCAAGGCTTTTTCGATTTCGCGCGGCGGATCCGGCATCCTGAGCGAAGCCGCGCATGCGGCGCAGCCGAAGGATCTTTCGGAAGATTCTTCGCTTCGCTCAGAATGACAGGGGGCGGGCGAGCATAGC
>JAFSJZ010000017.1 GCA_017449185.1 Oscillospiraceae bacterium
CGTCGAGATCGTGCAGGAACTCCAGATGTGCGTGCCCGATCAGCGTGAACACGCCGATCCGCGGGCGTACCATTGCGGCCAGCGCGTGCATCTCGCCGAAGCCGGAAATGCCCATCTCGATCACCGCCGCGTCATGCTCGCGCGTGATGCGCGAGAGCGTCATCGGCACGCCGATCTGATTGTTCAGGTTTTTGTCCGTTTTGAGCACGTTCCAGCGGCTCGAGAGAACGGCGGAGATCATCTCCTTCGCCGAGGTCTTGCCGACGCTGCCCGTGATGCCGACGATCGGCAGCGTGAGCGTATCGCGATAGGCAGCCGCGATCTTCTCGAGCGCGCGCTGTACGTCTTCGACAAGCAGCACGCCGCGCGTCTCTCCCTCCGGGATGCGCTCGGCAAGGCAGCAGGCCGCTCCCCTGTCCAGCGCCGCGGAGATATAGTCGTGTCCGTCGACCCGCTCGCCGCGGTAGGCCGCGAACAGATCGCCGCTTTTCACCTCGCGGCTGTCAATGACCACGCGGCCGAGCTCACGAAGAGGATCGCAGCTTCCGCAAATCGTTCCTCCGCAGGCGAGCGCCGCTTTTTCGATCGTCATTCCGTCCATGCTTCTTCTCCTCCCCGGGGGTCTTTTTTTATGATTATAGCACAGCGCAGCGCGCAAGGCAAAGAAATTCCGACAGGCGTGAAAAAAGGGATGCAATCTGTAAAAGAGTGTGTTATAATAACTTGTCTTTAACTAAACCGTAACATAAAGGATCGTTATTTATGAACTATATCGTGGTGGATCTGGAGTGGAATCAGGCCATGAGCTCCAAATCTTCCGTTTTCAACAAGCTGCCTATCCATCTGAGCGGCGAGATCATCGAGATCGGCGCCGTCAAGCTCAACCGTGATCTCTCTCTCGGCGAGGAGTTCACCGTCGACGTCAAGCCCGTCTATTTCAAGCGCATGCACTACAAGGTCAAGAAGATCACCGGCTTCGACAAGGAACGGCTCTCCCACGGCATTCCCTTCCCCGACGCGCTCGAGTCCTTCCGCGCCTGGTGCGGCGAGGACGTCACCTTCCTGACCTGGGGCTGCGACGACCGCCGGATCCTCGAGCAGAATATCATCATCCATGATCTCGACTGGGACTGGATCGACGGCTG
Organism: Oscillospiraceae bacterium; assembly: GCA_017449185.1. Taxonomy (GTDB): domain Bacteria; phylum Bacillota; class Clostridia; order Oscillospirales; family Oscillospiraceae; genus Limivicinus. Next base: position 1,146 of record JAFSJZ010000017.1, read on the forward strand.
GGTCAATCTCCAGCTGATCTACAATCTCCAGACCGGCGGAGACAAAAATCAGAAGTCTCTCGCCAGCGCGATGGAACATTTCGGGATCGAGCAGACGCGCGTCGCGCACGACGCGCTTGGCGACGCCTACAACACCGCCCTCGTCTGCACGCATCTGGACATGGAAGAGGGCCTGCGGCTCTATCCCAACGCCTCTCAGATCCTGTCCGCCCGCATGCCGAGCGCACCGCAGTCTGACAGTCAGGACAGCGACGCGCTCTCTCACGAAAGCTGCGCCGGCTTTGCGACCAAGGCGGCCGCCTTCGCAGACGGGCGCATCGGAACGCTGTGCTGCCCCGACTGCGCCAAGGCTCTCACGGGCAACAAATGGGTCAATCAGGGCGACCAGCGCTATATGAGCATCTTCTCCTGCGAGGAGGATGGGGATTTTCTCGTGCGCGTCAAGTTCCGCAAGAACGCGGAGGACAATACCTGGACGGCCAACCGCCTCGTCTATAGAGCCGACGAGGACGCCGTGGAGTTCTACCACATGAAGGCCGCGCAGTCCCGCCGCCGCGGACGCGGACACACAAAGAAGAAAAACCGCCCGGCAAAATAACGGAAAGAAAAAGGACATCGGATCGCTCCGATGTCCTTTTTTCATGTTTTTTCCGTCGTCAAAGGCTTTCGTGCCGCACGAAATAGCTCTTCGCCGTGTCCGCGTCGCGCGCGATCTGCTCGGAGAGCGCTTCGAAGCCCGCGAACTTCTCTTCCGCGCGCAGGAACGCATAGAACTCAACCCGTGCCTGCCGTCCGTAGAGGTTGCCGGAATAGTCCAGCAGATGGCTCTCGACGCTTACGCGGTTGCCGCTGCCGACGGTCGGCCGGACGCCGACGTTCGTTACGGCGCTGTAGCTCTCTCCGCCCTCGAGACAGACGCGCGTGGCGTACACGCCGTGCTTCGGCACGAGCACGCCCTCGGGGAAATACATGTTGATCGTCGGCGCGCCGAGCTTGCTTCCCAGATGATAGCCGGAGTGGACGGTGTCGGTGAGGATATGCGGGTGGCCGAGATAGCGCTTTGCCTCTTCCATGTCCCCTTTCTCGATGAGCGTACGGATGTAGGTCGAGCTGACGATCCTGCCGTCGAGCGTGACGGGCGGGATCACGTCGCAGCCGAGGCCGTGTGCGGAGCAGTAAGCCTCGAGCTTCTCCGCCGTGCCCTCGCCCCTGTAGCCGAAGCAGAAATCGTGTCCGACCACGATGTGCGAGATGTTCAGCTCCTCGCACAGCGAGTCGAGAAATTCGTCCCAGGGCATCGTCATCATGTGGCGGTTGAAGTGCAGGAACACGACGTTGTCAATGCCGAAGAGCCGCCGGATCAGATCTTCACGGCCGAGCGCGCTGTTGATCAGTTTCACCTCGCCGCCGAAGACCAGATTGTCGGGGTGGACGTCAAAGCTGACGACCGATGCCGTCGCACCGCTCTCGGCTGAACGCTGATTTGTTTTCTCCAGCAGCGCCGCGTGTCCGATATGCACGCCGTCAAAAAAGCCGATGGCGACGACACGTTTGATCTCATTCATATCCTAAACCTCAAAGAAGCTTTTTACGGTTGACATTATACCGTCTTTGACCTCGCCGAGCATCAGCAGTTCGCCTTCCGCCCCGTAGACGAGCGCTCTGCCGTCCTCCTCCGAGCTAGCCGTCGGGTTGCCGCAGCGGATCCGTTTCTCTGCTTCGGCATCCACAGAAACATGTCTGATCTCCGGAAACAGCGCCTCGATGCCAAGCAGAAGGCTTTCGATCGTCCCCGCCTGTGCGGCGGCGATCAGCTCGTCCATCGTATGCGCGTCTTCCACACGGAAAACGCCCACCTCGGTGCGGCGCAGCGCGCTCAGACAGGCCCCGCAGCCGAGGCTTTGCCCGATATCATGGCAGAGCGTGCGGACATAGGTGCCCTTAGAACAGCATACATCCAGCAGGAAGTCTCCGTTTTCGTCCTGTCCGAGCAGCTCCAGATGACGGATCGTGACAGGGCGCGGTTTTCTCTCCACCTCGCCGCCGCGGCGCGCGATATCATAGAGCCGCCGGCCGTTGACACGGATCGCGCTGTACATAGGCGGGATCTGCTCGATCTCGCCGCGAAAAGCGCGCAAAACCTCCTCCAGTTCCCCTGCCGTCACCTTGCACTCGACCGTCCCGAGCACATTGCCCGTGACGTCCTGCGTGTCCGTGACCAGGCCGGGTCTGAGGGAGGCGATATAGCGTTTGTCATGGTCCTCCGCGAAGGGGACGGCGCGCGTGGCGCGGCCGAGGAACAGCACCAGCAGACCGGTCGCCATGGGATCGAGTGTCCCGGAATGGCCGATCCTGCGCGTACGGCACAGTCCCTTGAGCTTGGCGGCCACGTCAAAGCTCGTCCAATCCTGCGGCTTGTCGACGAGGAGGATCCCGTTCATTTCCAGAGCTCGTCGATCACGTCGAGCAGCATGCGCTTGGCCTTTTCCGGGGCTGCCTGGATCGTGCAGCCCGCGGCCATCGCGTGTCCGCCGCCGCCAAAGACAGAAGCGATCTCGCAGCTGTCCACTCCGGGGGCGGAGCGCAGGGAGACGCGGCTCTCGCCGTTCTCCTTCTCGCGCACGGTGATGTTCAGAACGGCCTTCTCGGCTCGCCCGGCCAGGCCGGAGATATCGTCGAGATCGTCCTCCGTCGCCTCCGCCTCGCGCAGCATCTGCTGCGTGATCGTGGCCACGGAAATCTGTCCGTCGCGGTAAAACTCCATGCCGGAGTATACAAGGCCCTCGATTTTCATGCGTGCGGCCGACACCTTGCGAAAGAGCTTGACATTCAGTCGGGAGTTCTCGGCCCCGCAGTCGAGCAGCTCCGCCGCGGCACGGAAGGTATCCGCCTTCGTGTTGGCGTACACGAAACAGCCGCAGTCTGTGGAAACGGCCACGTACAGAAGGTTTGCCTCCTCCTGCGTGAGATCCCCGTTGAGCGCCTTGATCAGCTGCAGCACGACCTCCCCGCAGGAGGCTTTTGAGGCTGCGATCAAGGACTTGGGTGCGTAGTGCGTATTCGACGGATGGTGGTCGATACAGAAATCGACCTTGCCTTCAAAGTCCTGCGGGAGCAGGCCCTCGGTCGCAATGTCCACGGCGACAGTAAAGGCAGCCTTGTATCCCGTCGGAGCGTGGTACGGCTCGGCAAACTCGCGGTATTTCTCCGTCATCTGTTCGTTTGGGAACAGATACGCCGTCTTTCCGGCACGGCGAAGCGCGCTGCACAGCGCCGCAGCGCTGCCCAGCGTATCGCCGTCGGGATTTTTGTGCGTCAGAAGAAGAAAGTTGTCCTTTTGCAGGAACAGCTTCGCCGTCTCACTGATCTTCATTCTCTCCGTCCCCGTCGTGGTTGATCTCGAGGCTGTTGATGACCTCGTTGATATGCGCGCCGTACTCGATGCTGTGGTCGATCTCAAAGATCAGCTCCGGCGTATAGCGCAGCTTCATAGCGCTGCCCAGTTCGCGCCGCAGATAGCCGGAGGCCGAGCGCAGCCCGCGTCGGAATTCCTTTTCGTCCTTCATACCCAGCACGGACAGCCAGATCTTGGAATAGCGCAGGTCGCCCGTGGTCTCTACGCGGGTCACACTGATCATCCCCTGCTGCACGCGCGGGTCCTTCACGTCGCGCAGCAGCTTGGAGATCACAAACTGGATGTCGTCATTCGTTCTTGCCAACTTATTGGATGCCATGTTCTTTCCTCTGAACTGATTTTCAGATCTGCTCCATCACGAAGCACTCGATCACGTCGCCAATCTTGACGTCGTTGAACTTTTCGATCTGCATGCCGCACTCGTAGCCTGCGGCAACCTCGCGCACGTCGTCCTTGAAGCGGCGCAGCGAGGCGAGCTCGCCCTCGTGAATGACGATGTTGTCGCGCAGCACACGCACCTGGCAGCCGCGCTGGATCTTGCCGTCCTGGCAGTAGCAACCGCAGATCGTGCCGACCTTGGAGACTTTGTAGGTCTCGCGCACCTCGGCATGGCCGATCACGTTCTCGCGGAATTTCGGTGCGAGCATGCCCTTCATGGCGGCTTCGATCTCGTTGATGCAGTCGTAGATGACGCGGTACATACGCATGTCGACATTGCTCCGCGCGGCGCTGTCGCGCGCCGCGTTGTCCGGGCGGACATTGAAGCCGACGATGATCGCGCCGGAGGTGGCGGCGAGCATGACGTCGCTCTCGTTGATCGCTCCGACCGCGCTGTGGATGACCTTGACGCGGACTTCTTCGTTGGAGATCTTCTCCAGCGAGCTCTTGACCGCTTCGGCAGACCCCTGCACGTCGGCCTTGACGATCAGGTTGAGCGTCTTCATCTCGCCCGCCTGGATCTGGCTGAACAGATCCTCGAGGCTGACCTTCTTGGCCACGGACGTGCCGGAGGACTGCTGGATACGGCGCTCCTCCGCCAGCTCTCTGGCCATGCGCTCGTCCGCGACGGCGTTGAAGACGTCGCCCGCGCTCGGCACGTCGTTCAGACCGGAGATCTCGACGGGCGTCGAGGGTCCGGCCTCGGTGACGCGCTGGCCCTTGTCGTTGATCATCGTGCGCACGCGGCCCACACAGGTGCCGGCGATAATGATGTCTCCGAGCTTGAGCGTGCCGTTCTGCACCAGTACGGTCATGATCGGGCCGCGGCCCTTGTCGAGGCGCGCCTCGATAACGGTGCCCTTGGCAGCACGGTTGGGGTTGGCCCTCAGCTCCAGTACCTCGGCCTGCAGAAC
>JAFSJZ010000018.1 GCA_017449185.1 Oscillospiraceae bacterium
AGCAGCTGGCAGGCGGGCTGCGAGGGGTTGACCAGCGGGCCGAGGAGGTTGAAGATGGTGGGGAAGGGCAGCGCCTTGCGGATGGGGCCGACGAACTTCATGGCGCGGGCGAAGAGCTGGGCGTGGAGGTAGACGATGCCGGCCTCCTGCAGGCAGCGGTTCAGGCGGCCGAGGTCGTCGGTGAACTTCACGCCGTGGCTGGCGATGACGTTCGAGGCGCCGCTGGTCGACGTGGCGGCGTAGTTGCCGTGCTTGGCCACCTTGTAGCCGGCGCCGGCGATGACGAAGCACGAGGTCGTAGAGATATTAAACGTGTTCTTGCGGTCGCCGCCGGTGCCCACGACGTCGATGTAGCGGTCGCAGTCGAGGGGTACGGGCACGCCGGTCTCGAGGATGCCGTCGCGGAAGCCGAGCAGCTCGTCGACGGTGACGCCGCGCATCTGCAGGGCGGTGAGCAGGGCGGTGATCTGCTCGGTGGGGTACTCGCTCTGGGTGATGCCCACCAGGATCAGTTTCATTTCTTCACGGGAGAGTTCCTCGTGGTTCATCATCCGGTTGAGGATGTCTTTCATTGTCTGTGCCATATTCTTATGCGTTTTGTTGATAAATCTTGCTTCTGACGCTCGCGGGAGGCCCGCGAGGGTGATTCTTTGGGTTTTGCGTCTGCGGGAAGTCCGCGAGGGCCGCGACGGTGAGTTTGACGTTTGCGGGAAGCCCGCGAGAGCGATTCTGACGGTTTGACGCTTGCGGGAAGCCCGCGAAGGCCGCTGCGATGGGTTTGACGCTTGCGGGAAGTCCGTGAGGGTGATTCTGACGGTTTGACGCTTGCGGGAAGTCCGCGACAACGTTTCTTAACGTTTGACGCTCGCGGGAAGCCCGCAATAACATTCCTTAACGTTTGACGCTCGCGGGAAGCCCGCGACTACATTCATTAACGTTTCGCGCTTGCGGAGCGCCCGTCGGTCTGTCGCTGTCAGAGGAACATCCAGTTCTGCAGCATCTTTTTGCCGTCGGGCGTCAGGACGCTCTCGGGATGGAACTGTATGCCGCGCACGTTCAGCTCGCGGTGGCGGAGCGCCATAATCTGGCCCTCGTCCGAGACCGCCGTCACTTCGAGGCAGTCGGGCAGTCCCTCGCGTGAGACCACCCACGAGTGGTAGCGGCCCACGGTGATGTCGCGGTCGAGGCCGCTGAACAGCGGGTCGTCGGCGACGATGTGGCAGGGCGTGGCCACGCCGTGGAACACGTCGCTGAGATTCTCCAGCCGTGCGCCGAACGCCTCGCCGATGGCCTGATGGCCCAGGCAGACGCCGAGGATGGGCTTGTGGCCGGCATAATGGCGGATGACGTCGAGCAGCAGGCCCGCCTCCGACGGTATGCCCGGGCCGGGCGAGAGGATGATCTTGCTGTACTGCTCCAGCTCTTCGAGGCGGAACTGGTCGTTGCGCACGACGGCGACCTCCGCGCCGAGTTCCTTCACCAAGTGACTCAAATTGTAGGTAAACGAGTCGTAGTTGTCGATGATTACTATCTTCATTGCTCTAAGCCCCCTAAGTTAGGGTGGTGGGGGTCTGAACAGACGTTCGTCAGACCTTTTTAATTACTTTTTCTTACGGAGCCTGCGCCTGTTCAGACCCCTGTAGCCCCCTAACTTAGGGGGCCAGCGGCTGCAAGTATGGCCCTCCTTAAAGCCCCCAGCTTGTTGTTCACTTCCTGCAGTTCGTACTCCACGTCGCTCTTCGCCACGATGCCGCCGCCCGCCTGAAACCACAGCTCGCCGTTGCGCGAGACGAAGGTGCGGATGGTGATGGCCTGGTTGAGCGAGCCGTCGAGGCCGATGATGCCGATGCAGCCGCCGTAGGCGCCGCGGTTGTGCGGCTCGTACTCCGAGATGAGCTGCATGGCGCGGACCTTCGGCGCACCTGAGAGCGTGCCGGCGGGGAACGTGTCGATGAACGCCTTGATGGGGTCCTTGTCGTCGTCAAGCTCGCCGCTCACGCGAGAGACGAGGTGGATGACGTGCGAGTAGTACTGGATGTCCTTGTAGTAGTCGACCTTCACCCCGTGGCAGTTCCTCGATAGGTCGTTGCGGGCCAGGTCGACGAGCATCACGTGCTCGGCATTCTCCTTCGGGTCGTTGCGCAGGAACTCCGCGCCGCGGCGGTCGGCCTCGGCGTCGCCCGTCCGCTTCGTCGTGCCCGCGATGGGGTCGATGTAGGCCTTTCGCCCTTCTATCCTGCAGTGCGTCTCGGGACTGCTTCCGAATATCCTGAACCCTCCGAAGTCAAAGTAGAACAGGTACGGACTCGGGTTGATGCTCCTCAGCGCCCGATAGAGTTTGAAGTCATCGCCCTCATATTTCTGGATGAAACGACGGCTGAGCACAATC
>JAFSJZ010000019.1 GCA_017449185.1 Oscillospiraceae bacterium
CTGACCCGGTATTGCCGGAGTAATAATTGCCATGCTTTTCGGTTGCCCCGTAAGGGGCGAGAAAAGCGGCATTTTAATCATCTTATTAATGCGGCTCTGCAAAGCTCGGTTTACGGACATTTTATTGCCGCATTAATAAGTTGCTTTATTATACCATCGCTCCCTGCGGCGTGTCAATCGATTTGACAGAAAAATCACAGCGATCCTGTGGGATTTCATTCTTTTGATTGACTTCGCCTCCGCTTTAGGGTAAAATATCTTGATTCAGTATCGGAAAGGCGGGATGGATATGCCGCAGACGGAGACCTTCGCGGGCGGCAGGCTCCCCCACGCCTGCCTGATCAGTGCCCCCACGCGGGAAGCCTGTCTCGAAAAGGCGAAGGAGCTGGCCATGGCGGCTGTATGCTCCGGCGAGGGACAGAGGCCCTGCGGGATCTGCCGCGACTGCCGCAAGGTACAAGCCGGCGTCCACCCGGACGTGATCACCCTCTCCCGCCCGACGGACGACAAGGGGAAGCAGAAGCAGAACATCACCGTCGATCAGATCCGCGCCCTCTCCGCCGACGCCGTCGTCCTGCCGAACGAGGCGCAGCGCAAGGTCTATCTCATCGACGAGGCCGAGAGCATGAACCCCGCCGCCCAGAACGCGGCGCTCAAGCTCCTGGAGGAGCCGCCCGCGCATGTCGTGTTCCTGCTGTGCGCGGTCAAGCCCATGCAGCTTCTGGAGACGGTGCGCTCCCGCTGCGCGATGGTGAAGCTCACGAGCAAGGAGGAGCAGGACGCGCCGGACGAGGCGTCCAAAGAACTCGCGGCGGGCTATCTCAAGGCAGTCAACACCCGGGATGAAGCGCAGATTTTCCGCTGGTGCGCGGCGAACGAGGGGCTCGACCCCCAGGCGATGGCCGCGTTTCTGGAGGCGCTGCGGGGTCTGCTTGCGGAGATGCTGTGCCTGCGCATGAAAAGCGGCAGGCTCAGGCGCGGCGAGCTCATGGCCCTGTACCGGCTCAGCGAGCGCTGCACCGGGTATCTGAAGGTCAACACGAACGTAAAGCAAGTATTCGGGCTGCTGGCGGTGGACGCCCTGCCCGACGGAAACAGAGGAAATACCATTGATTGATGTAGTCAGTATCAAATTCAAAAACCGGGGCAAGAGCTATTACTTTTCCCCCAACGGCCTGGACGTGCATACGGGCGACAAGGTGATCGTGGAGACCGCCAAGGGCCTCGAGATCGCCGACTGCACCCAGGGCAACCACGCCGTCATGGAGACCGCCGTGGTCCAGCCCCTGCGCCCCGTGCAGCGCATCGCCACGAAGGACGACCTGCGCGTGGCCCAGCTCAACGTCCAGCGCGAGAAGGAGGCCTTTGAGATCTGCCAGGAAAAGATCGCAAAGCACGGCCTCGATATGAAGCTGGTGGATGTGGAGTGCAACTTTGAAGGCACAAAGACCCTGTTCTTCTTCACCTCCGACGGACGCGTCGATTTTCGCGAGCTGGTCAAGGATCTGGCCAGCATCTTCCGCAACCGTATCGAGCTGCGGCAGATAGGCGTGCGCGACGAGGCCAAGATGATCGGCGGCATCGGTATCTGCGGCCGGCCCTACTGCTGCGGGCAGTTCCTGGACGACTTCCAGCCCGTGTCCACCAAGATGGCGAAGGTGCAGTCCCTCTCCCTCAACCCGGTCAAGATCTCCGGCAGCTGCGGCAGGCTCATGTGCTGCCTGCGCTATGAGCAGGAGGCCTATGAGGATCTGATCAAAAAGGTGCCCAAGCAGGGCGCGTTTGTCGAGACGAAGGACGGCTTCGGCACCGCCGTGCAGGTCAATCTCCTGCGTCAGACCGTGAAGGTGCGCCTGGACGACGAGGGGGACGACTCCCTGCATCTGTACAAGGCAAACGAGCTGTGCACCGTACCCGGCGGCAGGCCCAGAGACGGGGAAAAGCCCGTCTCCACCTTCCAGTATGTGCCCGAACCGGAGCCGGAGCCCGAGGAGCCGGAGCCGAACCCCTGGCTGCCGGAGCCCCAGTACCACGACCCGACTCTGCTGGACACGCCCGCCGAGGATGAGCCGCAGAAGAGCGGCCGCCGCAGGAACCGCAGAAAGCCCCGCGGGGGCGAGACCAGGGTCGAGGTCAGGGCCGAGGAGAAAAAGCTCGCGCCGAAGAAGGAACCGGCGCAAGAGGCCGCTTCCGCCGGCGAGAAGCGCGAAAACCGCTCCCAGCGCGGCGGCAGGAAGCACGCCAAGCCCGCCCGGGTGGAGGTCAAGGCCCATACGGAGGGCGCGCCCAAGGCCGGTGAGAAAAAGCCGCCTGAGCAGCCGAAGAAGGAGACCGCCGCCCACACGGTCCACCCTGTCAGGGAGGAGGGCGGCAAGCCCAAGTCCAACCGCCGCCGCTACTACCACGGCAAGCCGAAATCCCACGGCGGGGAGAACAAGGGATAATACTTGCGTCCGATCCCGCACGGGGTCGGGCGCTTTTTTGCCCCCGCGCGCGTTTTCCCGATTGCGGCGCGGCGGAAAGAATGCTATACTGTTATCATTGGAAGTATGCGCCAACACCAGAACATGATAAAGGAGAATCGCCATGAGGAAGACCAAGATCATCTGCACCATCGGCCCGTCCAGCGAAAATCCCGAAGTTTTCCGCGCCATGTGCAGGCAGGGCCTGAATGTGGCCCGCCTGAACTTCTCCCACGGCACCCATGAGGAGCACCAGAAGAAGATCGACATGATCAAGGCCGTGCGCGCCGAGCTCGGCCTGCCCATCGCGATCATGCTCGACACCAAGGGGCCCGAGTACCGCATCCGCACCTTCAAAAACGGGAAGATCACGCTCGCCGACGGGGCGGACTTCACCTTCACCACGCGCGACGTGGAGGGCGACGAGAGCATCGTGTCCGTGAGCTACGCGGGCCTTGCCGACGACCTGAACGCGGGCGACAGGATCCTTGTCAACAACGGCCTCGTGATCTTTGAGGTCAAAGAGATCGAGGCCACGGAGATCCGCTGCAGGGTGCTCACCGGCGGCGTTTTGTCCGACCGCAAGAGCATGAGCTTTCCCGGCAAGGTCATGCGCCAGGCCTACATGAGCGATCAGGACCGCGCCGACCTCCTGTTCGGCATCGAAAACGGCGTGGACTTCGTCGCCGCCTCCTTCGTCTCCTGCAAGCAGGACATCGTCGACCTCAAGAAGTTCCTCAAGGCCAACGGCGGCGGGGACATCGACGTCATCGCCAAGATCGAGAACCAGTCCGGCGTGGACAACATCGACGAGATCTGCTCCGTCTGCGAGGGCGTCATGGTGGCCCGCGGCGACCTCGGCGTGGAGGTGCCGTTTACCGAGCTGCCCGCCATCCAGAAGCACCTCATCTCCAAGTGCCGCATGCTCGGCAAGCGCGTCATCACCGCCACCGAGATGCTCGAGAGCATGATCACGAATCCCCGTCCGACCCGCGCCGAGATCAGCGACGTGGCCAACGCCTTCTATGACGGCACCAGCGCCATCATGCTCTCCGGAGAATCAGCTGCCGGGAAATATCCGGTGGAAGCCGTCCGGGTGATGAGCGAAATCGCGGAACGGACCGAGGAGCACATCGACTACAAGGGACAGTTCCAGAAGCACACC
>JAFSJZ010000020.1 GCA_017449185.1 Oscillospiraceae bacterium
GCCCGCCGCTTTTTCATCGGATCGGTGTCAAATAAGGTGATCAGCGTATTTTTCGGCCATCGCGCGCCAATCCTCAAGAGCCTGTCCCATGTTGGCCCCACAGGATTCGCGGTACATGGCCCAAACGAACCAATAGTAGGCGATCAGTGCCGTATAGGCCATAAAGTGAAATTCCTTCCGCTCGGTCCAGGCGTCCCCCAGGTATTCCCGGATGAACCGCTCCGCATCGGCAAAATCGTAGGCTGCGTCCACAATATAATAGCCGACGTCTATCCCGGGGTCAGAAAAACCGGAATACTCCCAATCGATGAGAATGACCTCGCCTCCGGGAAGGATCATCCAGTTCGGCCGGTAGGTATCGCCATGGCAGAAGCACTTCCCGACGCCGTCGCCGAGCGTCTTCCGGTACAGCCCGCCGACCTTCTCCTTCAAGCGCTCATGTGTCTCAAAGCAGCCCGCGTCCTTTTCTTTCAGCATTCGCTCCATGACAAGAGCGTCTTCCCAGGGCTTCATGCCGTAATCGACGACGACAGGCGCGGCGTGGAGCTTTTTCAGAACGGCGAGGATCTTTTTCGAATCCTCGAAGCTGTTGTAGTCCGGCTCTCTGAACGAAGGAATATATTTTGAGATCTTCCAGCCCTCGATCACGTCCATGTAAATGTAGGTCGGGTCGACGCCGTACTCCAAAGCCTTGAGCAGAGAGGTCTTTTCGTTTCGCCGGTTGATGATCTTGTCCGTTCCTGCGCCGGGATGCCGGTAAATATAGTCCGTGCCGTCGATTTTGAAAAGAAAGGAGGTATTGGTCAAACCCTCGCTGACCGTGCGGAAATCGACGATATCCTCCTCGTCGCAGCGGAAGACCAGCTTGATGTTCCGGAGGATGTCGCTTTTTGCGTGGCTCCTGTAGCCGGGATCAAAAAGGCGCAGCTGGTCGAAATAGTCAAACTCGTGGATCTGCCCCGGCGCATATTCTTTGTAGTACATGGCGGGGAGCGAAGCGAGGTTGTCGATGACCAGACTTTCCCAGAACTTGTCGTCATAGGCGCCGACGGCCTTGTCGGCGTCAGCCAGGGCAAAGAAGGCTTCCGCAAAATCCCGCGTCCAGAAGCTGTGCCCCAGGAGCACAAAACCGGAATGGAAGCCGGCGTCTATCTTCTCGATCCGCCCGTCGGGGCCGAGGTGAGCGGTGAATTCATCCACCGGATCGCTGGCGGAATACCCCGCGTAGAAGGAGCGGTACTCATAGCGGTGAAACGGGTTTTCCGTAAAGTAGCTGTCACAGACGCAGATGTAGCTGTTGCGGATATGCTCTCGGGCCACGCACAGACTTTCGATATTGTTCCTGACATTATAGGCCGGGTTGAAAAGAAGCCTTACGCCGAACTTCTCTTCCAGATAAGCAAACAGCTCCTTTTTGTAGCCGAGAACGACCGTGATATCGGTGATCCCGGCCTCCTGCAGCTGCAGGATCTGCCTGTCGATCAGGCGTTCTCCGCGCACTTCGTACAGGGCCTTCGGCTGTTCGAGCGACAGAGGGATGAAGCGGGTGGCGGAGCCGGCCGCCAAAATAACGGCGCTGTCGACACGATAAGGCTCCAACGCCTCCTTCCCGGATGCGGTCAATCTTCCGTCCGAGGCGTCGATATAGCCTTTTTCGATGAGGCGCGAAGGAACGGACGGATCGTGAAGCGCCCGGTTCAAAAAGAGATCGGTAGTGCTCTGCGCTCTGCCCACGGAGGCCTCGTATACGTTGTTCAGAACGCAGAATTCTTCTCTCGTCATAGCAGACAATACTCCTAAAAAGCCTTGCTCTTACTTGTCAAGCCGTCCCAGAAGGCTCCGGCGACGGAGCGTCTGGCAGAGCGGTAATCTTCTCCGCCGAGGATCAGTTTTTCAACACGAAGATCCTTGAGTTCGCCGCTCGGGATCGCGTAAGGATCGGCGGAGAGAATGACCATGTCCGCGATCTTCCCGACTTCCAGACTGCCGCGCTCCTTCTCGTCAAAGGAGGTATAGTAACCGTTGAAGGTGCACATGCGAAGCGCGTCCTGAATGCTGACCGCTTCTCCGGCGACGGGATTGTTCACGGCCTTGTCCATCCATACGATCGGATCGGGGGACGTGCAGGGGGCGTCGGATCCGAAGGATACGATGATCCCGTTGTCCCGGAAGGTGCGGATCGGATTGAGACGCGCGCAGCGCTCCTCGCCCATGATGGATTCCAGATACTGGTCCGGCTCCTGCTTCCAGTTGATGAAGGCGCTTTGGATCGGCATCGTGATCCCGTAATCCCGGCAGATCCGGATCCCTTCCTCGGTGGGGAGACAGTCGTGAATGATCCCGTGACGATGATCCGTGCGCGGGTGATCGTCCAGCGCGGCCTTCAACGCCCTCGTCGCCTGGTCAAAGGCCTTGTCGCCGATGGCGTGCATCTCGATCTGAAGCCCGGCGCGGTTCGCCTCTTTGCAGAACTCGACGACTTTTTCGTCGGAGTAGTACAGTACGCCGCAGCCGCCCTCACTGTCCGTATACGGCTCGTTCATCGCGGCGTCATGCGAGCCGAAGCAGCCATCCAGAGCGCTTTCAAAGCAGCCTCCGATACGCGGGAGCTTTCTGCTCAGCGCCGCTTTGACGTTCATCGGCTGAGGGAATACCCGCAGCTGGAAGCCGTTCGACAGCGATTTGGCAAAGAGCTTTTCGATGGTGATATCGAGATCCATCGGAAAACCGATCCCGCTGACGGTGTGAACCATGCCGATCCCGTGCTCTGCCATGAAATCAACGGCGTCCATCATGTTGGCGAACATATCTACAAGTGAGAGAGAACCGGAGATGTAATCAGAGAACTTGAAGAAGGCCTCCTGGTTCATCTCTCCGGTGTCGGGATGGTAGCCTCGCAGATCCTTCACCTTTGCGTCCATCTTGCGGAGCAGCTTGGAATTGACGATGCAGGCGTGGCCGTCGTATTTGACGACCATGATCTCCTTGTCCGGGCAGACCGCGTCCAACTCCTCCCGGCTGATCAGACGGCCTTCTCTGACGGAATAGGGGGAGGCGCCGAAACAGATCAGCGTGCTGCCCTTAGACTTTGCCGCAAAGCGGCGGATCATCTCGGAGATCTCCTCGTTGGAGGCCGCGTCCATCACGTTCAGCCCGGCCTGAAAGGTGGAGAACGAGGCAAAATGCTGGTGCGTATCCGCAAAGGACGGGATCAGCGCGCGCTTGCCCAAATCGACTTTTTCCGCACCCGCGTATGCTTCCGGAAGCGTGTTGCCGACATAGACGATCCGGCCCTTGTCCTCAACAAGATAGCGGAACACGTCGTTGCCGGCGTTAACGGTCAGAACAGAGCCCTCATAGCATCTCATGGTTTGTCTTCCTCCTTTTCCCGATAGCGGCCGTCAAGCTGTGCCAGCTCGGAATAATTGTCTATCTCTACGATATCCCGCTTGGAGCAGGGACGTATCTCCACTTGATAGTTTTCCTTTTTCAGCACGAAGGGAACAAATTCCCAAAAATAATCTTTCCCGTCGGGACGGGCATACACCTCGGCAAAATCCCTGTTCAGCTTTTCGCAGTCCTCGGCCGACCAGAAAGAAATGCCGTAATAATTGTAGCAGTATGTGTTTCCCTTTCGATAGTCCGCCACACAGCCGTCGACCATTTTGAAGCTCCAGTCGTCGGTCTCCATCGAATACGAGCCGAGGATATTGCTGGCGTACTGATACTTCGTGATGATCCGCGGGTTGGCGATAAGGAGGTCGGCCTCACAGAGGTAGCAGCCTCCGTGCAGAGCGTCCCGCGCCAAAACGGCAGAGGAGATGTTGTTGGCGGAGGCATAGTCCGTATTCTCGATAAGATGCAGAAAGGGATACTTGACCAGCAGTTCCTTCAGCGTCTCAAAACGGTAGCCGCCGATGATCGTGATCTCGCGGATCCCCGCGCCGACAAGCGCGTCGAGCAGCGTGTCGATGATCCGCACGCCTGCGACTTCGACCATCGGCTTGGGGCGCTCGGCCGTCGCGGGCATCATCCGGGAACCGAAGCCGGCGGCCAGAATGACGGCGCGCCGGACCTGAAACGGAGAGAGCGCGGCCAGGCCGTCCTCCGTAAGGGAAAGGCGCTCTCCGTCCGAGATAAGACAGGACAGACTTTTTAAGCGGTCGATCGCCGTTTCGACTGCCGACCAGGAAAGACACAGCTCATTTGCCGTCTCCCGTACCGAATCGGCTGCGGAGCCGCAGCGCTCGACATAGGCCAGGATCTCAAATTCATAACGACTGATCATGTGAATGATTCCGATCTGATCATAGCTTCCACGCTGCGAGAGCATACGGAACAGTGCGGCGTGCGGAAGCAAGTTTTTATAAAATTTTACCATTATTTCCGGCCGATTGCAACGTTATCCCCGCTTTATCCGGAACTTCCGGGGTGCTGCCGAACACGGCGGCAGGCCCTGTCCGTTCGGACAGGGCCTGCCTGGTGCGGTTGAAGTCAGAGGATCAATAGAACTCGCCGGGGACCTCGAGTGTCAGATCGCTCGTCGGGAAGCTGCAGCAGGGGTGGATGTAGCCGTAGTGCACGTCGGCCCAGCGGCGCATCTCGTTCTCCTGCGGGATGAACACCGTGCCGGAGATCAGGCGCGAGCGGCACCAGCCGCACTCGCCCGCGCGGCAGCGGGACGGGGCCTTGATGCCCGCGCGCTCGAGCGCGACGAGCACCAGCTCGTCGGCAGAGGCGGGGATGGTCCACTCCTGCGGGCCCTGCCTGACAAGGATGGAGAACTCCTTGCCCTTGGCCTCCTGCGGATAGCCCTCGCACTCCCACGGCGTCTTGGTCACGTCGATGAGCTTGCGGCGGAACAGCCTCTCGGGCAGGTCGAGCTTGGCGATCTCGGGCTTGAGGAACTTGTACATGGCCTCCGGGCCGCAGAGGAAGACGGAGTACTCCTCGCCCTCGGGGGCGTATTTGCGGATCAGCTCCGCGGTGATGAAGCCGTGCTCAAAGCCCTCCTTTTCCTCCTCGGAGAGGACATGGACGACCTTGAACTTCGGGCAGACGCGCGCGATCTCGTCGAGCTCGCCGCGGAAGAGGATGTTGTCCTCATCGCGCGAGCCGAAGAGCAGCGTGAGGTCGAAGTCCTCGACGCCGTCGACAAGGGCGCGGGCCATGGACAGAAAGGGCGTGATGCCCGAGCCGCCGGCCAGGCCGACGACGTGCTTGCAATCGCGCAGATCCTCGTAGTAGAAGAAGCCCTGCGGACCGGAGGTGATGATCGTGTCGCCCACCTTCTTCTCCGCGAGCAGACGGTCGGCCACAAAGCCGCCGGGATTGGCGCGCACCGTGATCGCGTACTCGCCATTGAGCGCCTCCTTCGGGGAGGAGCAGAGCGAATAGGAACGGGTGACGAGGCTGCCGTCCATCGGGAGCTTGAGAGAGATATACTGTCCGGCGCGGAAATAGGGCAGGGACGCTCCGTCAGCTCTCTTGAGGACGAAGGTCTTGGCCTGGGCTTCGCCGCGGTCGATGATGCGGTCGATGACCAGCTCAAGGAAATCCGGGTGCAAAGCCTTCGCGTTCTCATTGATCGGGAAGACGCCGCTGATTTCGTTCGCGGGCGCGGCCTGGATGGCTTTCTCGCGGACTTTCTTCATGTTCTTGAACTTGAGCATGTCGAACTTGCCGATCAGGCCAACTTTCACGTTCAGATCAGGCATTACTTCGCACCTCCTTCACTCCAGGCTTTGAGATCTCTCAAGGCGCTTCCGGCCATCAGCTGGCCGCAGATGATCGTGGCGGAATAGCCGTCGCTGCGCGGGCCGGCCGCGCCGATCGGGCGCAGGCCCTTGATCGGGTAATCGCTGCCGATCATCTGCATACGGGCCATCATGCCGTCCCAGTCGCGGGCCTCGTAGCCGTAAACCGAGCCCTCGGGCACGCCGAGATAGCGGGCAAAGGTCCACGGGGAGGCTACCTCCATCTCCTCGATGTGGCCGGCGAGGTCGATGCCGGTCTTTTCCTTGAGGATGCGCAGCATCTTTTTGACGCCATCGTTCTTGAACTTGAAGTAGTCCTCCTGCTTCAGCTCGCCCCACTCTTCGGGCGCGCCGAAGGTCGTAAAGGAGCAGACGCAGGTGCCCTTGGGCGAGAACTCGGGATTGACGATGTTGTAGCACAGGAAGATCGAATACTCGTTGGTCTTCATGCCGCCCTGGATGCGCTTGTACTCCACGACGGAGTTGGCCGTGCTGGGCAGGAAGTAGCTGTAATCGGTGATGCCGAGCTCCTCGGGCGAAGCGTCGCAGCAGAAATAGGCGGTGTACATGCGCCCGCCCAAGATGCGCCCGCGGGCAGCAACGAGTTTTTTCTCACGTTCGGGGATCAGTTCCTTGGGAACCATCTTGCCGTAGATGATGTCCGGATTGATGTTTGCCAGCGCGTAATCGCACTCGATGTCGCCGAGATTGGTGCGCACGCCGCAGAGCTTGTCGCCGTTGAAGAGGAACTCCTCGGCGCGGCAGTTGAACCAGACCTCGCCGCCCAGCTCGCGGAAGCGCTCGATCATCGCGGTGGAGAACTCATGCGAGGTATGCTGGGGGATGTAAGCGCTGCGCTGCACGTACTTGTGCACCATCGCCGCGTAGTGGATGAAGGCCAGATGCTCCATATCGACACCCAGGTAGCTCCAGTAAGTCGAAAGAATGTCCTGGCACTTCTTCGGGAGCTTGAGCGCGTCGAAGACCTTCTGCGTGCTGTAGGCGCCGCAGCGCAGCATGTCGGGATACTCCGTCTGCAGCACCTTCGAGTCCGGGTTGCCCTTCGAGGCGGTGATGTAGGCGATGCCGTCGAGCACCTCCTGGAAGAGGTCGAAGAGCTTCGTCATCTTCTCGCGCGAGCCGGGCACGTACTCCTCCATCTTGTCGATGAAGTTGGGGATGCCGGCGGGCATCGTCACGTCCATCGGCGTGCCGTCGGAGTACTTGGAAATGACGCGGAAGCAGTCCTTGCACTCGAGCCATTTCAGGTGTACGCCGTATCCCTCGAGGATATTGCGGACGTCGCCGGGGTTGTCGTCGGGGCCGTAGTCGCAGATCTCGTGCAGCGAGGGCTCGATCTCAAAGCGGCCGCGGACGAAGCTGGTGGCGGCGCCGCCGGGGAGATTGTGCTTTTCGATCAAAAGCGTCTTTTTCCCGGCGAGCTGACACTGCAGCGCCGCGGACATACCGGCGTTGCCGGCGCCCACGACCACGATGTCATATTTGGGCATAGCTTGCATTCCTCCTTTTGTGTGTTAATATGCTTTCGGACAGGCCGCCGCGCGGGCGGCCTGTCCTTTGTGTTACTTCTTGCTCTTCGCGGCGAGCATCGCCTTGTACGCCGCGATCGCGTTCTGCAGGTCCTCGGTCCCGCAGCAATAGGTGGACTGGGCCTGCTCGAAGAGCCGTCCGGCGTAGAGCCCGCCTTCGTCCGTGAGGTTGACGCCCTTCTTCGCGAAGCGGACCGCCGCGGCGGGACTGCGCGCGATGGTCTTGGCCATCTTCATGGCGCGCTCGTTGAGCTCCTCGAGCGGGACGACGACCTCGACAAGGCCGATGCGCAGGGCCTCCTGCGCGTCGATCTCCTCGCCGGCGATGATCAGGCGCTTGGCCTGGCCCACGCCGACAAGCCTTGTCAGCCGCGAGGTGCCGCCCATGTCGGGCGAGAGGCCGAGCTGTACCTCGGGCAGGGAGAAGCGCGCGCCCTCGGCCGCGATGCGGATGTCCGCGCCGAGGATGAACTCCAGCCCCGAGCCGGTGCAAAGACCCTGCACCGCCGCGATGACGGGATAATTCTGCTCCTGCCAGAAGCCGTAGATCTTCTGCAGCCAGGGCAGCTTCTCGAGCACGTAGGCCGAGCTCACGCCCTGGAGGTAGTTCAGATCGATGCCCGCGGAGAAGCACTTGCCGTTGGCGTTGATGACGAGGCAGCGGATGCCCTCCTGGGCGGCGATGTGATCCTCGACCTCGCCGAGCTCCACATAGAAGCCCGCCTCAAAGATGTTGTAGGGCGGCCGGTTCAGCGTCAGGACGCCGACGCCCTTTTCCAGAGAAAACAGAAAGTATTTTCCCTCAAACATGTCTTGTCCTCCGATTATGTTTTATGCTCGGATCGCGTCGCTCTTACAGACCGTGCTTCTCCTTGAACATCGCGCTCAGCGCCTTGCGGTCGGCCTTGCCGGCGGCCGTGCGCGGCAGCTCGGAGATGAACTCATAGGCAATGGGGATCTTGTAGGGCGCGAGGGACTGGCGCAGATACTGCTCGGCCTCCTCGGCGGTCATCGTCTCGCCCTCCTTGAGCACCGTGTAGAGCACGGGCGCCTCGCCCTTCTTCGGGTGGTTGATGCCGACGGCGCAGGCCTCCTTGACCTTCGGGTTGGCGAACATGGCCTCGTCGATCTCACGCGGGAACACGTTGAAGCCGTTGACGATGATCATGTCTTTCTTGCGGTCCTTGATGAAGATGAAGCCGTCCTCGTCCATGAGCACGACGTCGGCCGTGTAGAGCCAGCCGTTGCGGATCGTGGCCTCGGTGGCCTCCGGGTTCTCCCAGTATCTCTCCATGACCTGCGGGCCGCGGCAGATGAGCTCGCCCGTCTCGCCCAGAGGCACGGGCGTCTTGCCGTCGACCGCGTCGACGACGACGAGATCCGTGTCGGGCACGGCCACGCCGACGGAGCCGGGCTTGCGGACGTGCATCGGGTTGATTGTCAGGATGTTCGAGGTCTCGGACATGCCGTAGCCCTCGACGATGGTCGCGCCGGTCTTGGCCTCGAGCTGCTCCATGACGGCGACCGGGCAGGGGGCCGAGCCGCAGAACACGCCCTTGAGCGAGGTAATGTCCGCCTCACCGGCCTGGACCTGCGGGGTGTTGAGCAGGCCGATGAGCATCGCCGGGACGGCCGCAAAGATGTTCGGCTTGTTGAGAACGATCTCGGCCAGCAGGGCGTCGGGCGTGGGCTTCGGAACGACGACGATCGTGCCGCCGTTGGTCATCGTGATGCCGACGTTGGCGTTGAAGCCGTAGACGTGGTTGAGCGGGATCGCCGCGAGCGTGACGATCTCGTCCTTGCCGACGATCGAGTAGCTGCGCGTGGTCCACAGGGCGGTGCGGTAGCCCATCGAGTAGACCATCTTGTTGGTCAGCACGCAGCCCTTCGGGATACCGGTGGTGCCGCCGGTGTACTGCAGACGGATCGGGTCGTCCATCGAAATCTCGATGTCGGGCTCGGTGTTCGGATGCGTGCCGACGAGCTGATTGAAGTCATACAGACCCTCGACCTCAGGCAGCTCGACTGCGCCGGAGGGAAGCTGGAAAGCGATGACGCGCTTGACGGCGCAGTCGGGATTCTGCAGCATGGCGATCGCCTTGGGGGCGAAGGCCGCCATGACGACGACCGTCTCGGCGCCGCTGTCGTTGAACTGGCCGGTCAGTTCGGGAACGGTGTAGAGCGGGTTGGCCGGGACTTCGATCGCACCGATCTTCCATACGGCGTGCATGGCCAGCAGGTACTGCGGCACGTTCGGGGACATGATCGCCACGCGGTCGCCTTTCTTCACGCCGAGGTCGAGGAAGGCGTTTGCCAGGCGGCGGGCCACGTCGTTGCAATAGCCGTAGGGGAGAACGAGCTTGCCGAGCACGGCATAGGGCTTGCCGGGATTCGTTTCCGCCCAGTGGTTGAACCACCACTTGCAGGGCTTGTCCTCATACTCGATCTTCTCGGGGATCTCCGCGTCGTACTGCGCGCGCGCCAGGGCCGCGTTTTTGGCCGCGACTTCGTCCAGTACTTTCAGATAATCCAGGTCTGCCATATTGTTCTGTTCCTCCTTTGATATATGGTGATGTTTATCCGTTACTGCTCATCGAGACAGTTGAGATACTCGTTTACGCTGCGCTCGAGGCGGCGGAAAGCGCCCTCCGCGTCGCCGGCGCGGATCAGCTCGAGATAGCGCTTGGCCAGATGCACGTTGGAGGCCGCGCCGAAAACGGCGATCGAGCGCATCCAGAATTCCATGATGATGGGGCGAAATTCGTTGAGCAGGAGGGGGAAGAATTCGTTTCCGCTGCGCAGGCAGATCCCGCGGTGGAAGCGAAAGAGCACGTCCGCGAGTGCGGCTTCGTCTATTTTCTCCTGCTCGAGCAGCGCATCGGCCCGGGAGATGATCTCCTCAAGGTAGCGCAGGTCCTCGTCTGTGCGGGTCTCCGCCAGACGGCGCAGGGCCGCGCCCTCGATGGCGATGCGCGCTTCCATAAAGCTGTGAGTCTGCTTTTTTGTCATGTCTCCGCCGTTGAGACGGATGCGGGCATTGAGCGTCTCCATCGTGCCGGTCTCGGCAAAATTCGCCACGACCGCGCCGCGGCGCGGCGTGATTTCCAGAAAGCCCTTTTGCTCGAGCTCGACGAGAGCGGCATGGATCATGGTCTTGCTGATGTGCGTCTCCTCCTGCAGCTGCCGCTCGGAGGGCAGCGCGTCGCCGACACGCAGCTTTCCCGTAAGGATCTGCTCTTCGATTTTCTGTACGAGAAGGGTTTTCCGGGTGGGAACTTCAATCACACCGATCTGCATATCCCTTGTTTGGTCCGACCAAAGGACGGATCTACTCCTTGCTTCGAGCGATTCAGACACATTATGGAAACCTGTCTGAACAATTTCGATATTTCACGGCCAGTATACACCAACTTGCACAAAAAGGCAAGAGAATAATGGAGCTTTTTCAAAGACTTATCGTGAAAGAGCACAAAAGCATCTTGAAATGAAAAATAGAGTGTGCTATACTGAAAATGCTGGTCGGCCCAGACCGGAGGGATAACTGCGGCGCAGAGCGCATGGCTTTTCGGAAGCAAGGGCGGCCAAAACGGGTAATCTGTATCTGGAAACGGAAAGGAGCATATATGGCAAAGAGTATCAGAAAACTGGCGGTCGTCGGCGCGGGGACCATGGGCGCGGCGATCGCGGCGTGCGGAGCCCGCGCGGGGCTTGACGTCGTGCTGATGGTCCGCGGCAAGGCGGAGGAGAGCGGCCGCGAGCGCGCGCAGAAGGCCGTCGCGGCGATCCTCAAGAGCGGCGAGATGAAGGGCTCGGACGAGGCGCGCATCCGTGCGGGCGTCGTCTGCGCCGACATGCAGCAGGACACAGCGCTGCTTGCGGAATGCGACCTCGTGATCGAGGCCGTGGCGGAGAACCTGGGCGTCAAGCAGAGCACGATCGGCTTCATCTTCGACAACGCCTCGGAGGACACGATCGTCGGTACGAACACCTCGAACATCTCCATTGCCTCGATCGCCGAGGGCATGGATCGGGAGCGGCAGTGCCGCTTCCTCGGCATCCACTTCTTTAACCCGGTGCGCTATATGGATCTGGTCGAACTCATCCCGCACGCCGAGACGGAGAAGGAGATTGTCGAGCGCGTGCGCGCGCTGATCAACGACCGCTACGGCAAGACGCCGATCCTCTGCAAGGACGCTCCCGGCTTCATCGCCAACCGTATCGGTTCGATGGCGCTCACTTCGATCATGAACGCAACGACGGAGATGGGTTACGGCTTCGCCAAGGCTGACGCCCTGACGGGCGATCTCATCTTCCGTCCCAAGCAGGGCGCCTTCAAGCTGCTCGACCTCGTGGGCCTCGATATCAGCGTCCACACCGTCGAGTACATGGCCGGAGCGGACATCCCCGAGTACGAAAAGCCCTTCCGCAATCGCCCTGCCGTGCTGCTCGACCTCGCGCAGCGCGGCTATCTCGGCAACAAGACCGGGATGGGCTTCTATACCAAAAAGAAAGGCCCCAAGGGAACGGAGCGCTTCGTCTGGGATTATGAGAAGACTGAGTATGTCCCGCTTGAGCGCGCGAAGGTCGACTCGCTCGCGGAAGTCCGCGATAAGAAGGAGCGCCTGCGCGGTCTGCTCTTCGGCGACTTCCCGGAGACGGCCTTCCTGCGCCGTGTCGTGCTCGAGCCGATGTGGCTCGCAATGAAGGCCGCGGACGAGATCAGTTACGACTTCCGCGACATCGACGCGGCCATGCGCGGGGGATACAACTGGATCAAGGGCCCCTTTGAGCTCTGCGATCTGCTCGGCGCGAAGGAGATCCTCGGCCTGATGGAAGCGCAGGGCCTCGAGTCACCCGCCTGGGCAATGGACAAGATCGAAAAGGACGGCGCTTTCTATGCCGGCGCGGCAAAACCTGCGGCCGCATACCTGCAGCTGACGGACCAAAGGGGCGTGATTCTCGAGAACAAGGACGCCGCGCTCTGCGACCTCGGCGACGGCGTGGCACTCTTCACGCTGCGCACGAAGGCCAACACCTATACGATCCCCGCCGCGCAGCTCATGCTCGCCGCGGCCGAGGAGGTCGAAAAGAGCGAGGCCTTCAAGGCAATGGTCGTCTGCAACCCCGGGGCCAATCTCGGCGCGGGAGCCAACCTCTACGAAGTGGCAGCCGCGATCGAGACGGGGCAGTTCGACATGCTCGAAAGGGGCGTCGAGGACTTCCAGAAAGCAAACCTGCGGCTGAAATATCTCAAAAAGCCGGTCGTCGTTGCGGCCAGGGGCCAGGCGCTCGGCGGCAGCGCGGAGCTGATGCTCCACGCCGGCTGCGTCGTTGCGCATTCCGAGCTGTACGCCGGGCTCGTCGAGATGGGCGTCGGCCTCGTCCCCTCGGGCGGCGGCTGCGCCGAGCTCCTCTTCCGTGCCACGGAGGGGCTGCAGTACGGGCAAATGGCCCGCATCATCGCCGCGATCGACGAGCTGGTGCTGCCGATTGCGCAGGCCAAATACAGCATGAGCGCCGAGGAGGCGCAGAAAAACCTCTATCTGCGCCGGGGCGACTTCATTATCGCCAAGGCCGACGCGCTGCTCGAGCAGGCGAAAGCGACCGCGATCCGCCTCGCCGACGCAAACTGGCGCGCACCCGTCAAGGGCACGGTGACCGCCGCGGGCGAGAGCGGCTATACGCACCTGATGGCCACGGTCAACGTCATGCTGCAGGGCAGGATGATGACGCCTTACGACGCCGTGATCGTCGAAAAGCTCGCGCGCATTTTCTCCGGCGGCGACGCGCTTGCCGGAGAGCCGATCTGCGAGGAGGACGTGCTCTTCCTCGAACGGAAGGCCTTTATGGAGCTGTGTCACAACGAAAAAACGCTCGAGCGCATCAAAGGCATGGTCGCCACGGGCAAGCCCGTGCGCAATTAAGGGGGGACCGGACATGGAAAGAAAGAACGCCGTCATCGTCGCCTATGGGCGCAGCGCGATCGCAAAAGCCATCAAAGGCAGTCTGCGCTATACCGGCTGTGCCGACTTCGGCTCGCAGGTGCTCAAGGGCATCCTCGCAAAATATCCCGGCTTCGATCCCGCGCTGGCGGAGGATCTGATCTGCGGCTGTGCCATCCCCGAGGCCGAGCAGGGCCTGAATATCGGCCGTCTGCTGGCCGACAGCTCGGGCTTCCCGCTGACTACCGCGGGGCAGACCGTCAACCGCTTCTGCTCTTCCGGCCTGCAGTCGATCGCTTCCGCCGCGAACGCCATCATGGCCGGACAGGCCAAGTGCATCGTCGCCGGCGGCCTTGAAAACATGAGCAAGGTGCAGATGCACCGTGTCGCGATCATCCCGGACGCCGTCAGCTTCGGCAGCTATCCGGACAACTTTGACACGATGGGGGTCACGGCCGAGAACGTGGCGGAAAAATACGGCATCTCCCGCGAGCGGCAGGACGCCTTTGCCTGCGAGAGCCACCGCAAAGCGGCCGAGGCCATCCGCGCGGGCAAGTTCAAGGACGAGATCATCCCCGTGCGCGCCAAGCGCCCGATCAAAAAGGAGGACGGAAGCCCCGGCTGGGAGGAGTTCATCTTTGACACGGACGAGTGCGTCCGCCCGGATACGACCGTCGAGGGGCTTGCCAAACTCAAGCCGCTCTTCCGCATGGGCGGCTCCGTCACGGCGGGCAATTCCTCGCAGATGAACGACGCGGCGGCCTTTGTTGTACTGATGGAGGAGGAGTTCGCCCGCGAGCAGGGACTTACCCCGATCGCGCGCTTCGTCTCCTTCGCCGTGCGCGGCGTGCACCCCGGCTATATGGGCATGGGTCCGACGGAGGCGATCCCGAGGGCGCTGGAGATCGCAGACCTGAGCCTTGACGACATCGACCTCATCGAACTCAACGAAGCCTTTGCCTCGCAGTCCCTGGCCTGCATCGACGTGCTGGGACTGAACCCCGAGATCGTCAACGTCAACGGCGGCGGCATCGCCTTCGGCCATCCGCTGGGCTGCACCGGCGCGTATCTCACGATCAAGCTGATCGGCGAACTCAAGCGCCGCGGCCAGAAGCGCGGCCTTGTCTCCATGTGTATCGGCGGCGGCATGGGCGCCGCGGGAATATTTGAACTGATCTGAAACGGAGGAGAAGAGCTATGAAAACAAGAATCACCGAACTCTTCGGAATCGAATACCCGATCATCTGCGGCGGCATGCTCTGGGTCACAGACGCGAAGCTCTGCGCCGCGATCTCCGAAGCCGGCGGCTTGGGGTGCATCACCGCGGATCAGTACACCAGCGGCGACGCGCTGCGCGAGGCGATCCGCGAGGTCAAGGCCCTGACGGACAAGCCCTTCGGCGTGAACATCACGCTGATGAAGAGCTTCCGCATCAC
>JAFSJZ010000021.1 GCA_017449185.1 Oscillospiraceae bacterium
CAGGCGCTCTCCCAGCTGAGCTACAAGCCCATATGCGTTTTTCAAGCCCTCTCAACGAGAGCAGTATGTATTATACCACAGATTTTTCGTTTGTAAAGAAAAAATATTGATTATCTTTTCTCCATGCGCTATAATACTTTCGTGACTTTTGACAAGGCTGTACTAGTCGGGGAGCCAGCGGTGCCCTGTAACCTGCAATCCGCTACAGCAGGGATGAATTCCCGATCGAGGACGTTTTCTGTGTCGTCTGACTCCGGTAAGCAGTGATGACGGTCCGGTCTCGCGCAACGGAAACCTGTGAACCATGTCAGGCGGGGAACCGAGCAGCATTAAGCGGTGTTTTCCGTGTGCCGCGGGGTTGCCGGATCCGAGCCGGCTGCCGGCGTAACGGGCATAGAAGGCGCTTCGGAATCGGGTGTACAGTCTTGTCAAGGGTCACAAACTTATTATCTCCCGAGAACAGGAGGAGAGCGCATGTATCAGGCGCTGTACCGCAAATGGCGGCCGCAGACCTTTGACGAGGTCATCGGACAAAAGCACATCACCGATACGCTCAAAAGCCAGGTGCGCACCGGGCGGCTCTCTCACGCCTATCTGTTCATCGGCACGAGAGGGACGGGCAAGACGACCTGCGCGCGCATCCTCGCCCGTGCGGTCAACTGCGAGCACCCGGTGGACGGCAACCCCTGCGGGAAATGCCCCGCCTGCCGCGGCATTGCCGACGGCTCGATCCTCGACGTGGTGGAGCTCGACGCCGCCTCCAACAACGGCGTGGACAATGTGCGCGCCCTGCGCGAGGAGGCTGTGTTCTCTCCCGCGGCGGTGAAGAAACGCGTCTATATCATCGACGAGGTGCACATGCTCTCGACCTCGGCCTTCAACGCTCTGCTGAAGATCCTCGAGGAACCGCCCGAGCATCTGATCTTCATCCTCGCCACGACTGAGCTGCAGAAGGTCCCGGCGACGATCCTCTCCCGCTGCCAGCGCCACAGCTTCCGGCGCATCGAGGCGCAGGAGCTCTCAGACTATGTCGCCCACGTGGCCGCCGAGGAAAAGCTTGCGCTCAGCCGCGAGGCCGCCGAGCTGATCGCCCGGCTGGCCGAGGGCGGCGTCCGCGACGCGCTGAGCCTGCTCGACCAGTGCTCGGCCAGCGAAAAAATCGACGTCGACGCGGTTTACGCCGCGATGGGACTGGCGGGCAAGCGCCGCATCGAGGCGCTGTTCGGCCGCATCATCGAGCATGATACCGAGGGCGCGCTCAAGGCCTTCTCCGCCATGTGGATGGAGGGGAAGGATCCCATCGCCATCCTCGGTGAGCTCTTCGCTCTGATGCGTGACGCGCTGATGCTGCGCGTCGCGCCCAAGGGCGGGGCGGAGCTCGTCTCCGGCGGACACGAGCTGGCCGTGCTGCGGCAGTTCGCCAAACGTCTCACGAGCGAGGAGCTCAGCGCCGGTATGGAGACGATCCAGTCCGCGCTGATCGCCGCGCGCGCTGCGCGAAGCCCGCGCACCTCGGCGGAGCTCTGCCTGGTCACGCTCTGCAGCAGCCTGCTCAAGCAGGATATGCCGGACTTCAACGCCCGTCTCTCCCGCATCGAAGAGCAGCTTGCCCGCGGCGAGTTCTCTTCCGCACCCGCACCGAAGGCGACTTTTGAAGAAGCTCTCGAACCTTACGGGACAGAAGAGCCTCCGTCTCCGCCGGATGAGGAGGAGCCGGGTGAATACTTTGAGGACGAACGGGAAGCCGCTCCGCCCTGGGAAAAAGAGGCGGAAGCGGCCGAGGAGGAAGAGCTTGACTTCGAGCAGTTTCGCGAGGAACAGCCGGAGGACGCCTTTTTGAAGGACAAGCGGGACGAGCGGCAGCCTGAGCCGGCTGAAAAGCAGACGCCGCAGCCCCCCGCGGAAACGCCGGCGGAAAATGCCGACAGCGAGCGCATTTGGCGGGATCTCTGCGCACGGATCGTGCCGCGGCTCCCGGCGGATATGCGCATCTATCCCGGCGACGAGAGCCGTCTGCGCGGAACGCTCCGGGGCGGCGTGCTGACGCTGGAGGCGGAGAGCGGCTTTGTCTATAACCGCTTCAACCGCACGGAGATCCTGCAAAAGTTCTCCGACTGCGCAGCAGAGCTGACGGGCCGGACGGTCAACACCGTTCTGCGCGAGCTCTCCGAGACTTCCCGCGGGACGAGGAGCCTCGACGAGCTCAAGGCTTTTCCCGAGGCTAGAGTGATCGGCTGAAGGCCGAGATAAGATAGAACAAACACAGGAGGGTACGATCATGGCAAAGGGCGGATTTCGCGGCGGCTACGGCGGCAGCCAGGCCAACATGATGAAGCAGGCCCAGAAGATGCAGCAGGACTTCCTGAAAATGCAGCAGGAGCTGGAATCTTCCAAATTCGAGTTTACTGCGGGCGGCGGCGCGGTCAAGGCCGTCGTCTCCGGCACGCGCGAGTTTGAGAGCATCACCATCGACCCCGAGGTCGTCGATCCCGACGACGTCGAGATGCTGCAGGATCTGATCCTCGCTGCGGTCAACGGAGCGCTCAAGGCGTCCGAGGATGCGACAAACCAGTCTATGGCAAAGCTGCAGGGCGGCCTGGGAGGATTCCCCGGCCTGTTCTGAAACGAAAACGATCGGAGGCCTGGCGATGAACACGATTTGGACAGACAGCGTTGAGAGGCTCGCTCCGCTGCCGGAGTATCCGCGCCCGCAGCTCGTGCGCGAGCGCTGGATGAGCCTCAACGGCGAATGGGAGTTTGCCGTGTCGGACGACAGGGTGATCCCCGAGAGCTTTGACGGCACGATCCTTGTGCCCTTCTCTCCCGAGACGCCGCTCTCCGGCGCGAAGAAAAAGCCCGCGGCCGGGCAGTATCTGTGGTACCGGCGCACGGTCGCCCTGCCGGAGAGCTTTGCCGGCAGACGCACGATCCTGCACTTCGGCGCCGTGGATCAGATTGCGGACGTCTGGGTGAACGGCAAACAGGTCGCCTCGCACGTCGGCGGCTATCTGCCCTTCGAGGCGGATATCAGCTCCGCCCTGGAAGGGGAGAGCTTCTCGCTCGTCGTGCGCGCCTCGGACGAGACGGACGGCGGCTTCCACACGCGCGGCAAGCAGAAGACGCAGCGCGGCGGCATCTGGTATACCCCGCAGAGCGGCATCTGGCAGAGCGTGTGGGTCGAGTCCGTGCCGCAGAACTATGTCCGCGGCCTGCGCATCACACCGCACTTTGACGATGCCGAGGTCGACATCGCGGCCGACGTTGTCGGCACGGAGAGCGCCTTCGCGCACTTCGGCGGCGAGAGCTACGAGCTGCCCGCCCTGATCCCTGTGCCGGACTTTGAGGCATGGAGCCCCGAAAACCCGAAGCTCTATGACTTCACCGTCACCTGCGGCGAGGATACGGTCAGCAGTTATTTTGCGATGCGCAAATTCTCCGTCAAAAAAGACGACAAGGGCGTGCCGCGTCTTTTCCTCAACAACGCGCCCTACTTTCACAACGGCCTGCTCGATCAGGGCTATTGGCCGGACGGCCTCTACACCGCGCCGACGGACGAGGCTCTTTGCCGGGACATCAAACTGGCCAAGGAAAGCGGCTTCAACATGCTGCGCAAGCACATCAAGGTCGAGCCGCTGCGCTGGTACTATCACTGCGACAGGCTGGGTATGCTGGTCTGGCAGGACATGCCCTGCGGCGGCGGACATTATCGCCCCGCGGTCGTCACGGCACCGCTCGTGACAGGGCGTCACCTGCGCGACGACGCGTACAGCCGCTTCGGTCGGGCCGACGAGCTGGGGCGGCGGGAGTTCGCCGACGAGCTCGTGGATATGGTCAATCACCTCTACAACTGCCCCTGCATCGCCATGTGGGTCATTTTCAACGAGGGCTGGGGCCAGTTCGACGCCGCGCGGCTGACCGACGCCGTGCGCTTTGTCGACAACACCCGCACGATCGACCACGCCTCCGGCTGGCACGATCAGGGTGTGAGCGACGTTAAGAGCCTGCACGTCTATTTCCGGCCATTCCGCTTCCGTGCGGACAGAAAGGGCAGGGCGGTCGTGCTCAGCGAATTCGGCGGCTATGTCTGTGAAGTCGAGGGGCATTGCTTCGGCGAGAAGAGCTTTGGCTACAAGAAGCTCGGCAGCGCCGAGGAACTGGAAAAGGCGCTTGCAAAGCTCTATCGCGAGCAGATCCTCCCGGCCAGAGAAAAGGGCCTCGCCGCGGCGGTTTATACGCAGCTCAGCGATGTCGAGGACGAGCTCAACGGTCTCGTGACCTACGACCGCAGCGTGGTCAAGCTCGAGCCGGAGCGCATGCGCGCGATCGTCAAGTAATCAAAGAACAACAAGGGCGTGAGATCACGCCCTTGTTTAATAAAGGTGGCCTATGCTCAAACGCGTCTATCTGGAAATCACAAACGTCTGCAACCTCGCCTGCTCCTTCTGCCCCGGCACGTCGCGCGCCCCGCGCTTTATGAGCGAGGAGGATTTCACGCGCCTGCTCGGTAAGCTGTGCGGAGAGACGCAGTATCTCTATTTTCACCTCATGGGCGAACCGCTGCTGCACCCGTCCCTCGGCCGCTTTCTCGCTCTCGCCGGAGAGAAAGGATTTCGCGTCATCCTCACGACCAACGGAACGCTGCTTGCCGAAAAAGCCGGGACGCTGCTCGCTGCCCCGGCGCTGTATAAAATCAACCTCTCCCTGCAGTCCTTTGAGGCCAACGAAGGGGGAGAACTTATAAATTATGTAAACCAGTGCGCGGACTTTGCCGCTCATGCTGCCGCTGCAGGAAAGATCTGCGAGCTGCGTCTGTGGAACCGCGGCGGGAGAGAGAGCCTCAACGGCGAGATCCTCGCGCTGCTGCATGAGCGATTCACTCAGCCATGGGAGCACAGCCCGCGCAGCGTCAGGTTGGCCGAGAGGATCTTCCTTGCCGAGGACGACAAATTCGACTGGCCGGATCTCCGTGCCCCGGACAGGGGAGAGAGTTGCTTCTGCTACGCTCTGCGCGACCAGATCGGCGTGCTCGTCGACGGCACCGTCGTGCCCTGTTGTCTCGATCACAACGGAGACCTGCCGCTCGGGAATTTGTTTGATCAGACACTTGATGAAATTATGTCAACCGAAAAAGTAAGGCGGATCTATACCGGTTTTTCGCAAAGAAAAGCGAAAGAAATCCTCTGCAGGCGCTGCGGCTATGCCAGAAGATTTACATAAAAAATTAACATAATATTATTTACATAATATAATTTACATAACAAATTATGAAGCGGGCGTAAACTTTTTATGAAAATGTCTTAAGCTTTGCCCGCTTCGCTTTCTTTTGCCCGGAAAATGTGCTAGGATCGAGCGCGCGGGCAGAGGCGTATTCCTGTTGTCCATGCCCATCCTGTTATCTCTGGAAAGGAGGATGTCTTCTTGAAGAAAAAGAAGCTGTTGTCTTTCCTTCTTGCGTTCGCACTGGCGCTATGTCTTTCCGCCCCGGCTTTTGCCGAAGATGAGAGCCGCGTCGTGATCGGCGCGGACCTGACGGATGAACAAATCAAAACGGTCTACAAGCTCTTTGGGATCGAACGCGGCAGCGTGCAGGAACTCAAGGTCACCAACGCAGAAGAGCGCAGCTGTCTCGAGGGGCTCGTCGAAGAGAGCGTGATCGGCAAATACGCGATCTCCTGTGTATATGTCTCCCTGCTGCCCGAAGGCTCCGGTCTTTCTGTCGAGACCTATAATATCAGCTGGTGTACCGAGGAAATGTACAAAAACGCGCTCGTCACGGCGGGCGTCAAGGATGCGAAAATCATCGTCGCCGCGCCCTTCGAGGTCAGCGGCACCGCCGCGCTGACCGGTATCTACAAGGCCTATGAAAGCATTACGGGCAACACGCTCGATACGACCGCAAAATCCGTCAGCACCCGGGAACTGACCGTCACCGGAGAGCTGGCTGAGCAGATCGGCAGTCTTGACGCCACCAGGATCGTCAGCGAGCTCAAGAAGCTGCTCGGCGAGACTGCGGAGATGAGCGACGAAGAGCTCCGTCAGAAGATCGAATCTCTCGCGGGAGAGTATAAGGTTACGCTCAGCGACAGCCAGATCCGCCAGCTCATCGAACTGTGCCGTTCGCTGGAGAAGGTGAATCCAGCAGAACTGAAATCCCGCGTCGAGGAGGCGCAGGAGACCATCCAGCGCATCGGCGAGGCCAAGGACAAGGCGGTGGGCTTTTACGAAAAGCTTAAAGTCTTTTTCGGCAATGCAGCGGATTTCCTTGACAGAGTCAAGAGCTGGTTCGGGAAATAAGAAAAAGCCGATGTGGATAAAAGAAGGCTGATAAGGTTATGTAAACCTTATCAGCCTTCTTGCTTTTTCTCTATTTCCCGATTGCGTCCAGGATCTTTCCGACGCTGTCGGGCCGCTCGAGATTGAGCGTGAAGCGGCCTGCCTCCGTTGCCAGTTCTACGGCAGGTTTGATCTCCGTTACTGTGACGCAGTGGCCGGCGGTGACGCTGCGGCGGGAGTCCTCAGCCGCGCTGACTGCGAAGAGAGGAACGTAGTTCCAACGCAAACCGCTGGGGATATAGACGGCTTCCTTCCCAATCCGGTATTGTTCCACTTTGACCGCGGCGCGGAAATCCTCCGCTGCGTGGGGGATCTCTTTTTCGGGGATAAGTGAGTTGAATTTGGCCATGATCGTCCACTCCTCGTCATGCATTTTCAATGACAGGATAGCATGTTTCCCGGAAAAAAACAACGATGACTGCAGAAGAAAGCAAAGCGTCTGCACAGAGACTTGCATCATTGGGCAAAAAGAGGTATGATGGTCCGCGGCGGCGTTTGCGTGACGCGGCGGAAAAAATCACAAGCGACAGATGAGAGGGCCGCATGCAGAAGAAGAACAGGAAGAAAAACATTCAGGCGCAGCTGTGCGCGCTGGTCATACTATGTGTGCTGTTCTCGCTCTATCTGAACGGCCGCGACGCGCTTTTCTCCTTCAGCCCTACGGTGGGGAGCTCGGCGGCCGCCATAAGGCTCCTGCCGGTCTACTCCTATCTGGAAACGGCCCGGACGGGCGATTTTGCGATCGACTGCGCGAACGCGGACATGGGCTATATCGCGGCCGCGGCGAACTGCGAAGAGACTGTCAAGATCAAAATCGTCTCGGCCTCGGGTTCGGAGAGGGTCTATACCGTGCCCAATGCGGGCGAGGCCTCTTACTATCCGCTGAGCGACGGAGACGGACTCTATACGATCACCCTTCTGAAAAAAAGCGGAACGGATCCCGACAACAACCGCTATGAGACTGTCATGAGCGCAAGCTGCGAGGCCGATCTTTATGATGAATTCCAGCCTTTTCTGCGTCCGAGCACCTACGTCCGCTTCACGGGCCACTCCGAGTGCGTGAACGCCGCGGCGCAGCTCTGCACGGGCGAGAGCGACGACAATGTGAAGATCGCGCGCATCCGGCAATTTGTCTGTGAGAAGCTGAGCTATGACGATACGGCCGTCGATGAGGAGACTCAAAGCTACATTCGCGATCCGGACGAGATCCTCTCCAGAGGCACAGGCGTTTGTCTGGACTACGCGGTGCTCACCGCCGCGATGCTGCGCAGCCAGGGGATCCCGGCCAAGGTCGTGTACGGCAGCGTAGTCGGCACGGAGGGTCTGCACGCGTGGAACATGGTCTACACAACCGGCGGATGGATACGGGTGGACACCACCTTCGAAGACAGCGGTATGGACAAAAGCATGATCTCCAACGACGAAAACTATCATGCGGCGGGCTGGTATTGACAGCTCGATCGAAACAGAAAACCGGAGCGGGTTATCCTGCTCCGGTTTTCTGTTTCAATTGAAACAAGGCTGAAGGTTCGCCAAAGGCCGGCACCGGAAAAGGGACATTCTTTCGGATGTCTCCTGAATAGACGGTTTGTATTCTTCTCCCCGTCAGCCTTTGGTGAGGGTTTGGGAGAGGGCTCAGAGCCCTCTCCCATCCATTTGAGCGAAGCGGATTATAGCGCCGCAGCGCGGCGCGGCTCTCGCACCAAAAAGAGGACATCCGAATGGATTTCCTCTTTTTGGTGCGAGAGATGAGACTTGAACTCACACGTCAGTTGACACACGCCCCTCAAACGTGCCTGTCTACCTATTCCAGCACTCTCGCATGCCGCATTTAAGGCAAGTGGTATTATAGCAGATTCTGCCCTTTTGTCAAGGGCCTTTTTTCTTTCCCGTTCCCTGTGCTTTTTTTCTGTGCAGAGCGGCGATTCTTGCCTCCGCAGCGTCCTCCATCGACGAAAAAAGGAAGAGAGCGGCAATTGCCAGTGTGACGATCAGCGCGGCGGCGCCGCAGCGCATGGGAAGCAGGAATCTCATCTTCAAATAAGCGTGATAGCCGAGAAGCGAGGCAAACTGGCACAGCAGGGCCGCGGCGGCGCAGGGCCAGGCGGCAAAGGCGAGAACGACGCTCAGGATATCGGCGCAGAAGAAATAACGCTCGTGCATGTGGGGCAGCAGAAAGGGGATGCCCACAGCCAGCAGCACCGCCGCGGCGAGGATCGCGCGGTCAGAGAGGTCTCTTCGGCGGAAGAAGCAGAGGCCAAGGATGAACAGCATGTAGCAGAAAGCCGCAGCGACGGCGATTTTTGAGACTCGCTCCGAGGCGGGGATCTTCCACAGGATCGCAAAGACAGACGAGGAATTGTAGTTGAGAGCGCTGCCGATACTGCCGGTCTGCGAAAAATAGAGCGTGACGGTCTCCCAGAACGGGCGGCCGAGCAGCACGGCGGGCAGCACCAGCAGCACATAGACCGCGGGGAAGATCAGAAAATGACGCCACTTGAACTTCCCGGCCATCCACAGCACGGCGAAGACCGGCAGCACGAACACGGCCTGCAGCTTGAAGCCGAAGGCGAGTGCGGCGCAGGCCATCGACGGGACGGGGCGGTCGTCGAGCGCGAGCCACAGCGCGATTACGAGCAGCGCGGCATAGCTGCTGTCGCACTGGGCCCAAACGGCGCTGTTAAGAAACACGGTCGGCAGACAGAGCACGGTGAAAAAGCAGGCGAGCAGCAGGGCGTTCTTTTTCGTATAGCGGCTCAGCAGCTTCATCGCTCCCCAGGCGAGCAGCACGTCAAAGAGCGTCGAGAGCAGCTTGATCAGATACAGATCCCGGATCGGAAGCAGAGAAAAGAGGGCGAGAAAATACAGGTAGGGGATATTGTAGTTGCCCACGCTGTACCGCATGGCGCGGAAATGACCGTTCTCGCGGAAAAAACCGACCCATTTGCTCAGAAAATTCTGATAGTCGAGCGTCTCATAATCAAATACGTACGCGCGCGCGGCAAAGGCAAGAGCAAGCAGCAGCACCGAGAGGGCCCAGGTGCGCCGATCCCGCAGACTGCCGGCGCGGAGGAGCAGCCACAGTGCAAGCGCGGCCTCGAGCCCGAGCAGCAGATAGACGGAGAATCCCATCAAACAGACCTCACAGAAATAAAAAAGTCGGGGAGCCCCCGACAAAGATGAAAAAACCCTTGACAAACGAAAACAGCCAATGGTAGAATGACTTGCTATGTCTATCGGGTAGGGGCATACATACCCACTATCCACATTTCAGAGTATAGCATATTGCCCATGCTTTATCAACACCGGGCGCAAAACTTTTAACAACAAGCCCGGGCGTTCGCAATACGTTTAAAGGAGAGTGCGCCATGCCGACTGATGTTCTCTACGGCAAAACTTTGAGGAAGAGCTTTGCCCGCACCCCGGAGATCATGGATATGCCCAATCTTTTGGAGATCCAGAAGAGCTCCTACAAGTGGTTCCTGGAGACGGGACTGCGCGAGGTCTTTAAAGAGACCGAAGCCGTCACCGACTATTCCGGCAACCTCGAGCTGAGCTTCATCGATTATTCGATGGACGAGAAGCCCAAGTACACGGAGGAGGAGTGCAAGGCCCGCGACGCCACGTACGCCGCCCCGCTGAAGGTCCGCGTTCGTCTGCGCAACAAGGAGACCGACGAGATCAAGGAACAGGTCATCTTCATGGGCGAGTTCCCGATCATGACTCCCGGCGGCACCTTTGTCATCAACGGTGCCGAGCGCGTCATCGTCTCTCAGATCGTGCGCTCTCCCGGCGTCTACTTCGACAGGACCACGGACAAGACGATGCTCTCGATCTATACCTCCACGGTCATCCCGTACCACGGCGCGTGGCTGGAGTATGAGACCGATACGAACGACGTTTTCAACGTCCGTATCGACAAGAACCGCAAACTGCCCATTACCTGGTTCCTCAAGGCCATGGGCCGCTACGACGAGACGAACCCGGCCAAGTGGCTCTCCTGCGTGGAGGACACCGAGGTCGGCGCCGTCACCAACGAGCGCCTGAAGGAGATCTTCGGCGAAGACGAGCGTCTGATCGCCACGCTCGACAAGGACACCACGACCAGCCGCGACGAGTGCCTGATTGAGATCTACCGCCGTCTGCGCCCGGGCGATCCTCCCACGGTGGAGTCGGCCGAGACTCTGCTTGACGGCCTGTTCTTCGACCATCGCCGCTATGACATCTCCGACGTCGGCCGCTACAAGTTTAATAAAAAGCTCTCGCTCTATCCCCGCATCGCGGGCTTTGAGCTGGCTTCTCCGGCGGTCGATCCCTACACCGGCGAGCTGCTTGCCGAGGCGGGCGAGGTGCTCAGCCGCGAAAAGGCCCGTGCCATCGACGATGCCGGCGTCGTGTCCGTCACGCTGCGCGTGAACGGCAAAGACGTGAAGGTTTTCTCCAACGGCATGATCAGCATGGAGCGCTTCGTCAGCTTCGACCCCAGAGAGGTCGGCGTGCGCGGTAAGGTCCGCGGCATCATCCTGCGCCAGCTGCTCGAGCAGTTCACGGATGAAGAGGCCCTCAAGGACGCGATCCGCCAGAACATCGACATTCTCGTCCCGAAGCACATCATCGTGGACGACATGTTCTCCTCTGTCAACTACCTCAACGCGCTGGCCCACGGCGTGGGCAACGCCGACGACATCGACCACCTCGGCAACCGCCGCGTGCGCTGCGTGGGCGAGCTGCTGCAGAATCAGTTCCGCATCGGCTTCTCCCGTATGGAGCGCGTGATCCGCGAGCGTATGACCCTGCAGGATCTTGACATCGTCACGCCGCAGAGCCTGATCAACATCCGTCCGGTCACGGCCGCGATCAAGGAGTTCTTCGGCTCCAGCCCGCTGAGCCAGTTCATGGACCAGACCAACCCCCTGGCCGAGCTTACGCACAAGCGCCGTATGTCGGCCCTCGGCCCCGGCGGCCTGTCCCGCGAGCGTGCCAGCTTCGACGTCCGCGACGTCCATTACAGCCATTACGGCCGTCTGTGCCCGATCGAGACGCCTGAAGGTCCGAACATCGGTCTGATTTCATATCTGGCCTCCTATGCCCGTGCCAACGAGTACGGCTTCCTCGTCGCGCCCTACCGCCGCGTCGAGAAGGGGACCTGCCGTGTCACCGACGACGTCGAGTATATGACCGCCGACGTCGAGGATCAGTATATCGTCGCGCAGGCCTCCGAGCCCGTGGACGAGAACGGCTGCCTTGTCAACCGCCGTATCACCTGCCGTCACCGCAACGACACGATCGAAGTCAACCGGGAAGAGGTCGACTATATCGACGTCAGCCCCAAGATGATGATCTCCATCGCCACGGCGATGATCCCCTTCCTCGAGAACGACGACGCCAACCGCGCGCTGATGGGCGCGAACATGCAGCGTCAGGCCGTGCCTCTGATGACCACGCAGGCGCCTATTGTCGCCACGGGCATCGAGCACAAGTGCGCGGTCGACTCCGGCGTGTGCCTGCTCTCCGAGGGCGACGGCGTGGTCACGCGCGTCGACGCCGACTATATCACCGTGCGCTATGACGCCGGTGAGTCGACGGAATACAAGCTCATCAAGTTTGCCCGTTCCAACCAGGGCACCTGCATCAATCAGCGTCCCATCGTCAAGGTGGGCGACCGCGTGGCTGCGGGCGACGTCCTGGCCGACGGTCCCTCCACCGCGCAGGGCGAGATCGCGCTGGGCAAAAACATCCTGGTCGGCTATATGAACTGGGAAGGCTACAACTACGAGGACGCCGTCCTGCTCAACGAGCGCCTCGTGATGGAGGACGTCTTCACCTCCATTCACATCGAAGAGTACGAGTGCGACTCCCGCGACACCAAGCTCGGCCCCGAGGAGATCACCCGTGATATCCCCGGCGTCGGCGAGGATGCGCTGAAGTATCTCGACGAGCGCGGCATCATCATGGTCGGCGCGGAAGTCACCGCCGGCGATATTCTGGTCGGCAAGGTCACCCCCAAGGGCGAGACCGATCTGACCGCCGAGGAGAGACTGCTGCGCGCCATTTTCGGCGAAAAAGCCCGCGAGGTCCGCGACACCTCTCTGAAAGTACCCCATGGCGAGAGCGGCATCATCGTCGACGTCAAGGTCTTCACCCGTGAGAACGGCGACGAGATGAACCCCGGTGTCAACCAGGTCGTTCGCGTGTATATCGCGCAGAAGCGCAAGATCTCCGTCGGCGACAAGATGGCCGGCCGCCACGGCAACAAGGGCGTCGTCTCCCGCATCCTGCCGCGTGAGGACATGCCTTACCTGCCCGACGGCACGCCGCTGGACATCGTCCTCAACCCCCTGGGCGTGCCTTCGCGTATGAATATCGGCCAGATCCTGGAGGTCCACCTCGGCTACGCCGCCCAGGCCCTGGGCTGGAAGGTCGCGACGCCGACCTTCAACGGCGCCAACGAAGCCACCATTCGCGAGACCCTGCGCCAGGCCGGCCTGCGTGAGGACGGCAAGAGCGAGATGTACGACGGCCGCACCGGCGAGAAGTTCGACAACGACGTCACGGTCGGCTGGGTCTACTTCCTCAAGCTGCACCACCTCGTCGACGACAAGATCCACGCCCGCTCCACCGGCCCCTACAGCCTGGTCACTCAGCAGCCGCTCGGCGGCAAGGCCCAGTTCGGCGGCCAGCGCTTCGGCGAGATGGACGTCTGGGCGCTCGAGGCCTACGGCGCGAGCTACACTCTGCAGGAGATCCTGACCGTCAAGTCCGACGACGTGACGGGGCGCGTGCGCACGTACGAGGCCATCGTCAAGGGTCA
>JAFSJZ010000022.1 GCA_017449185.1 Oscillospiraceae bacterium
CCGGCGCTGCGGACAAGCTGCGCGCCCTTGCCGGGGTAGAGCTCGATGTTGTGGATGAAGGTGCCCACGGGGATGTTCGCCATCGGCAGGGCGTTGCCCGGCTTGATGTCGGCCGCGGGGGAGGCGACGACGCTGTCGCCGACGTTCAGACCCACGGGGGCGAGGATGTAGCGGCGCTCGCCGTCGGCATACTCGCACAAAGCGATGAACGCGCTGCGGTTGGGGTCGTACTCCAGGCGGAGGACCTTCGCCTCGACGTCGCGCTTGTCGCGCTTGAAATCGATGACGCGGTACTTCTGGCGGTTGCCGCCGCCCTGGTGGCGGACGGTGATGTGGCCGTAGCTGTTGCGGCCGGCGTTCTTCTTGAGGACCTCGGTCAGGCTCTTCTCGGGACGGGCGTGCTTGTCGACGCCGTCGAAGCCGGAGACGGTCATGCCTCTTCTGGCAGGAGTGGTCGGTCTGTAAGTTTTAATAGACATTCTTCATTTCCTCCCTTACGCCATGCCTTCGAAGAGCTCGATGTTCTTGGAGTCGGCGCTGAGCTTGACGACGGCCTTCTTCCAGGCGGCGGTCATGCCCTTGGGGTAGGCGCCGGTGCGCTTCTCCTTGGGGTGGACGGTCGTGGTCGTGACCTTGATCACGGTGACGCCGAAGATCTCCTCGATCGCCTTCTTGATCTCGATCTTGTTGGCGTGCTTGTCCACTTCAAACGCGTATTTCTTGATGTCCAGGTCTTCCATGGACTGCTCGGTGATGACCGGGCGGATGATGATATCGTATGCGGTCTTCATCAGGCGAACACCTCCTCGATCTTGGCGAGCGCGGCCTTGTCGAGGACCAGCTTGCCGTTGGTAAGGATCATATAGGGGCTGATGATCGTGGCGGTGGTGGTGGTCACGCCCTCGATGTTGCGGGCGGACTTGACGACCTTCTCGTCCACGTTCTCGGTGATCACGAGAGCCTTGCCCTCGACGCCGAGCTTCTGCAGGAAGGCGGCGAAGGGCTTGGTCTTGATCTCCTCGACCTTCAGGCCGTCGACGACCAGGATCTCACCCTCGGCCGCTTTCGCGGACAGCGCGGACTTGAGAGCCAGGCGGCGGACCTTCTTGTTGAGGGTGTAGGCGTAGCTGCGGGGCTTCGGCGCGAAGGCCACGCCGCCGTGATACCACACGGGGGAGCCTGCGTAGCCGGCGCGGGCGCGGCCGGTTCCCTTCTGACGCCACGGCTTCTTCGTGGTGTAGGAAACCTCGCCCTTGGTGAGCGCGCTCTGGGTGCCCTGGCGGCAGTTGGCCAGGTGGTTCTTGACGGAGTCGTGCAGGACGCTCTTGTTCGGCTCGACGCCGAAGATGGCCTCGGAGAGCTCGATCTCGCCGATGTTCTCGCCAGCCATGTTAAAAAGCTTAGCTTTAGGCATTTATGCTGCTCTCCTTTCCTTACTTGGTACGGGCGGAAGCCTTCTGCGGGTTGACACGCGCGGAGGCCTTCTGCGGGTTGACGCTGACGGCTGCGCCCTCGCCCTTCTTGACGGGCTGGGCCTTGACCGTGTTCTTGATATAGACGATGCCGCCCTTCGGGCCGGGGATCGCGCCGCGGATGGCGATCATGTTCAGCTCGGCGTCGACCTTGACGATGTCGAGGTTCTGGACGGTGATCTGGTCAACGCCCATGTGGCCGGCCTGCTTCTTGCCCGGGAAGATACGGGAGGGATCC
>JAFSJZ010000001.1 GCA_017449185.1 Oscillospiraceae bacterium
CCGTTTCAATTAGGGGGTTTCCAAAGGGGGGAAGAATTCGGAATCTTCCCCACTTTGGCGTGCTTTCTCTTTTTGTCCACTTTCTCTTTGCACGAGCAAAGAGAAAATGGACACTGACCAAGTCGGGCACACTTGTTTCAATCGCTTTAAATCGCTGAAACATTTTTCTTGACAGGCCGGAGCGGGCGGTGTATCATGTTGCCAAACCGATGAGGAAGAGTGAGTAGGCCTCCCCTCCTTTCCCACAGAGAGCCGCGCATTTGGTGCGAGCGCGGCGGAAAGCGTCAGGCCGAATGGACTTCCGAGGGCGATCAGAAACGGCGTAAAGCCGGAGTATGGGAGACGGAGCGGACTTCTCCGTTAACAACGATCCGCGTATGTTGGTACGTGAAAAGAGGGCGCGTTTTGAAAAAGGCGCGTCAAGCCGGGTGGCACCGCAGGAAGTATCCTGTCCCAGCAGTAATGCAGGGACAGGTTTTTTTGTTTTATTTTGGCAAACACCGCTCCATACGTCTTCGGCGCTTTGCGGACAATTCGTGCCCTGCCTTCACCCCTTTTTCTTGACATACACAAAGTATGCCTGCGAAAAAGCGTCATCGGCAGAGACACAAATTCTCTCGCAATTCGCTCTCGCCGCATGAAGGCTGTGTTTACCTGAAGCGATTCAACAGGAGGCTATCAACATGATTCTTCCGGGCAGACGATGGCGGCCGATGCGCTGAAAAGGAAAGAAAAAACAGCCGACAGGCCACAATTTGAAAGGAGATTATTCCCATGAGTACCAAATCCATTGACATCCCCTATAAAATCTATCTGTCCGAGGAAGAGATCCCCCAGAGCTGGTACAACGTCCGCGCGGACATGAAGAACAAGCCCGCGCCGCTCCTGAACCCCGGCACGGGCAAGCCGATGACCGCCGAGGAGCTCGGCGTCGTGTTCTGCGCCGAGCTCGTGGAGCAGGAGCTCGACGAGACGACGCCCTTCATCCCGATCCCGCAGGAGATCCGCGATTTTTACAAGATGTACCGCCCCGCGCCGCTCGTGCGCGCCTACTGTCTGGAGGAAAAGCTCGGCACGCCCGCGCATATCTACTATAAGTTCGAGGGCAACAACACCTCCGGCAGCCACAAGCTCAACTCCGCGATCGCCCAGGCCTACTACGCCAAGAAGCAGGGTCTCAAGGGCGTGACGACCGAGACCGGCGCGGAGCAGTGGGGCACCGCCCTGTCCATGGCCTGCGCCTACCTGGGCATCGACTGCAAGGTCTACATGGTGAAGGTCTCTTACGAGCAGAAGCCCTTCCGCCGCGAGGTCATGCGCACCTACGGCGCGGACGTGACCCCCTCCCCGTCCATGACGACGGCTGTCGGCCGCAGGATCCTCGAGGAGTTCCCGGGCACGACCGGCTCGCTCGGCTGCGCGATCTCCGAGGCGGTCGAGGTGGCCGTGTCCAACCCCGGCTACCGCTACGTGCTCGGCAGCGTGCTCAACCAGGTGCTGCTGCACCAGTCCGTCATCGGCCTCGAGGCCAAGACGGCGCTGGACAAATACGGCGTGAAGCCCGACATCATCATCGGCTGCGCCGGCGGCGGCTCGAACCTGGGCGGCCTGATCAGCCCCTTCATGGGCGAGAAGCTGCGCGGCGAGGCGGATTACCGCATCATCGCCGTCGAGCCCGCCTCCTGCCCGAGCTTCACCCGCGGCAAATTCGCTTACGACTTCTGCGACACGGGCATGATCTGCCCGCTGGCAAAGATGTACACGCTCGGCAGCGGCTTCATCCCCTCGCCCAACCACGCCGGCGGCCTGCGCTTCCACGGCATGTCCCCGACGCTCTCGCAGCTCTATCACGACGGGCTGATGGAGGCCGTCGCGGTCGAGCAGACCTCCGTGTTCGAGGCGGCCGAGCTGTTCGCCCGCGTCGAGGGCATCCTCCCCGCGCCGGAGAGCAGCCACGCGATCCGCGTCGCGATCGACGAGGCGCTCAAGTGCAAAGCCACCGGCGAGGAGAAGGATATCCTCTTCGGCCTGACGGGAACGGGCTATTTCGACCTCGTGGCCTATCAGAAGTTCAACGACGGCGTCATGGGCGACTACATCCCCACGGACGAGGACCTTGCGCGCGGCTTCGCCGGCCTGCCCAAGGTGCCGGGGCTCGACTGAGCTTATCCGCAAAAAGCAAATGAAATGGCAGGCTGCTGTCTGCCTGGCTTCTTCCGAAAAGCAAGGGGGAAATGTGAAGGGGGGACGAGGAGTCCCCTCTTCACGTTCAATCATACAACACCGGGAACTTCAAGTAGTTCCCGGTGTTGCTTTTCAAGATGTCTGCAGCTTGAAAAGAGTGCTGTTTTCACAGCACTCTTTTTTGCTATGTGTCGTTTTTGTCGGAGATCGGCTCCCGTCCGGGGGGCGTGCCGAGGAATTTCTCCATCACGCGGTACAGCGGTTTATAGAGGATCAGCGTGAAGACGAAGTTCCCGCCGCAGTGGATCAGGTCGTATGGGATGCCGGAGACCCACATCGCGAAGAACATCTCCCAGCCGCTGTTGATCGCGAAATACTCGAGATACATCAGCGGCCCGAAGATAAGCCCGAAGACCGCCGCGATCACCGCCCAGACAAAGGCGGAGTCGTTTTTGCGGAAGATCATGCAGATCACGACAAGCAGCGGCCAGGTGTAGAGGTAGCCGAACCACCAGAGCATATAGCCGTTGTAGCCGAAGAACAGGCCCTCGAGCATGACGTAGACGCCGACGGACCAGAGTGCCCGCCATGAGAAGAACACCGTCGCGAGGATGATGATCACCGCATTGAGGTTGACGTTCGGCAGCGACGCGAGCGCGAGCTTCGT
The DNA here is from genome assembly GCA_017449185.1 of Oscillospiraceae bacterium. GTDB lineage: Bacteria > Bacillota > Clostridia > Oscillospirales > Oscillospiraceae > Limivicinus. The sequence continues at coordinate 2,852 of JAFSJZ010000001.1, forward strand.
CGCGAAGAGCAGCGCGCCCATGAGCGCGAGGGTGCAGATCTCCTTTGCGCTGAGCTTACCAGCCGACGGTGAAGGTGATCTCATAGTGCTCGCCGTCCGCGATGGGCGTCGTGTCCACGCCGGTCATGAGCATTTCGCCGCCCTTGGTGAAGCACCACCACTGCTGCTGATCGCTGTCGGCCGTCTCGCCGTCCACGCCGGTGACGAACAGGCCGTACTCGCTCTCCGAGCCCTCGATCAGGCTCTGCTCCTCAAGCGCGCCGCGCAGAAACTCCGCGTCGGTCGCGATCGAGAAATCTTTGCTGCTTCCGTCGCCGTGCACGACGGTGACGACAAGCTTCTTGCCGCCCTCCTGTCCTACGGGTTTGTTCGCGTTGTAGATGAGCAGCGCGCCGACGACGAGTACAAGCAAAATCGCCGCGGCAAGAATGATCTTTGTTTTTTTGTTCGTGATCCATCTCTCCTTTCTTAATTTGAACCGAAGATCGCACAAGGAAAAAAGAGAGAAAACGGGACATCTGACCACAATCCCGCATTCGTCCGGAAGTCCGCGGATCCCTGTGCGACACGACGCTCCCCTTCGGAAGCGCCGTACGGGCAGGTCTTCTGACTTTGTAGGCAAACGCCGATCCATACGTCTTCGGCGTCCTGCGGACAATTTGCACCCTGACTTCACCGTTTTTTCTTGACATACACAAAGTATGCCTGCAAAAAAACGTCATCGTCAGAGCCGCATATTCTCTCGCAGTCCGCTCTCGCCGCATAGACCGTTGTTTGCCTGCGTTCACAGTGACGGCCTCGCGCGGGAATCTCACCCGCATTCCCCTGTTGACCATGACCCATAGTCGTTTTACGACCCGGCATGGATCCCGTTTCGATCGCTTGCGGGAAAAAGTATAGCACGTCGCCGGGGCAAGAACAAGCCCCGGCGGCGTGTGTTATGAAAAGGCTTCCCCTTGAGGGGAAGCTGTCAGCCGTCAGGCTGACTGATGAGGTGGGGACGAATCTCTCTGCCGCAATCGAACACCTCATCCGCCTCGCTTGCGCTCGGCACCTTCCCCTCAAGGGGAAGGCTTTTTTACAGATCCACCTTTTCGAAGATCTTCTCCGCCTTGCGGACGCCTAAGACTGTCATCAGCACGAAGGCCGCCGCTCCGAGCGCGAGGACGCCGAGCTTGACGCCTAAGAACTGCGGGTCGGGCGTGTCGAGCACGTCGCGAAAGAAGGGCACGGTGAAGCAGCAGACCTCGGCCGCAAGGATGTAGACGAACACCCACACCGTGACGACGAGGAAGGGCTTGCCGATCGCCGCGGGGTTTTTGTACAGCTTCGGCAGGAACAGCAGGTTGAAAAGCCCCATCAGCCCCAGGCCGAGGCCGAAGAGCGCGAGGTTCACGTCCATGCCTGCGTTGTTCGGGCCGATCTTCAGCACAGTGCGCAGGATCGCGAAGGGCACGCAGGCCGCGATTTGCAGCAGCTCCATCAGCGCGAAGTACAGCCCCCGCGCGCGCACCGCGTCGCGCTTGCGCACGGGCAGCAGCAGCGTGTAGTACAGATCGTTGTTCTCGCGCGCGGAGAGGCAGGCGTAGAACAGCCCCAGCGTCGTCCAGAACAGCGGGACGTACATCGGATAACCGGGGATGAGCATCATCGCGCCGAAGGCGAGGAACATCCAGCTGGTCGGGTGCGTGAAGAGAATGAATTCTTTTTTCAGCAGCTTAGTCATCGTCTCTCGCCTCCTTGTCCAGATGCACCATGATCTCCTCGAGCCCGGAGCGCTGGCCGCCGAGCTCGGCAAGCTCGCCGCTTTCGACGAGGGCGGTGAAGCCCTCCTTGGCGCGCTTGCAGCCGATCAGGCTGTCCTTGTATTGCTCCGCCTGCTCCGCCGTGAGCTCGACCGTGCGGTATTTCTCCCGCAGCTTCTTCAGCGGCATCGAAAAGACGATCTCGCCGTTGCGGATATAGGCCACGTCGTCGGCGCACTTGTCGAGATCCTCGGTGATGTGCGTGGAGAAGAGGATGCTCACGCCCTCGTCCGCGAGCGAGAGGAACACGTCCACGAGCTCGTCGCGCGAGACGGGATCGAGCCCGCTCGTCGGCTCGTCGAGGATCAGCAGCTCCGCCCCGTGCGACAGGGCGAGCGCCAGCGCGTACTTGACCTGCATGCCGGCCGAGAGCGCCTTGGGCGTCTTGCTCTCGTCGAGGGCGAAGAGCTTCAGATAGCGCCGGTAGGCCTTCTCGTCCCAGCCCTCGTAGAAGCTGCGCGTCACGGCCGTGATCGCGGCGAGCTTCTTGTTCGGGTAATAGTTCGCCCCGCCGGAGACAAAGGCGATGCGGCGCTTACACTCCAGCTCGTGCTCGGCGAAATCGAGCCCGAAGAAGCGCACCTCGCCCGCCGACGGGTGGACGATGTTGAGCATCGATTTGAGCGTCGTGGTCTTGCCGGCGCCGTTGCGCCCGATGAAGCCCATGATGCGCCCGCGCTCGAGCGAGAAGCCCACGTCCTTGAGACGAAAGGCGGGGTATTCCTTGCACAGGCCGCGGAGCTCCAGCACCGTCTCAGCCATCGTCCTCACCGCCTTCCATCAGTCCGTGCACCTTTTCGATAAAGCTGTTGAACATGCTCTTGGGCGGGATCGCGATGCCGCGCTTCTCGTCCGCGAGCAGGATGATCGTGTCCCCGGGCTTGATCGAGAACATCTCGCGCATCTCCTTGGGGATGACGATCTGCCCCTTCTCGCCCACCTTGGCCGAGACAGCCAGCTTGTCCTTCGGCATTTTCATGCTTGGCCTCCGTTTCGTATGATTCGTATAAAAAGTATGATTTGTTATACCAGTTATACTTTATCACACGGCTTAAGAATTGTCAAGAATTGCCGAAGATGTTTTTTACTTGCGAATAAGCGCGTCGAATGCTATGATATATTGATGTATTATGCAGCATTAAAGGATTCTTATGAAATACAAATGCCTGGTCTTTGACCACGACGACACGGTCGTCAACAGCACGGCGACGATCCACCACCCCTGCTTCCAGCTGTTTCTGGAACAGCACTTTCCGGGGCGGAGCTGTTCGCTGGAGCACTATTTTCTGAAAAACTTTTCCCCCGGCTTTCTCGAGATGTGCCGGGAGGAGTACGGCATGGACGAGGCCCTGATCGCCGAGGAGGGCCGCTTCTGGATGGCCTATGTCGAGAGCCATATCCCCGCCGCCTACGGCGGCATCCGCGAGATCATGGAGCGGCAGAAGCAGGCGGGCGGGCTCGTCACCGCGGTGTCTCACTCGCACAGGACGAACATCCTGCGCGACTGGGCGGCAAACGGTCTGCCCGCGCCGGACGCCGTCTACGGTTGGGAGCGGCCGGAGGGCGAGCGCAAGCCCTCCCCCTTTCCGCTTGAGGACATTATGCGCCGCTTCTCGCTCGCGCCGGGCGATCTGCTCGTGATCGACGATCTCAAGCCCGGCTACGACATGGCCCGCGCCGCCGGAGCGGACTTCGCCGCCGTCGGCTGGGCCAACGACATCCGCGCCATCGAGGACTTCATGCGGGAGAACTGCGAACGCTATTTCAAAACGGTGGAAGAGCTCGACGCCTTCCTGCGCTGAGCGGCTCCCCTACTTTGATTTCAGGTGGACATACCGATATGATGAGAATGCTGAAAAAATGCCTCTGTCTGCTCGTCGCGCTTGCGATGCTGCTGCCGCTCGTGCCCGGCGCCTCCGCCGAGGACGAGGACGACGCGCGCTTCGCGGGCAAGAGCTGGCAGGAAATCATGGAGGAGTTCTTCGCCGCGCACGGCACGAACACCGCCAAGGTCGCCTGCGGCTGGTGCAACACCGTCACCGGCGAGGAGCAGTACTTCAACGGCGACCAATATATGGTCTCCGGCAGCATGTACAAGGTGCCGATGAACATGATCTTTGCCGAGAAGGTACATAACGGTGAGATCGGCTGGAACACCTTCGTGGGCGCGTATCGCTACGAGTACGCGATCCACGCGACGATCGTCGATTCGAACAACGACGTGGCCCGCAGCATGTGGGAGTATCTCGGCGGCTATCAGCCCTACCGGCATCTCCTTGCTCCCTACATGGGCGAGGATCCCGACACGGTGGACGAGAAGTTTTACGAGAACAACTTCTCGACCCCGCGGCAGATGATCTACGCGCTGGAGCTGCTCGCCACCGAGTCCGAGCGCTTCCCGCGCGTGATCGACGAGATGCTCCAGGCCGAGCCGCACAAATATTTCAAGCTGCACGAGCACACGGTCGATATCGCACACAAATACGGCTATTTTACCGAGGGGTCGCGCCTGTACCTCAACGACTGCGCCATTCTCTTTACGGAGGAGCCGGTCTGCATCGTGCTGTTCACCGACACGGTGGTCGAGCCCTATAAGCTGCTGGCCGACTTCTGCGATCTGATGATCGACTATACGAACTATTCCACCGCCGCGCGCCTTGAAGCCGAGCGCATCGCCGCCGAGGAGGCGGCCATCGCCGCGCTCAACAGTCCTTCGCCCGTGCCGGAGGAGACGGCCGCGCCCGCTCCTTCCGAGGGGCAGGTCCAGGCCACGCCCGCCGCAGTCCTGCCGACTGCTGCGCCGGAGGGAGAGAGCGAGAGCTTTGCCGCGGCCATCGGGCGGATCGTACTGATCCTTTTGATCGCGTTCGCGGCCTGTGTGCTCGCCGTGCGCGCGCTGGAGCAGGCCCGCAAGGGCAAGATGAAGCTCACCTGGGCGCTCGCGGCGATCGTGCTCGCCGCCGCGGCTCTCGTGATCTGCGTACTGCCGCAGCGCGGCGCCGCGAAAAAGGAGGCGGAAGAGATCCTTCCCCTCCGGGGCGATCCGCAGCAGACGGTGACGGAGTTCTTCAACGCGCTCGCGGCACAGGACTACCAAAGAGCCAATAAAATGCTCTACGGCGTGTCGACGCTGGGCCTTGAGCGCGCCCCCCAGACAGAGGACGCCGCGGCCGTGTGGCACGCGCTGGAAGCGGTGCGCAACTACAAGCTCTACGGCGACTGCGCCGCCGTGTCCGGCGGCGCGGTGCAGCAGCTCGTCTACACCACGCTCGATCTGGACGCACTCTCGCAGGCCGTCAAGGCCGGGACCGAGGCGAAGGTTGAGGAATTGGCCGCCTCCCTCCCCGCCGACGAGATCTACGACGGCGAGGGCGGCTATCTTGCAAGCTTCACCGAGCGCGCCTATTCCGAAGCGCTTGAGGCGGAGCTGGAGCATGTCGAGGATTACTGCACGCTGGTGGGACTGAACATCCGTCTTGTCCGCAGCGGAGACGACTGGCTGATCGAACCCGACGACGCGCTCTACGGCGCGCTGACGGGCGGTCTCGTCGGCTGAAAGGGGGGGAGAAGCGTATGCGTTCTGAACACAATGCGCGCTCCCGCGGGACGGAGGGCGTCTCCTTCGTCTGGCGCCTCGTCGGCGCCGCGCTGGGGCTTCTCAGCCTGCTGCTGATCCTCTGGGTGGCCGGACACGTGCACCCGGAGATCACGACCGTGTCCGCGCAGCCCCCGGCCGCGAGCGCCGCTCCCGGCTCCCCCGCCGCAGACGCCGGCCGCGCCGAAGATCTCTCCGGCCGCTTCGCGCAGGCCGTGGAAAACGAGCTGCACATCAGCGCGCTGGAGGACATCACCTTCATCCGCCGCAGCTACTCCATCCCGGAGAGCGCGCTCATCGCGCCGCGGCCCGATCCCGCCCTCTTCGGCGAGACGGACGATCCCAATGTCGTACAGGCCGTGGTGGATTCCGCCGCCGCGCTGCTGGACGGGCAAGAGCTCGCCTGGAACAAGGACATCGCCTTCATGCCCGGCTCGACGATCAAATACTACTGCGACGAGACCATCCTCGCGATCGCGTGGAAGGAGGCGCTCGGCAATTCCGCGGTCTCCTTCGGCGAGATCAAGACGGCCGACGGCTCGCAGATCCGCCGCTACATCGCCAACAACAGCTACGGCTCGGACGTGCAGCTCTACGCCTCCGACATGGCGCGGGACGTGAATGCCGTCATCGCCCTCAACGGCGACTTCTACGCCTTCCGCAGCATCGGCGTCACGGTCTACCAGCGCCAGCTTTACCGCAACTCCGGCAAGAGTCTGGACACCTGCTTCATCACCTCCGCGGGCGATCTCGTCTTCGCGCACCGTGGCGAGCTGCAGAGCGACGAGGACACGCGGCGCTTCGTGGCCGAGCACGACGTGGTCTTCTCGCTGTCCTTCGGCCCGATCCTGATCGAAAACGGGCAGCTCCTGAGCGCCGAGAGCTACGGCGACTACCCCATCGGCGAGCTCAACCGGATCTATTCGCGCTCGGGCATCGGCCAGCTCGGCGAGCGGCACTACCTGATCGCCACGCTCGGCGAGCAGGGGCCCTACAACACCCGCGCGCAGCTCTACACCTTTGCGACCTATCTCGCCGCCAAGGGCTGCCGGAGCGCCTACACGCTCGACGGCGGGCAGACCGCCGTGATGATCTTCAACGGGCAGACCTTCAACCGCGTGGACTGGGACAGCGAGCGCACCATGAGCGACATCGTCTATTTCGCCACGGCGAAGGACGCGGGAAAGGAGGCGGGCGCATGAGCGGAGCGATGCTGACCCTCGGCTCGCTGAGCCTGTATAAAAGCGCGCTTGTGATCGCGCTCGGAGCCTTGAGCTGCTTTGCGCTGATGCGCGCGCTGTATCCGAAGGGCGGTCTCGCCGCGGCGCTGTGGTGCTTTGCCGCGGCAGACGTGATCTTCACCGTGCTGCTGTGCCGCTTCCTGCACTGGTACTGCCACAGCGAGCAGTACGCCTCCTTCTGGAAGGCCATGACCGATTTCTCCACCGGCGGCTACGTGCTCGTCGCCGCGGTTCCCGCGGCCGTCGGCGCGGCATACCTTGTGAAGCTGTTCGGGCTGACGCAGAATCCCTCTCGTCTGCTCGACTGCTTTGCCCCCGGCGCGGTGCTCGCCGCGGCCTTCATCCGGCTCTCGGCCCTGTTCAACAGCACCTGCCGCGGCAAGGTCGCCGTGCGCAGGCCGCTGCTGCAGCGCCTCCCCGTCGCCTCGCCGGTCACCACTTCCTCCGGCACGGAGGACTGGCGCTTCGCCACCTTCTTCGTGGAATTCCTGCTGCTGGGGATCGTCTTTTTCCTTGCGCTGCGCTTCTTCCTGCGCCGCCGCCGCGCGCCCATGAAGGCCGGGCAGAAAAAGGACGGCAACACCGCGCTTTACGCGCTGCTGCTGAGCGCCGCCGTCGAGCTCGTGTGCGACAGCACGCGCTACGATTCGAGCTTTCTGCCCATCAACGGCTTTGTGAGCGTCACGCAGATCGCCTGCGGCGTGTGCATCCTCGTCCCGCTTGTGATCTGGTCGGTGCGCTCGATCCGCGCCAACGGCCGCAGCCTCTTCCACTGGGCGGTCTGGGTCGGCTGGTTCCTCGCCCTCGCCGGAGCCGGCATCGCGGAATACCTCGTCCAGCGCCACGGCGACTGGCATCTGAGCTGCTATGCGCTGATGAGCGCGATGGGCTTTCTGATGGCCTGGCTGCCGTATCGGATGTATAAGAGCGTCTGCGCGAAGAAGCGCAAACGCGCTTAAACGCAAAGATCCCGGAGCCGAAAGGCTCCGGGTTTCTTTGTGAGCAGACAAGGATGAAAACCGCGGGCGGCTGATAGCCGCCCCTACGGAGAGACGGCGGGACATCGAGGACGCCGCCCCCTGCGAGCGAGAACGGCAGGATCACGCAAACGGGAGCGGCGGCTGCCGCTCCTGCGAGAAACGTCTTTCGGCGGTGAAAACCTTCCAAATCAGCACAACAGAGGGGAGATTTGAAAGAGGGGATAAGCCCCTCTTTCATCGTTTCAATTAGGGGGAATCCAAAGGGGGGAAGAAATCGAAATCTTCCCCCAAGGCAAAAGATGTTTCTTCGTTGCTGTCATCGGTGATAAATGGTATACGGCATGGAATTCGCTCCCGATCTGGCTAAGCAAGCCAGAAGCTATGTCGCTGGACTGCTGAACGAACCCAAGCCCGATGAAAAGCCCCGCTCTGTGAGAAAGCGGTTACAAGAAAAGCTGGTCGAGGCAGATCAGCGCGAATTGGGCAGGCCGAAAAAGAAGGAAAAGAATTGGGAGAGGTGATAATCCTCTCCCAAAACAGAACAAAAATTCAGCTTTTTTCGCTTCATACCTCGCCCCAGTCGGGGACCCTGACGGTCTTCTGCCGCTCGGAGGATTCCTTCGCGGCCAGGGAGTAGATCAGCGCGGAGATGCCGTCTGCAAGCGGCGTCTCGAACTCGGTGCCTTCGCGCATGGCCTTCTGGAAGGCCTCGTGCGCGTAGAAGATCACGTCGCCCGTTGCGTGGTCATAGCTGTCGTTGAAGGTCAGCGTCTCGGCATAGGGCATGTCCTCGGTTTTCCAGGTCAGCTTTGTGAACTCAAACATTCCCTCGCCGGTGAGAAAGATGGAGCCCTTGGTGCCGATATAGGCGCGGGAGCAGGTCGGGATATCGCAGGCCCAAGACGCCGCAATGGTGCCGATGGCCCCGTTGCGCAGACGAATCGTGATGGAGGTGTGGTTGTCGAACTTCGGCACAGAGGCAATCGTTCCGGTGTAGTTGCAGGCGATGGTGTCAAAACCTCCCGCCATGGCGGTGATGAGTTTCCAGTCGTGGCTTACGGACTCCACCGTCATGCCGCAGGCCAGATCCGGATCGGTGCGCCAGGATGCGCCGAGATTCTTTGCATGGAAGCCGAAGCCGGGGCTGAGACGGGAGAAAGCGATATCCACTGGCTCGCCGAACATGCCGGTCTTGACCAGCTCCAGCATTTTGCGATAGGCTGGGCGATAATAATGGGCAAAGCCTACCATGATCTTTCCGTCGAACTTGTCGGCCATGGCCTTGATCTTCATGGCGTCCTCCATGGTGCAGGCCACGGGCTTTTCCATGTAGCAGGCAACATGGTGTTTAAGAACCATTTCCACATAGTCCAGTCGCTTGGTGGGCGGCGTGGAAATGACCACATAGTCGGCCTGGACCACATAGTCCTCGATCTCCTCATAGGTGCAGGAGAGGCATCCGAACTCGCTGCGGTAGATCTCGAGATTTTTCTCGCTCACGTCGTAGACACCGATGACCTCGCCTCCCAGACGCACGACCGCTCTGCCGTGATGCCGGGCGATGTCGCCCGCGCCGATCATAAATACCTTCATTGATTTCTCCTTTACGCTTTGACGAGCTTTTTCGCCTCGGCCACGATATTCTCCACCGTGACGCCGTTCATGGCCAGCAGGCGCTCATAGGGGGCGGACTGCCCAAACGCATCCTGGATGCCGATGCGCTTGACCTTGCCGCAGCCGGCCTCGGCGACCAGCTCGCAGACCGCGCTGCCCAGGCCGTTGAGAATGTTATGGTCTTCGACGGTGACGATCCTGCCGATCTCCTCAATGCAGGAGCGGACCGCTTCCTCATCCAGCGGCTTGATCGTGTGGAAGTCGTACACGCGGGCCTCGATGCCCTCTTCGGCCAGCGCCTCGGCGGCTTGGATGGCCAGGCGCACGGTGTCGCCGTTGGCCAGGATGGCGACGTCTTTGCCCTCGCGGAGCTTCTTGGCCTTGCCGATTTCAAATTCCTCGTCCTCATCGTAGATCACGGGGACGGCGTCGCGGGTGAAGCGCAGATACACGGGACCGTCAAATTCGGCCGCGGCGCGTACCAACTTGCGGGCGGAGGCGTAGTCCGCGGGCATGACCACGGTCATGTTGGGGATCGTGCGCAGGATGCCCATGTCCTCGATGGCCTGATGCGAAGCGCCGTCGTTGGCCGGCGTAACGCCGCCGTGGGAGCAGGCGATCTTCACGTTCAGGTGGGTGTAGCAGATCTCCTGGCGGATCATCTCGCACATGCGCATGGAGCCAAAGGCGGCGTAGGTGACCACAAAGGGGATCTTGCCGCAGGTCGCGAGGCCCGCGGCCACGCCGGCGCAGTTCTGCTCGGCGATGCCCACGTTCAGGTACTGCTCGGGCAGCTGTATGCGGAAATCGCCGGTCTTGCAGCTCTTGCCGATATCGGCGTCTACCACGAGGATATTCTTATTTTCTTTGCCCAGGGCGACGATCTCGACGCCGAAGCCGTTGCGGGTGGGGATCTTCTTCTCCAGATTCATCTTTATGCCCTCCTCACTTGACG
>JAFSJZ010000023.1 GCA_017449185.1 Oscillospiraceae bacterium
GCATCCGGATGGATGCCCTCTTTCTGGTGCCGGTGGTGGGACTCGAACCCACACGGTGTCGCCACCAACGGATTTTGAGTCCGTCACGTCTACCATTCCATCACACCGGCGTAGTGCTGTTAAGTATATATCAAGCGCCCGAAAATAGCAAGAGAAAACGCATCATGACGCGCCAAAGAGCGAAAAACCACGGCAGACAAGAGCCGCGAGGATCGCGGAAAACAGTCCGGACAGCAGCCGCCCGACGACATGTGCGCGGCCGCTCAGATCTGTCTCGGAGATCACCGCGAGAGACTGCAGTTGGACGGAAAGCCCGCCCCACCCGCAGAGGAAGGCGGCAAGAGTAAAGCGCGCGTTCGTCGGCGGCAGACCGCGCAGCGCGCCGATTCCCGTGGACAGTTCCGTCAGACCGATCAGCAGGGCGCGGGCGTCGTGCTTCTCCATCCGTATGAGTGAAGAAAGAAGGCCGCTCGCCGCGCCCCAGAATCCGATGCTGTCCAGCAGTCCGGAGAGTACGCAGAAGCAAACGACGAAGCCGCTGACGGACAGCACGGCCGCGACCGACTGACGCACCGAGGCGACGAGCGCCTTGCCCATCCCGCACGCCGGCGCGGGAGAGGGAGCGGAGGACGATGACCCATTCCCCCGAAACAGCACTCCGACGAGCATGGCCGACGTCACGTGGATCGCGTAGAGCAGCACCCCCGCTGCGCGGGAGGAAAAAAGAGAGCTTCCGATGACGCCGATGAGGAAGGAGGGGCCGGAGTTGTTGCAGAAGCGCAGCAGCCGCTCAGCCTCGCCGCGCGGAATCTGCCCCGTTCCGTAAAGCTCTGCGACCGTCTGCGCGCCGAGAGGATAGCCTCCGCAGATCCCTGTGAAAAAGGCCGCCGCGCCTGCGCCGGACACGCCCCATAGCTTTTGGGCAGGAGAAGCGAGCAGACGGCCGAGAAGCTGCGGCACGCCGAGCCGCACGAGCAGCGCGCTCGCGGTGAAAAAGGGCAGCAGAGAGGGCACGATCAGCTCCGCACAGAGCGTGAGACCGTAACGCGCGCTCTCGATCGCCGCGGCCGGCGCGAGGATCAGGCACAGCATGGCGCAGAGCGCGCCGAAGACGGCGACGGGGTTTTTCACACGCACATCCCTCCTCACGCACATCCCTCCTTGTCCATGTATCAAGCTATGCCGCCGGTCATAGAGATATACGGACAGGGGGGTGGCGTCGTGGGCAGAAAACGAATCGATCCCGAGGCGCTTGCGGAGAAACTGGAGCTTCCGCTCGAGGCGCTGGGCTCGCTGCTCGTCACAGCGGTCGGGAATCGGCGGCTGCTGATCGAAAACCACCGCGGGATCGAGCTCTTCAGCGAGTTCTGCCTGCGTCTGCGGGCGGCGGAGGGCTGCTTTGCCGTGTACGGAGACGGTCTGTGCATCCGATCGTTGGGCGGAAGGACGCTCGCGGTCGAGGGGAATATCCGGTCGATGGAGTGGGAAGGATGAGAAAACAGGCGAGGATCCTGCACGGAGAAGTCCGCGCGGAGCTGCTCGGCGGCGAGACGGAGCGCCTGCTCAACGCGTGCGACGCTGCGGGTCTGTGTTTGCGGGACGTGACGTATGCGGACGGCTGTACCCTGCGCGCCGTATTGGAGGAAAACGAGCTGCAGCGGCTGGAAAAGCTCGCGGCCATGTGTCAGTGCGAGATCAGAGTGACAGAACTGCGCGGCGGGAGCGAGAGCGAAAAGCTGCTCAAAAGACGGGCGCGGCTGGCGTTTTTCGGCCTTCTCTGCGCGCTGGCTCTGACGCTCTCGAACCTGTTTATCTGGGAGTTCGAGGTCGTGGGGAACGAGCGAATGAGCCGCGGAGAGATTCTGCGCGCACTCGCGGAATGCGGCGTTTCGGAGGGCTGCTTCTGGCCGGCGGCGGACGCGGAGCGCGTGCGCGGCGCAATGCTGCTGCGCTGTGACGAGCTGGCATGGATGACGCTCAACGTCCGCGGTTCACGCGCGACGGTGCTGGTGCTGGAGCGAAAGGAGAAACCGGAGATCTATGACGAGAGCGCGGCAGCGGAGCTCGTCGCCGCCCGCGGCGGCGTCGTGCGCGAGCTGTCGGTCAAAAACGGGCGCGCGCTGGTCGAGCCCGGCGCGATCGTCATAAAAGGTCAAACGCTCGTCTCGTCGGCGATGGACAGCCCGACGGGGGCGACGCGCCACGTCCGCGCGGAGGGCAGCGTGACGGCCGACACCTGGCCGGAGAGGATCATCTGGCTTTCGCCGGGCGCGCAGCGAAAGGAGCGTCAAAAGGGCTTTCGCGTCTCCGTCGGGCTGAAGTTTGGAAAAAGACGAGCTGAACTTGTCACAAACAGTAGAAAAGAGCTTGACGAATGTGATAAAATCATGAAAGAATACTATTTGGGGATCGATGGTCTTTTTCGCTTTCCGCTCGGTCTGGTCGTCGAGCTGTACAGACCGTACCGTACAGACGGCGCGGCGGGGCTCGACGCGTCCGGCGCGGCGGAGCGCGCGCTTGGCGCTCTTGCGGAGGAGATCGACGGAGAGATCGTTTCCTGCGATTTCACCGAAGAGAAAGACCGGCTCATCCTGCGCGCACATTGTGTCGAAAACATCGCGCTTACAAAGGAATCGTAAAGACCCACATCGGGAGGAAACTACATGATAGAGAAAACCATCGGCGTAGATCGGATGGAGCACGTCATCAGCGTGTTCGGGTCCTTCGATCAAAACCTCCGTATCATCGAATCGGAGCTGAACGTCTCGGTCGTCGAGCGGGGAGATCAGATCCACATCACCGGAGAGGCGGAAAACGTGATGCTGGCCGAGCAGGCCATCAGCGGCCTTCTGACGCTTGCGGCCAAGGGTGAGAATATCGACGCGCAGAACGTGCGCTATATCCTCAAGCTCGTGCGTGAGGGAAAAGAGGATAAGATCGACGAACTTGCGGGCGACGTGATCTGCATCACCGCCAAGGGAAAGCCGATCAAACCCAAGACGCTCGGACAGAAAGAATACTGCGAAGCGATCAAACACAACACGGTCACGCTCGGCATCGGCCCTGCCGGCACGGGCAAGACCTATCTCGCGGTGGCGGCCGCGGTGGCGGCCTTCCGCTCGGAGCAGGTGAACCGCATCATCCTCACGCGACCCGCGGTCGAGGCAGGCGAGCGGCTGGGTTTCCTGCCCGGCGATCTGCAGAGCAAGGTAGACCCCTATCTGCGTCCGCTCTACGACGCGCTCTTCGACATGCTCGGCGCGGACACGTATCAGAAATACCTCGAGCGCGGCAACATTGAGGTCGCCCCGCTGGCCTATATGCGCGGACGCACGCTTGATGACAGCTTCATCATTCTCGACGAAGCGCAGAACACCTCGCGCGACCAGATGAAAATGTTCCTCACACGCATCGGCTTCGGTTCAAAGGTCGTCATCACGGGCGACATCACGCAGATCGACCTGCCCGAGGACAAGCAGAGCGGCCTGAAGGTGGCGATGAAGGTGCTTGAGGATATCGACGACATCGCGATCTGCACGCTCACCGGCGCCGACGTCGTGCGCCACCAGCTGGTGCAGAAGATCATCGAGGCCTACGAGGTCTTTGAAAAGAAAAGCCCGGCCGCGGCGGAGGAGAAGAGGCTGCCGCAGCGTCCGTACAGGAGAAGATAAATGAAGCATGAGATCAGCGTGAGCCGTGAAAAACGGGGCATGGGACATCCGGAGGCCGCGGTCATCATCAAGCGCGCGGTGCGCGAGGCGCTTTCGGCCGAGGGCGTGGACACGCCCTGCACCGTCAGCGTCCTGCTGACCGACGACAAAGGCATCCGCCGCGTCAACCGTGAGTTCCGCGGCGTCGACAGCGCGACGGACGTGCTGTCTTTCCCGTTCAACGAGCTCACTCCCGGAGCCTTTGACGCGGAGAACTGTGAGCTCGACCCGGAGAGCGGACGGCTGCTGCTGGGCGACATGATGATCTCGCTCGAGCGCTGCGCCGCGCAGGGCGAGGAGTTCGGTCACGGCTTCGAGCGGGAGATCCGCTATCTGAGCGTGTATTCCGTGCTGCATCTGCTCGGATACGATCACGTGGATGAGGGTTTGATGAAAAAACAGATGCGCGCGCGGGAAAAAGAGATCATGGGGGATAGAGACATATGACGAAAGCGGCAATGATCACGATCTGCGGAAGACCGAACGTGGGCAAATCCACGCTTACAAACGCCTTGGTGGGCGAAAAAGTGGCGATCGTTTCGCCCAAGCCGCAGACAACCCGCAACCGGATCACCGCCATCGCGGAGCGCGGCGAAACGCAGTTCGTGCTGCTTGATACGCCGGGCATCCACAAGCCGCGCACCAAACTCGGCGACTATATGGTGAATGTCGTGAGAGAAAGCGTGGCAGACGTCGACTGCGTCGTGATGATGGTCGAGCCCGTGGCCTCGATCGGTCCGCAGGAGGAGGCGCTGCTCGCGCGCCTGAAGGAGACGCAGTGCCCGGCGATCCTCGTGATCAACAAGATCGACACGGTCGAAAAGGGCCGCCTGCTGGAGGTCATCGCCCTCTATTCCGCGGCCTGCGACTTCGACGCGGTGATCCCGATCTCGGCCAAAACCGGAGACGGGGTGAAAGAGCTGCTCGACGAGCTGGAGAAATACGCCGTCGAGGGGCCGCACCTCTTCCCGGACGACATGATCACCGACCAGCCCGAACGGCAGATCTGCGCCGAGCTCGTGCGCGAAAAGCTGCTCAAATGCCTTGATAAGGAGATCCCGCACGGCACGGCCGTGGAGATCACGCGCTTTGCCGAGCGGGAGGACGGCGTCGTCGAAATCGACGCGACGATCTTCTGCGAGAAGGACAGCCATAAGGGCATCGTCATCGGCAAGCGCGGCGCGATGCTCAAAAAGATCGGTGAGCTTGCGCGTGCGGACATGGAGAGCTTTCTCGGTACAAAGGTCTACCTGCAGACATGGGTGAAGGTCAAGGAAAACTGGCGCGACAGCATCTCTCAGCTGCGCAATTTCGGCTACAACGACAACTGAGATCTCAAACGAGCAATAACTTCCAACTATAAATCCCTCCCGCCGACAGATACTAAAGGCGTGAGGTGGTTGGAATGAACAGCGAACTTCTTTGGCAGGCCTTTGTCGACACCGGAGATCCTTCGTATTATCTTCTTTACAAGACCGCATCCGGAAAAGAGAGAGAACAGCAGCAGAAAAAAGACGGCGGCGCGGACGCCGGCCCCACCGCGTCGGATTGAACGCGAAGAGAACATGTCTCTCCGCAAGAACGGCAGTCGGGAGCGTACATAGATGTTCGAGACGACCAAAGCGCTGGTGCTGCGCGAGGTGAAATACAAGGAGGCGGACAGGATCCTGACCCTGTTCACCGCCGACAACGGAAAGATCACCGCCAAGGCGCGCGGCGCGCTGCGCAAGACAAGCCGCACCGCGGCCGCCACGCAGCAGCTGACCTGGTCGGACATGACCCTGTTTCTGAACAAGGGAAAGTGGACGGTCAACGAGGCCAGCGTGATCGAGCCCTTCGACGGGCTGAAAAAGAATATCGCCACCTTCGCGCTCGGCAGCTATTTTGCCGAGTGCGTTGAAGCGCTGTCTGTGGAGGATCAGAGGGACGATGAGCTTTTGAGCCTGGCGCTCAATTCTCTTTACGCGCTCAGCCGCGAGCTGCACGATCCGCGGAAAATAAAAGCCGCGTTCGAGCTGCGTCTGATGAGTCTGTCCGGCTACCGCCCCGCAGTGGAGCGCTGCGCCGTTTGCGGCGCCGAGGAGCCGGAAGAGCCTGTGCTCGATCTCATTGACGGGCGGCTCTTCTGCCGAAAATGCTGCCGCAGCGGCAGCGCCGTGACACTGCTCGGAGATTCGCTTGAGGCGATGCGCGCGGTGCTGTCCGCTCCGCCGAAGCAGATTTTTTCCTTTGAGCTGTCGGGCGAAGGGCTTGTCGACCTCGCCTATGCGGCGGAGAACTATCTGCTGATGCAGACGGAGCGCAGCTTCGGTACCCTGGATTATTATAAACAGTTTAAGTCAAATTAACGGGAACAAGATATGAGCTTTTTTGAAAAATCTCTGACGACACTTGAACTGCCCGCCGTGCTGCAGATGCTTGCGGCCGAGGCGGTGGGAGATTCGGCCAAGGAGGCGGCGCTCGCCCTGACGCCCTCGACGGATCCCTTTGAGGTGAAGCGCCGTCTTACGGAGACCGGCGCCGCCAAGACCATGATGGTCGTGCGCGGCAGCCCGTCCTTTTCCGGTGTGAAGGACGTGCGTCCCTCTCTCTCCCGCGCGGATCTGGGCGGGGCGCTCAATACGCGCGAGCTGCTTGCGATCGCGCGCGTACTGCAGTGCGCGCGGCTGGTACGCGGCTACATTGCGGACGACAGCGTCGGCAAGACGCCGATCGACTATCTTTTTTACGCTCTTCACGCGAACAAGTTTTTGGAGGAGAAGATCAACACCTCGATCATCGGCGAGGATGAGATTGCCGACAGCGCCTCGACGGAGCTTGCCTCGCTCCGCCGCCAGATGCGTGCGGCGGCTGCACGGGCGCGCGACGCGCTGCAAAAGATCATCTCCTCGCCCGGCTACGCCCGCGCGCTGCAGGAGCCGATTATCACAATGCGCTCTGACCGCTATGTCGTCCCGGTCAAGGTGGAATGCAAGAGCGCCGTCCCGGGGCTGGTGCACGACATTTCCGCCTCGGGCATGACGCTGTTCATCGAACCGATGGCGGCTGTCAAGGCCAATAACGAGCTGCGCGAGCTTGCCGCCAAGGAGAAGCTGGAGATCGAGCGTATCCTCGCCGAGCTCTCGGCCGACTGCGCCGAGCACCGCAGCGACATCAGCTCCGATTACGAAGTGCTGGTCAAGCTCGACCTTATCTTCGCCAAGGCCAAGCTCTCCTACAAACTCGACTGCGGCGAGGCGGACACCGAGGGCGAGGGCCTGATCCTGCGCCGCGCGCGGCATCCGCTGCTCGATCAGGCAAAGGCCGTGCCGATCGACGTCGAGCTCGGCGGCAGCTTTGACACGCTGGTCATCACCGGCCCGAACACGGGCGGCAAGACGGTGTCACTCAAGACCATCGGTCTGCTTGCGGCCATGCATCAGTGCGGCCTGCACGTGCCTGCCGCGGACGGCAGCGTGCTGCCGGTATACAGCCACATCCTCGCGGATATCGGCGACGAGCAGAGCATCGAACAGAGCCTGTCCACCTTCTCGGCGCACATGACGAATATCGTCAGCATTCTCGCCGAGTGCGACGAGCGCTCGCTGCTGCTCTTTGACGAGCTAGGCGCCGGCACCGACCCGACCGAGGGCGCTGCGCTCGCGATCGCAATCATCGAGTACGCGCGTCAAAAGGGCGCGGCCATCGCCGCGACGACGCACTACGCCGAGCTGAAGGTTTACGCGACGAACGAGCAGGGTGTGCAGAACGCTTCCTGTGAGTTTGACGTCGAGACCCTGCGGCCGACCTACCGCCTGCTCGTGGGTATCCCCGGCAAATCGAACGCCTTTGCGATCTCAAAGCGACTGGGGCTGGGCGAGGATATCATCGACGACGCCCGCCGCCGCGTCGGGACCGAGAGCGCAAGCTTCGAGGCCACGATCGAGAAGCTCGAGCAGACAAGACTGCAGCTGGAGAAGGACCGAACCGAGGCGGCGATCAAGCTGCGCCAGGCCGAGGAAAACGCGAAGAAGGCCGCTTTTATGAAAGCGGAGTTGGAGGTGCGCCTCGAAAAGGCCGAGATCAAAGCCAAACGCGAGGCCGAGCGCATCCTCTCCGACGCGCGCCGCAGCGCCGAGGAGGCCTTTGAGGAGATCGACGAGATGCGCCGCCGCGTCAACGAGGAGAGCGACGCGAACGCGCTCAACGAGGCGCGCAGCGAGCTGCGGCGCAAGCTCAACGAGGCCGAGAGCGCCGTCCGGGAGCCGGAGGTCGCGCAAACGGAGGAGAAAAAGTCCTCCCGTGCGCTCGAAGTGGGCGATCTTGTGCTCGTCCGTGCTCTCGGCGTGAAGGCCGAGGTGCTTGCGATCTCGCCGGAACGGATTCTTTCGCTTCGCGCCGGGATCATGAGTCTGTCGGCAAAGGAGGACGAGGTGCTGCTTTTGGACGGAGAAAAGCCCAAACAGAAAAAAACCGCTTCCTCCGGCGCGACGCTGCGCTCCGCTGCTCTCTCTCCGGAGATCGATCTGCGCGGGATGGAGACGCTCGAGGGCGTTCTGGCCGCCGAGCGCTATATCGACAGCGCGGTCATGGCCAAGCTCGGCACCGTGCGCATCATCCACGGCAAGGGCACCGGCGCGCTGCGCGCCGCGATCCAGCAGATGCTGCGCAAAAACAAGGCCGTCAAGAGCTTCCGGCTCGGACGCTACGGCGAGGGCGAAACGGGCGTGACTGTTGTCGAACTGAAATAAAAAGCGTCTCCGCGGACGGCAAGGAATGTGTAAATCACCGAAAGAGACAAATTCTGTTGACGAGACAGGCTTTTTTTGCTAAATTAAGAATGCACCGATGTGCATCTTGTATAAAATTAAGGAGTGGCAAGTATGATTTCCAAAGAGGTAGTTATCAACAATCAGGTCGGCCTCCATGCCAGACCGGCTACTTTCTTTATCCAGAAGGCGAACGAATTCAAGAGCAGCATATGGGTCGAGAAAGAAGACAGACGCGTTAATGCGAAGAGCCTTCTCGGCGTGCTTTCCCTTGGTATCGTCAAAGGCACGATGATCACACTTATTGCCGACGGCGCGGACGAGGAAGAGGCGATCGCCACGCTCTCCGAGCTGATTGATTCCGATTTCTCCGAATAAGGATCGGGAAAAACTCTTATCCGTTAACAGGGCGTGCTCGGCACGCCCTGTTTTTTAAACAAACGCCGATCCCTGTCGGGCCTCGGCGTCTTGCGCGATGAATGTATTCATCCTTTCCAGGTGATCCGTATGACGAAGGAAAACAAAGCCATATTGGAAATGCTCGGCTGCGCCGCACTGTGGAGCATCGCAGGTATCTTCATCAAGCTCATCGACTGGAACGCCTTCGCGGTGGCAAGTATGAGAAGTCTCGTCGCCGGAATCGTCATTGCCGTCTATATGGTCATGAAGCGCTATCGCTTCCGTCTCACGCGCCGCGCGCTGATCGCCGGCGTGCTCGAGGGAGGGGTCTATCTCTGCTTTGTCTGCGCCAACAAGCTGACCACGGCCGCCAACGCGATCGTGCTGCAGTTCACCTCACCGGTGTTCATCGTTCTCTATTCCGCGATTTTTTTCAAAGAGAAGATCAAAAAAAGCGACCTCACGGTCGTGCTCTTTACGCTCGTCGGGATCGCGCTGTTCTTCTTTGACCAGCTGCAGGGGGGCTATATCCTCGGAAACTGTGTGGCGATCCTCGCGGGCATGATCATGGCGGGCATGTTCATGGCCATCGGCTCGCTGAAGGGAGAGGAAAAGTTCTCTGCCGTGCTGATCGGACAGATCGAAGCCTTTCTCGTCGGGCTGCCCTTCTGCTTCGGCGGGAGGGTCGTCCTCTCGGCCACGGCGGTGCTGAGCGTGCTGGTGCTGGGCGTGTTCCAGCTCGGTATCTCGTATATCCTCTACGCCAAGTCTGCGGACTACTGCCCGCCGCTGGCCTGCTGCCTGCTCGGCGCGCTTGAGCCGCTTCTGAATCCTGTGTGGGTCTTTCTCTTTAACGGAGAGAGGCCGGGCCTTTTCGCGCTTGTCGGCGCGGTGATCGTCATCGGCGCGATCACGATCTGGTGCCTGTTCAAAGCGAAAGCAGAGGAAGTCCAAAATGCTTGACACGCTGCTGGAAAAAGCGAATAACCTGCCGCTGCTGCCGGGCGTGTATATCATGCTCGACGAGAAAAGCGAGGTCATCTACGTCGGAAAGGCCAAGCGGCTGAAAAACCGTGTTGTGAGCTATTTCCGCGGTGAGCACACGCCGAAGGTGGCCGCAATGGTGGACAAGGTGCGCGACTTCAATGTGATCGTAGCCTCGAGTGAATTCGAAGCTCTGGTACTGGAAAATTCGCTGATCAAGCGCCATAAGCCGCACTACAACATCCTTCTCAAGGATGACAAGGGCTATCCCTTCATCCGCGTCGACAGGCAGAGCGCCTACCCGCAGATGACGGTCTCGCGCACGGCGCCAAAGGACGGGGCAAGCTATTACGGCCCCTTCGGCGGGCGTTATCGGACGCGCGAGATCATCGACGTGCTGCGCGGAGCGCTGCTGCTGCCGGACTGCACGCGCAAGTTCCCGCGCGATATCGGCAGGGAGAGGCCCTGTCTGAAATACCAGATGGGCAGCTGTGCCGGCTGGTGTCTCGAGGGACATTCGGAAGAAGATTACCGCACACGGGTCGAGCAGGCCGCGCTGATCCTCGAGGGAAAGAGCGAGGAACTGCTCTCGCAGCTGAGGGAGAAGATGGAGCAGGCGGCGGAGGAGCTGCGATTCGAGCAGGCTGCCGCGCTGCGCGACCGAATCCGGGCGGTCGAGGCGCTTTCTCAAAAGCAGCGCGTGATCTCCACCGCATTTTCCGACACGGACGCTGTCGGCTTCATACGCGGGGCGAAGAGCTGCTTCACGGTGCTGCATTTTCGCGGCGGCGATATGATCGGCAAGGATACGGAGATGCTCGACGAGCCCGTCGAGGACGACGGCGAAGCGGTCTCAAACCTCGTGCGTCAGTACTATGCCACGCGCGGCGCCGTGCCGCGGCATGTGCTGCTGCCTGTCGAATGCGACGATCTTGAGGAACTGGAGACCTTTCTCTCCGAGAGTACAGGCAGAAAAACCTCTCTCGAGGTGCCGAAGCGCGGCGAAAGGCTGCGCCTGGTGGAGAGCGCGGCGCTCAACGCCCGCGAAGAGATCCTGCGCCGTACGACGCAGGCCGAGCGTCGCAGCAAGACGCTCGAATGGCTGCAGAAGGCGTTGGATCTCGAGGTCTTTCCGAGACGGATCGAGGCCTTCGATATCTCCAATCTCGGCAGCTTTGGGATCGTCGCGGCGATGACCGTCCACGTGGATGGCAGGCCGCTCAAACGCGACTACCGTAAATTCCGTATCCGCGGCCTCGAGCAGCCGGACGACTACGCCAGCATGTATCAGGCCCTGACGCGGCGGCTGACGCACTATCTCGAGGGGGACGAAAAGTTTGCGCCGCTGCCTGATCTGCTGTTGATCGACGGCGGCGCGGAGCATGCCGCGACGGCCAGGCGTGCGGCGGAGGATCTCGGCCTGTCGCTGCCGATCTTCGGCATGGTCAAGGACGAGCGGCACCGCACCCGCGCGCTCGTCACGCCGGAGGGCCGGGAGATCGGCATCGTGGGCAACCAGGCTGTGTTTGCCCTTGTGGGCAACATCCAGGAGGAGACGCACCGCAGCGCGGTCGAGTATCAGCGCTCGCTGCGCGCCGAGACCTACGGCTCGACGCTCGAGAAGATCCCCGGCGTGGGGAAGAAGCGGCGGGAGGAGCTGATCGGGTACTTCAAGTCCGTCAAAGCAATCCGCGAGGCGGGCGAGGAAGAACTCGCTGCCGTGGTGCCGAAGAATACCGCACACGCGGTGTGGACGTATTTTCGCAGCGAAGGAGAAGAACAGGAGCAGCTATGAGAGTCATCACCGGCAGCGCGCGGGGCAGACGCCTCAAAACGCCGGACAACTATGATATCCGTCCCACGACAGACAACGTCAAGGAGTCTGTCTTCAACATCCTGCAGTTCGACGTCGAGGGCAGACGTGTGCTGGATCTCTTTGCAGGAACGGGCCAGCTCGGTATCGAGGCGCTCAGCCGCGGCGCGGCCGGCGCTGTGTTCGTCGACAGCGACCGCACGGCCGTTCAGATCGTGAAGGACAACCTCAAGATCTGCGCCCTCGAGGGGACGGTGCTGTGCACCGACGCGCTTTCCTATCTGAACAGCTGCGGACGATTCGACCTCATTTTCATCGATCCGCCTTACGATTCCGGGCTTTACGACGAGGTTTTGCACACCATCAATGCGGTTGACAGATTATCCGAAGGTGGTATAATGGTCGTCGAGGCACGACGCGAAACGCCGCTGCCCGACATGGAAGCACCGTACAGAAAAGTGAAAGAATACCGGTACGGGAAAGTTAAGATCTGTACCTACACCAAGGGGAGCAGCCTATGAGGACCGCTATCTGCCCGGGCAGCTTTGATCCGATCACGCTCGGACATCTGAACATCATCCGCCGCAGCTCCCGGATCTTTGACCGGGTCGTCGTGTGCATCATGAAGAACTCCACAAAGACCTCGCCGATGTTTTCGGCGGAGGAACGCGTGGACATGGTGCGGCGCGCCTGCGTACGTTATGAAAACGTTACGGTGGAAAGCTCCGATATCCTGCTGGCGGAATATGTCCGGCGTTTCGAAAACCCCGTGATCGTCAAGGGGCTTCGCGCGGCCTCCGACTTTGAGTATGAGTTCCAGATGGACCTCATCAACAAGAACATCAATCCCGAGCTCGAGACGATGTTCCTCACAGCCAGCGGCAAGTATACCTTCCTCAGTTCCTCGGTCGTGCGGGAGATGGCCCGCTACGGGGCCGACCTCACCGGACTCGTGCCGAGTGAACTGATCGCGGAGATCGAAACAAAAGCTAAACAATGGGGGAAATACAATGGATAACAACAACGACGTCATTGAACTGCTCGACATCCTTTACGGCATGGTGACGGAGGCCTGGGGCGTCCCGCTCGGCAACGACAAATGCATCATCGAGCGCGACAAGGCCATTGAGATCATCAACGACATCAAGGCCAATCTGCCCGGCGCGCTGGCGGAGGCCAAGCGTCTCGTCGCCGCCAGAGACGAGTTCATCGGAAATGCCAAGCGCGAAGCCGAAGCACTGCGCAAGAGCGCCGAGGAAAAGGCCCGCCTCATGGTCGAGGAACAGGAGATCGTCAAAACGGCCAAAGAGAAGAGCGCCGAGATGATCGCCGCCGCCGAGAACAAATCCCGCGAACTGCGCCGCGTCGCCTCCGACTATGTCGACGAGCTGATGCGTCAGGCGGAGGAGAGCATCTCTTCCGCGCTCTCCACCGTGCAGAATTCCCGCGGAGCATTCCGCAGCGCCGGAGCCAACGCTCCCGCCAAAAGCAAGAGTGAGGACGTCCCCGCACAGGAATAAGAGAAAAGAAAAAAACGGATACTTTGCAGCAAGAGTTTGCCTGCATTCCGAAAACTCCCGTACCCATATTTTGGGTACGGGAGTTTTCACTTTACAAGATGTTGTAATGGCGTTTTATCCCCGAAATCAGCAAAAAATAAAACAAAAAAAGACAAAAAGTAACGCTTGCAATTTCCTGCCCCTCCCCCTATAATTGAATTAAAAGTGGTGTAAAGTGGAGTAAAATGGATAAGGAAAAAGGGAGAAAGACAGACAAATGACAGGCGAATTTCAGCATTCCCTTGACAGCAAGGGCAGATTGTTTATTCCCGCCAAGCTCAGAGAGGAACTCGGCGATGTCTTTTATATGACCGTGTCGATGGAGCGGTGCCTCTGTGTCTACAGCGCGGAGAGCTGGCTGAGCTTTTCTGAAAAGATCGGCGCGATGCCGTACGTCAAACAGCGCCGGATGCGTCCGCTCTTTGCACGAGCGGCGAGGTGTGAGCTTGACAGCCAGGGCAGGACCCTGATCCCGCAGAGCCTGCGCACCTATGCGGGTCTGGTCAAAAATGTGACCGTGGTCGGCTGCAACAACCACGCGGAGCTCTGGGATACGGAGGCATGGAAAGACGTCTGTGAGAGAGAATCCACTCCCGAGAATATTGCGGCTGCAATGGAGGAGCTTGATTTCTGATGGATGAGCCGAAACACGTTTCCGTTCTGCTCGATGAGTGTATCAAAAACCTGAATATCCGGCCGGACGGCGTGTATGTTGACGGGACGCTCGGACTCGGCGGACACTCTCTGGAAATCGCCAGAAGGCTCGAAAACGGCCGGCTCGTCTGCATCGACCGCGACGAGACCGCGATCGAGCGCGCAGGAAAGCGCCTGGAGGCCTTTCGGGAGAAGATCAGCTTCGTGCACGGGAATTTTTCCGACACTGCGGAGATCCTGCGCTCGCTCGGCATCCAAGGAGCGGACGGGATGCTCTTCGACTTGGGCGTGTCCTCGCCGCAGCTTGACGAGACGCAGCGCGGCTTTTCCTATCAGCACGACGCTCCGCTGGACATGCGTATGGACGTCTCTTCTGCGCTGACGGCTTTCGAGGTCGTCAATGGATGGGACGAAAACCGTCTCAACCGTATTCTGTGGGATTACGGCGAAGAACGCTATGCCCGCCGCATCACGGCGGCGATCATGGCCCGCCGTGCGGAAAAGCCGATCGAGACGACGGGAGAACTGGTCGAGATCATCCGCGGGGCCATGCCTTCCGCGGCTTTGCGCGAAAAACAGCACCCGGCCAAACGCAGCTTTCAGGCGATCCGCATCGCGGTCAACGACGAACTCGGTGAGATCGAGCGCATGATGGACACGGCGCCGGATCTTCTCAACCCGGGCGGGCGGCTTTGCGTGATCAGTTTTCACTCGTTGGAAGACAGGATCGTCAAAAACGGCGTCGCACGACGCGAAAAGGGCTGCACCTGTCCGCGCGAAGCGCCCGTCTGCACCTGCGGCTTCGTTCAGACGCTGCGCAACGTGACGAAAAAACCCATCCTCCCGAGCGAGGAAGAGATAAAAGGCAATCCCCGCGCGCGAAGCGCCAAGCTGCGCGTAGCGGAGAGAGTATAGATGCGCCGGAACAGACAGCGGCGCTTCGCCGCCGCGGCCTGCTTTCTGCTGGCCGCGCTGCTGCTTTTGCTGGCGCTGTCGCTGCAGATCCGGCTCCGTGCCGTTCAGGATGAGCTGCGGGAGCTGGAAAACGAGAGGGAAGCGCTCGCACGGGAAAGAGGCATCCTGACCGTGAGAGTGAATGAGCGTTTAAGCCTTTCCGAGCTCGACCGCCGCGCGGAGGAGGAGCTGGGGATGCGCCCCTGCCGCGGCAATCAGATCGCGGAGATCGGCATAGAAGAGGAGACGGACGCATACAGATAGAGTAATACTCTGTACGGGAGCGTTCTGTCGATGCACAAGTGGAAAAACACGCCGGGGATCGGCATGCTGCGCCGCACATTGTTTTTGATGGCAGTGTGCGGCATCGCGTCGTTTCTCCTGCTTTTCTGGCGTTTGTACGTTCTGCAGATCACCGATCATGAGAAGTACGAGTCGATGGCCGTTTCACAGCAGCTGCGCCAAGCAGCGTCTTCGCCGGAACGGGGAAAGATCGTCGACCGCAACGGCTTCACGCTGGCGATCAGCGCGTCGGTGGACAACGTCTATCTCAGTCCGGCGGAGATCGAGAGCTACGGCGAGGACAGGGACTTGATCGCGGATAAGCTTGCGGAGATCCTTGGTCTTGATCGCAGCGAGATTTACGAAAAAGCGTCCCGCACGGGTTCGTGGTATGTGACCGTGGCGCGAAAGGTCGAAAAGGAAACCGCACAGCGCGTGCGGGAGTTCAAGGAGGAATACGGCATCCGCGGCGTGCGTCTCGAGACGGACAGCAAGCGC
This sequence comes from Oscillospiraceae bacterium, assembly GCA_017449185.1. Lineage (GTDB taxonomy): Bacteria > Bacillota > Clostridia > Oscillospirales > Oscillospiraceae > Limivicinus. Next base: position 15,602 of record JAFSJZ010000023.1, read on the forward strand.
TACTATCCCAACGCAACCCTGGCCTGTCATCTGATCGGCTTCGTCGGCACGGACAACACCGGCCTCGAGGGGATCGAGGCGCAGTACAACGCCTTCCTCGAGGGAGGCGAGCCCAAGACGCTGCGCGAGGTGAACGCTTACGGAGCGGACATGATCTTCGGCGAATATGCCGAATACATCCCCGGCGGCTCCGGCTGCGATGTCGTGACGACGATCGACTCGACGATCCAGTATTATGTGGAGAAGCATCTCAAGCAGGCCGTGGTCGACTATGACATCCAAAACGGTGCGGGCGCGATCGCGATGGACGTGAACACCGGCGCGATCCTGGCGATGGTCTCGCTGGACGATTATGACCTCAACGATTTTCTGGCGGTCAGCGCCGAGGCGAAGGCCGTCGTGGACGCGGCGACGAGCAGAGAAGAGGCTGCAAAGCTGCTGCGCGCTTTCCAGGATCGCCAATGGCGCAACAAGGCGCTTTCCGACACTTACGAGCCGGGATCAACCTTTAAGATCATCACCCTGTCGATGGCCCTGGACTGCGGCGCGGTGTCGACGGGGGACTCCTTTTACTGTCCGGGATACGTCAGCGTCATCGGGAGGACCTCGCCTATCCGCTGCTGGAAGGACGGAGGTCACGGCTCGCAGACGCTGACGCAAGCCGTGCAGCACTCCTGCAACGCGGCCTTTGTCAACATCGGGCTGCGTGTCGGCGCGGAGCGCTTTTACGAGTACTGCGATGCCTTCGGCTTTCTCAGACTCTCTGACGACCCGGACGTGAATCTCAGCGCCAAAACAGGCGTCGATCTTGCCGGAGAGAGCGGCAGCATCTGGTGGAGCCGAAATACATTCTGTTCGGAGAGAAACCTCTCGCAGCTCGCCGCGGCCTCCTTCGGCCAGACCTTTACAATCACTCCGCTTCAGCTCATCACGGCCGTCAGCGCCTGCGTAAACGGCGGGGAGCTGATGAAACCCTATGTCGTGAGCGAGATCCGCGCCGCGGACGGCAGCGTGATCATGCGCCGCGAGCCGGAGAGGGTCCGCCGCGTGATTTCGGAGGAGACCAGCAAAACGGTGCGGAGCATCCTCGAGCAGGTCGTGGGCGACCCGAATGAGGGAACGGGACGCAACGCCGCGGTGGGCGGCTACCGCATCGGCGGGAAAACCGGGACGAGCGAGAAAGTCAGCCTCGAGGCCGCGACGGGAGAGAAGCAGTACATCGTTTCCTTTATCGGCTTCGCACCCGCGAACGAGCCGCAGATTGCGCTTCTCGTCTTTCTCGACACGCCCTCGAATGAGACGGGCATCTATATCAGCGGCGGGCAGATGGCCGCGCCTCTCGTCGGAAAGATGATGGCGGACATTCTGCCATATCTCGGCGTAAGGCCGGAGTACAGCGAGGCCGAACGCGCCGAAATGGACGTCGCCATGCCGCAGACGGTTGGTATGAGCCCGGACGAGGCAGCCGCCGCGCTGCGGGAGGCAGGTCTGCGCTGCCGCACGATCGGAGAAGGGGAGAGTGTTACTGCCCAACTCCCCGCCGCACACTGGCATCTTGCGCGAGGGACGGAGACGATCCTCTATTTTGGGGCGGAGATGTCGAATGAAAAAGAAAGTGTTCCCAATCTCGTCGGAATGCGGTATAATGAAGCGCGCGATCTGCTGTCGCGATACGGGATCTATCTTCACTCTCTCAGCACCGTCTGGGACGGAGAACGCCAATGCATTGGGACGCAGAGCCTTCGGGCCGGTTCTTCGGCGGCGCACGGCAGCGTGATCGAGGTCACCCTGCTCTCCGCCGATGAGGAATTGCTGGGAAGATATTAAGCAGAAACAAGAGGACAGATATGAAATTATCCGAGATCATCAGAGATTTGGAGATCCTCTCCGCCACGGCGGATATGGACATGGAGATCTGCGGCGTAAGCTACGACTCCCGCCGGACTGAGGCGGGCGATCTGTTCGTCGCCGTGAAGGGCTTTTCGTCTGACGGCCACCGATTCATTCCCATAGCGATGGCAAAAGGGGCAGCCGCCGTGCTTTGCGAGGACGTTCCGGAGGACGGCACGCCTTATGTGCAGGTGGCGGACTGCCGTCTCGGCCTTGCGATCGCAAGCCGCAACCTCTTTGACAATCCGGCGGGAGAGATGACCGTCATCGGCATCACCGGAACGAGCGGAAAGACGACCTCCAGCTACCTGATCAAGCACCTGCTGGAGAGCAGACTCGGCGCCAAGGTGGGGCTGATCGGTACAAACGGCCACATGATCGGGGATGAATTTCTGCCCTCCGCGTTCACAACGCCGGAGAGCTATGAGCTGCAGAAGCTCTTTCGCCGTATGGCCGACGCAGGCTGCACGCATGTGGTCATGGAGGTCTCCTCCCACTCGCTCGCGCTCGAGCGCGTGGCGGGCGTGCACTTCGACGTGGCGCTCTATACCAATCTCTCGCAGGATCATCTCGACTTTCATCACACGATGGAGGAGTATGCGGCGGCGAAGAAAAAGATATTTTCGATGTGTTCTTCCGCCTGCGTCAACGCAGATGACGAATGGGCGGACTATATGACCGGAGAGGCAGACTGCCCGATCCTGCGCTTTGCTGCAGACTGCGAGGACGCAGATCTGCGGGCCGAGAGGATCGCGCTCAGCGCCGGAGGTGTTTGCTTCACGGCTTGCTTTGCAGAAGAGAGCGCGGAGACCTCTCTGGCGATCCCGGGGATGTTTTCTGTTCATAACGCTCTGGGCGTGATGGCCGTGGGGCTGGTGCTGGGACTCTCTCTCGAGGACTGCGCTTCTGCGCTGCGCGACGCCAGGGGCGTCAAGGGCAGACTCGAGAGCGTGCCGACGGACGGCGATTACGCTGTCATCATCGACTATTCCCACAAGCCGGACGCACTGGAGAACGCGCTGCGCACTCTGCGCCCGGTCACGCGCGGGCGGCTGATCGTGCTCTTTGGCTGCGGCGGCGACCGCGACCGGCTCAAGCGCCCGATCATGGGAAGGATTGCCGCAGACAACGCAGATCTTTGCATTGTCACGAGCGACAATCCCCGCACCGAGGAACCGGAGAGCATCATCGACGAGATCATGGAGGGCTTCCGCGGCAAGGACACGCCCGTCCTGCGCATCTGCGACAGGATCGAGGCGATCCGTGCGGCCCTTGACAACGCCCGCGCGGGTGATGTAATATTGCTTGCCGGAAAGGGCCATGAGGATTATCAGATCGTGGGACACGAAAAGCACCACATGGACGAGCGGGAGATCGTGGCGGAATACCTGAGGATGAGGAAAGACAGATGACGATAAAGCTGATGTGCGCCTTTATTCTGGCGTTTCTGTTTGCTACGGCATTCGGCAAATACTATATTCCCTGGCTGCGCAGACAGAAAGCCGGGCAGGCGATCAAGAGCGAAGTGGAATGGCACAGAAAAAAGAGCGGCACGCCTACCATGGGCGGCGTTATGTTCATTCTGGGCGTTCTGCTCTCGCTGCTTACGATCGGCTTTCCGAGTATGATGCGAGGCAAGTTTGTTCATCTGTTCGTGTTTCTTTTCGCACTGGTTTTTGGCGCGATCGGCTTTCTCGACTATTGGGAAAAAATCAAAAACCGTCATAACCTCGGCCTGTCGGCGAGTATGAAGTTCCTGCTCCAGCTCTCCGCTGCGCTCGTGTTCATTCTGCTGATGCGGCGGCTCGGTTTTGTCAGGCCGAACCTCTACATCCCGTTTTTCAACACCTCCGTCCCCATCCCGGAGTGGCTGTACTTCATCTTCGCCGCTTTTGTGATCGTCGGCACGGTCAACGCCGTCAACCTCACCGACGGAGTGGACGGGCTGGCTACCGGCACTTCGCTGCCTGTGTGCCTGTTTTTCGTCGCGGTCACCTTCGCGTGGGGCAAGGAATATCTGGAACTGGGTATTTTTGCCTCCGCGCTGCTGGGCGGCCTGATGGGCTTCCTGGTTTACAACTTCAACCCGGCCCAGGTCTTCATGGGCGACACGGGTTCGCTTTTCCTCGGCGGCGCGGTCGCCGCGATGGCCTTTGCCTACGATATGCCGCTGATCCTCATCACGATCGGCATCATGTACATCATCGAAACGCTCTCGGACATCATTCAGGTCGGTTACTTCAAGCTCAGCCACGGTAAGCGCGTGTTCAAGATGGCGCCCTTCCATCATCATCTGGAGATGGGCGGCTGGACCGGGAAAAAATGGAGCGAGAAAGAATTATTTGTGCTCTTCACAGGCATAAGTCTGCTCTTTGCCGTCATATCCTTTATTGGAGTGTTCCAGCGTTACGCCATGTAAGATGACAAAGCCGGGGAGGTGGGAGACGTGCGTTACGACACGGCCCGCCTCGCCGACTTTTCTGCTTTGCGCACGGAGGAGAAAAAAAGCGGAGTGGATCAGATCTTTTTGATCCTCGTGCTGATCCTGCTGTGTCTGGGTGTGATCATGGTCCTCTCGGCGAGCTTTCCGCGCGCCTGGTACGACCCGGCAGGCGTTACCGGCGGCAACGCCGCCTATTATTTTATCCGGCAGCTGATCTTCGCCGGCGCGGGCGTCGCGGCGATGCTGCTCGCCTCGCGCTTTCCGATGGGCTTTTACAGGCGTTTTGCCCCGCATTTTATGGGCCTGACCATTGCTCTGCTGGCTCTGGTGCCGCTCGTCGGCGTCAAGGCCAACGGCTCGCGGCGCTGGCTGGGCGTCGGCTCGCTGACGCTGCAGCCATCGGAGCTTGCCAAGCTCGCGGTCATCCTGCTTTTTGCAGCGATGATCTGCCGCAGAAGGGGGCGCATGCGCGCCTTTCGAACGGACATCCTGCCCTTCGCGCTCATCCTGGCTTTGATTGTAGGGCTTCTGATGCTCGAGCCGCACTTCTCGGCCTCGATCATCATCCTTGCCATCGGCGCGGCGATGCTCTTCCTGGGCGGTGCGCCGCTCGGCTGGTTTGCCGCGGCCTTCGGCGCTGCAGGCGCGGGACTGGGCGTGCTGCTGATCTTTTTTCCTTATGCCTCCACGCGCATCAGCACCTGGCGCGATCCCTTTTCCAGTTCCTCAAACGAGGGCTATCAGATTGTCCAATCGCTCTATACGATCGGTTCGGGCGGGCTGACAGGCGTGGGACTGGGCGGGAGCAGGCAGAAGTACCTGTATCTGCCGGAGGAACACAATGACTTTATCTTTTCTGTTCTTTGTGAAGAGTTGGGCTTTCTCGGCGCGGCGCTGGTGCTTCTTCTGTTCGCGCTGCTGATTCTGCGCGGTTTTCAGATCGCGCTGCATTGCCGCGATCCGTTCAGCTTCCTCGTTGCGGCGGGCATCACCACGCTCCTTGCGCTGCAGGTTTTTCTCAACGTGGCGGTCGTGACCAATCTGCTGCCCTGTACGGGCATTTCTTTGCCGCTGTTCAGCTACGGCGGCACGGCGCTGATCCTTCAGCTCGCGGAGATGGGGATCGTACTGAGCGCCTCGCGCGAGGTCGAGGCGGGAAGCTGAAGACAGAGAGAGGGGGGACGGAAGTTTCCATGAAATTCATTTTTACCTGCGGCGGCACGGCCGGGCACATCAATCCTGCGCTGGCAATCGCAGGAAGGCTGCAGGAACTGTTCGGAGACTGCAAGATCCTCTTTATCGGTGCCAAGGGCATGATGGAGACTGAGCTCGTCCCGCGCGAGGGCTATGAGATCCGAGAGATCGAGATCACGAACATCAGCCGCAGCCGCAGTCTCGAGGGCATTGCGCACAATCTTCATACGCTCAAAAACGTGGCTGTGTCCACGGAGAAAGCAAAAAAGATCATCCGGGATTTCAAGCCGGACGCGGTGATCGGAACGGGCGGCTACGTCTGCTTTCCGGTGCTGACGGCGGCCGCGCGCCTGCATATCCCGACGCTTGTGCACGAGAGCAACGCCGTGCCCGGCCTGACGACCAAAATGCTTGCCGGACAGGTTGACAGGGTGATGGTCGGCTTTGAGGACAGCCTCGCGCAATATCCAAAGCCCGACAAGGTCTCCGTGACCGGAACGCCGGTGCGAGGCAGCTTCTCGAGCTATACGAAGGAAACGGCGAAAAAACAGCTCGGCATCCCGGATGACAGGCCGCTGGTCGTGTCCGTCTGGGGATCGCTCGGCGCGGGCCATATGAATGAGATCATGGCGGAACTGATCCCGATGATGAAAGCCGATCAGAGCTTTCGGCTTATCCATTCCGCGGGCGGCGCCTACTTTGAGGATCTGTGCGGAAAGCTGGATGCGATCGCGCCGGATTACAGAGACTACGGCGCGGATGTGCGCCGCTACATCTACGATATGCCGCGCGTCATGGCAGCGGCCGATCTCGTGCTCTGCCGGGCCGGTGCGTCCTCGCTGGCGGAGCTGACCTATCTCGGCAAACCTGCGGTCATCGTCCCCTCACCGAACGTGACGAACAACCACCAGGAGAAAAACGCGCGCGTGCTGGAGAAGGCCGGCGGCGCGAAGGTCTTTCTCGAGGGAGAGTTCGACGCACAGAGCCTGTTTGAGGAGATCCGCAGTCTGCTCGCCGACAAAGACCGTCTCTCCTCAATGCGCGAGGCGATGCTCTCGCTGGCCGTTCCCGACGCTGCGGATAAGATCTGCGGGATCATTCTCGACACGCTGCGCTGAAAAACACAACACGATCCCCCCGGGCATAGAATGACATGATTTCTGTGTGCGGGGGGATCTGTCTATGGAAATATGGCACGTCAGAGGCGGCAACCGTCTGTTCGGAAGCTGCCGCGTCCAGGGCTCGAAAAACGCGTCGCTGCCTGTGCTGGCCGCAAGCATGGTGCTGCCTGCCCGCTCGCAGATCCGAAACGTCCCGCAGCTGCGGGACGTGGATGCGGCGGCGAGTATTCTCTCTCACCTCGGCTGCCGCGTTGAACGCAGCGAGGGCGAAATATGCATCGACTCGACCGGGGTGAACTGCGCGGAGGTCCCGCATGAGCTGATGGCGGAAATGCGCTCGTCCGTCATTTTCATGGGTGCTCTGCTGGGACGCTGCGGAGAAGCGAAACTAAGTCTGCCCGGCGGCTGTCAGCTCGGAAAGAGGCCGATCGACCTGCACCTGTCCGCCCTGCGCGCGATGGGCGCGCAGATCGACGAGGAGGGGAGAGACCTCTTCTGCCGCGCCGAACGGCTGCACGGAGCGGATATCACGCTGCGCTTTCCGAGCGTCGGCGCGACGGAAAATATCATGCTGGCGGCCTGCGCGGCCGAGGGCCGCACGACGATCCGGGGCGCGGCGCGCGAGCCGGAGATCGTTGCTCTGCAGGACTATCTTACGAGTCTGGGGGCGCATATCGCAGGCGCGGGCAGCGATACGGTGGTCATCTGCGGCGTTTCGCCGCGCCCGGAAGCGGATTTTACCGTCCCGGGCGACAGAATTGTCGCCTCGACGCTCGCCTGCGCCTGCGCCGCCGCGGGAGGCAGGATCATCCTCTCAGGCGTAAAACCCGATCATTTTTTGACCGTTCTGCACTTCCTAAATGAAGCGGGCTGTGATATAATACACGTTAACGACATCGTCGAGATCAGCTCAAGCGGATCTCTCCGCGCGCCGGGAAGCATCGTGACGGCTCCGTATCCGGGCTTCCCGACGGACGCGCAGCCTATCCTCATGGCCGCGCTTCTGCGCGCCGAAGGGACGACGCAGATTACCGAGACGATCTTCGAGAACCGTTACCGGCAGGTCAGCGAGCTGCGCCGGCTCGGTGCAGACATCCGCGTAAAAGATACCACGGCGCTTGTGCGCGGCGTGAAGGAGCTGCACGGAGAGACGCTGACAGCGCCGGATCTGCGCGGCGGCGCGGCGATGATCGTCGCCGCGCTTTCTGCCCGAGGAGAGAGCCGCGTGATCGACGCGGGACATATCAAACGCGGATACGAGAATCTTGACGACAGGCTCTGCGCGCTCGGCGCGGAGGTCTGGATCGAACATACATGAAAGGGATGACCGCCATGCCTTCCAATCGAATCACCCAGCCGCCGTCCAGCAAGCACGGCGAATATAAAAAACCGCGCAGGCGCACGGTGAGCGGCGCGATCCTGGTCTTTGCCGTCGTTGTTATTGCGATCGTGTTTTTGATGAGCGTTTTTCTGCGTATTTCGGATATCAGCGTCGAAGGAAACGAACACTATACCGATGAGGAGATCATCAGCGCCATCGATATCGAGCAGGGAGACAATCTGTTCTTCTTCGACCGCTTTGCCGCCATCAGCCGCGTCTTTGCCAAGCTGCCCTATGTCGAAGAGGTTTCGGTTGCACGTCAGCTGCCCGACAAGGTGATCATCACCGTGCAGGAGTGCAAGGCGCTGGCCTATATCGCCGTCGGCGACGAGAACTGGACCATTGACCGAAGCTGCAAGATCCTCGGCAAGGCCACGGAAGATGAGCTGGGATCACTGATCGGCATCGAAGGACTCAATCCCGGCACGCTGCTTATCGGCGAGAGACTCACCAGCGCGGACGGGGACGACGCGATCATCAGCTTTATTGCCGAGGTCCTGTATCAGATCCAGGAACGAAATCTCACCGATCAGATCCTGAAACTGGATTTCTCCGAAGAGCTCGGCGCAAAGATGTACTACGGCACGCGTTTTACGGTCGTTCTCGGCGGCAGCGCGGAGGTCAACCACAAATTCGCCATGGTCGAGTCGGTTCTTGAACAGCTCAAGGAGGGCGACGTGGGGATCATCGACGTCTCCGACGGATACAGCGCGCACTTCATTCCACAGTAAACAAGACAATTTACAAAACAGTGACAACTCCTTTCACAGATGTGAAAAAACAGCTTGACCTCACGGGATAAATGTAATAATATAGCGTTATAAAGCGAACTAGGACTTCTTGTCAGATATATTGTTCGAGATAAAAACAGGGAGGCAATACGATGGATTTCAAAGCAGAAACTGGCCCCGAGAATGTTGTTACGCTGAAGGTAGTCGGCGTAGGCGGTGCCGGCAATAACGTTGTCAACAGAATGGTCAAATCCGGTACGCAGGGCGTGGAGTTTGTCGCGATCAACACCGACAAGCAGGCGCTGAGCGTATCCAACGCCGATCAGAAGATCCAGATCGGTGAAAAAATGACGCACGGTCAGGGCGCCGGCTCCGATCCCGAGATCGGCAAGCGCTCCGCCGAGGAGAGCCGCAACGACATCGCCAAGGCGCTGGAGAATGCGGACATGGTGTTCATCACCGCCGGCATGGGCGGCGGCACAGGCACCGGCGCCGCGCCGATCGTGGCCGATCTCGCGCGCGAGGCGGGAATCCTCACCGTCGGCGTCGTGACCAAGCCCTTCAAGTTCGAGGGCAAGCGCCGCATGGACCAGGCGAACGAGGGTATCCGCGAGCTGCTTGAAAAAGTCGACTCTCTGCTGATCATCCCCAATGACCGCCTGAAATACGCCACCGACCAGAAGATCACGCTGGCCAACGCTTTCGAGATCGCCGACGACGTGCTGCATCAGGCCGTCACCAGCATCTCCGATCTGATCAAGAACACAGGCTTCATCAACCTCGATTTTGCGGATGTGACCACGATCATGAAGAACGCCGGCTACGCCCATATGGGCGTCGGACATGCCGCCGGCAAGGGCAAGGCCGAGGAAGCCGCCCGCCTGGCCGTCGCCAGCCCGCTCATGGAAACTTCCATCAACGGCGCGCGCGGCGTGCTGATCAATATCACCGGCTCCGAGGATATGGGGCTGGACGACATCGAGTCTGCCGCCAGCCTGGTCCAGGAGGCCGCGCATCCCGAAGCCAACATCATCTTCGGCGCGTCCTTCGATCCGACGCTCGAGGATGAGATCCGCGTGACCGTTATCGCAACCGGCTTTGACGAGAGCGCACAGGCCGCTGCTGACGCTCCCGCTGCCGCCGCTCCGGTTCGCCCGGTGAATGTCTCAGGCAAGCCGCAGGGCCTGTTCTCCGGCGCGGTCGAAAAGGCTGCCGCCGCCCCCGCTCCCGCCCCTGCTCCCACGGAGGCTCCTGCCGCCGAGGAGGATCCTTTCGAC
>JAFSJZ010000024.1 GCA_017449185.1 Oscillospiraceae bacterium
GCTCAAAGGCCATCAGGATCTCTTTGCGGACGGCCTCTTTATCGACGATCAACGGCATATGGATCCCTCGCTTTCGGAAAAAGTATAACGAATTATCCCTGCAAAAGCAAGAGACCGCCGATCAGCATTTTCAGCCCCATGGACGTCACCAGAACCGCTCCGAGCTTGCGCAGGTACTTCGTCCAGCCGCGCGGCAGCAGAGCGCCGAGAGAGGCGAACAGCAGCATCAGCGGCACGGTGCCCAGCGAGAAGGCCAGCATCAGAAGGGCACCGTTTCCTGCACTGCCGGAGGACATGGCGCAGAGCCAGGCGGCGTACAGCGCGCCGCAGGGCATGAGGCCCGTCAGCAGGCCGACCAGCAGCGGCGTTTGACGCCGGAACTTGTCGGGCAGACGGCAAGCTGTTCCTGCCTCGTCGGGGAGGGACGGCAGCGCGGGCAGCAGGCCCCACATGTTGAGGCCCAGCAGGGCAACGACAAGTCCCAGCATGGTGAAGAGCATCGACTTCATGCTGAGCGTATATGTCAGCACCGTGCCCAGTGCGCCGAACACGGCGCCCAGAGCTGTGTAGGAGATCATACGCCCGCCGTTATAGCCGAGTGCGGCGCCGAGCTGCGCTTTTCGTCCCTCGCCTCCATGGCAGGCCGAGAGCAGAATGCCGCCGCACATGCCGAGACAGTGCGGACTGGTCGAGAGGCCGACCAGAAACAGCGCGCCGAAGCTCCCACCGCCGATCTTGGGCGAGGCGCCGCCCCAGCGAAGCAGCAGCCAGGCCAGCAGGACGGTAAGGGCAGCACAGCCCAAGTCCAGCAAACGCTCGGCACGGCTGCGTTCTCCGGTTTCATAACCGAGAGCCTTGATGCGTCTTTCCAGTTCATCCGGCGAGACCAACGCGGGATCATAGCTGACTTCAGCCATTGCCTTGCGGTAGCTGACGGTTGCTTTGACGACCCCTTTTGTCCGCAGCAGCATCCCGGATACCTCGTCGGTACAGCTTCTGCAGATCATGCCGCGGATCCTGATCTCACAGCGTTCCGTTTTCATTCAATGCCTCCGCCTTGTTCAGCCGCAGCGAGTGCAGCAAGATGCCGTTGGACGAGAGTGTCATGGCCGCCGCGGCGATGGAGGGATTCACGATCCCGCAGGCCGCGACGGGAATGCAGATCAGGTTATAGAACAGCGCCCAGCCGAGATTTTGCCGTACCGTCCTTCGGACTGTTTTGGCGAGCCGCAACGCCTGCGGCACCCGACCGATGCGCCCGCCGGGCAGCACCGCGTCGGCACACTCGATGGCAATGTCCGTTCCGGTACCCATGGCGATCGCAAGATCCGCTTCCGCCATGGCCGGAGCGTCGTTGATCCCGTCGCCCACCATGGCGACGCGGCGGCCTTTGCTCTTCAGCCGAGAGATCTGTGCAGCCTTTTCCTCCGGTTTCACCTCAAAGAGAATGTGCTCAATCCCGCATATCTGGGCGATGCGTCTTGCCGTTTCCTCCTTGTCGCCGGAGATCATCCAGACCTCCAGCCCCAGCGCCTTGCAGGCGTCGACAGCGCTTTTCGCGTCTTCGCGCAGCGGATCGCGGATCCCCGGCTCCACGCGGCCTTCGGTCAGAGTACCGGTTTTGTCGAATACGACCGTATCAATGCTCCATGCCTTTTCAATGGCCGAGGCTCCTTTGAAGAGGATCCCCAGCTCCGCCGCCCGTCCGGAAGCCGTCATCAAGGCCGCGGGCGTGGCGAGACCCAGCGCACAGGGGCAGGCGATCACCAGCACGCCGCAGACCGTCGAGACCGCCTTTCCCCAATCACCGGGAGCGAGCAGGGCAAACCACAGCGCGAAGATCAGCACCGCAAGGGCGATGACAGACGGAACGAAGATCGAGGCGATCCGATCCGCGAAACGCTGCACAGGCGCCTTTTCGCTCTGCGCGCGGCGCACGAAGGCTGCCATCTGCTGCAGGGTCGAATCCTCGCCAACCGAGGTCGCCGTGTACCTGACCTTGCCTTCACGGTCGAGCGTACCGCCGGTGATGCTGGCGCCCGGCCTTTTTTCCACGGGTTCGCTCTCGCCGGTCAGCAGCGACTCATCCACCAGGCAGCTTCCTTCGAGGATCGTCCCATCGGCGGGGATCCGTTCGCCGGGGCGGAGCTGGATCGTGTCGCCGGAAACGATCTCCGCAGCGTCGATCTCGGTCTCGATCCCATCCCGCAGCACGGTCGCGGTCTTGGGCTGCAGTCGCAGGAGGTCGCGCACCGCCTCGCCGCTCTGGTAGATCGCCACGGATTCGAGATAGCGCCCGAAGAGCAGCAGCGAAATGAGCACCCCGTCACAGAGATAATAGAGCTTGATGTTCTCGGTCACGGTGAAGGCGACGACTGTGCTGTAAACATAGATCGCCGTGGTGGAGAGCGCCACCAGCAGATCCATGCCAAGGCAGCGGCTTTTCAGGCCCCGGATCGAGTCTCGGAAA
>JAFSJZ010000025.1 GCA_017449185.1 Oscillospiraceae bacterium
GGCGCGCTGCCTGCGGCAGCGCGCCTTTTCATTTTTCAGAAATCAAACAAATTGATCTGGTTGCTCTCGGGCAGATCGCCGAGGGCGCCGAGGGTGCGCAGCGTGTCCAGGTGCGTCTGGCTGACCTTGGGGCAGTCGCTTCCGAGATCCTGCACGGAAATGTACTGCTTGCCGCTGCGGCCGCACCGGAAGAGGTCCTCCGCCGCCGCCTCGCCGAGACCGGAGACCGAGATAAAGGGCGGGCGCAGCGCGTCGTCCTCGATCAGGAATTTCGACGCATCCGACTTGTACAGATCGATCGGCAGGAAGGAAAAGCCGCGCATATTGAACTCATACACCGCCTCGAGCGTGACAAGCAGATCCTCCTCGTTGGAAGACAGGTCCGTGCGGCGGCGCATGTCGGCGATCCTGCGGCGGACGGATTCGGTCCCGCCGCACATCATCTGCGCGTCAAACTCGCCCTTCTGGCTGCGGCGGTAGAAATAGGCCGCATAAAAAGCCAGCGGCTCGTGCACCTTGAACCAGGCGATACGGAAGGCCATCATCACATAGGCCACGGCGTGCGCCTTCGGGAAGAGGTAGGCGATCTTGCGCGCCGACTCGATCCACCAGTCAGGCACACCCATGCCGCGCATCTGCTGCTCGGCGTCTCCCGGGAAGTTCCCCGTCTTCTTGACCTTGCCTTTGCGCACATCCTCCATCGTCTTGAAGGCCAGCGCCGGCTTCATGCCCTTCTGGATGAGGTAGATCATGATGTCGTCGCGGCAGCCGATGGTTTCGTTGACCGTCGCCGTGCCGTTGAGCACAAGGTCGCGGATATTGCCGGCCCACACGTCCGTGCCGTGGGAGAAGCCGGACAGGCGCACCAGCGTGTCAAACTGCCGCGGCTGCGTGTCCACAAGCATCTGGCGGGTGAAGGGCGTGCCGAACTCCGGCACGCCGATCGAGCCGGTCTTTCCGATGATCGGGTCGTCCTCCGGCAGACCGAGCACGGCGGGCGAGGTGAAGATCGACATCGTCTCGGGATCGGAGAGGGAGATCTCCTTGGCGTCCACCCCGGTGGAATCCTCCATCATCCGGATCATAGTCGGGTCGTCGTGCCCCAGCTCGTCCAGCTTGAGGAGGTTGGCCTCCATACAGTGATACTCGAAATGGGTCGTAATGATGTCGCTGTCGGGGTCGTCAGCCGGGTGCTGCACGGGACAGAAGTCGGTCACGTCCATGTCCTGCGGGATGATGACGAGGCCGCCGGGGTGCTGGCCGGTCGTACGCTTGATGCCGACAAGGCCCTGCGTGAGGCGGTTTTCCTCGGCCTTCGTCGCCGCGATCCCGCGTTCCTCAAGATACTTTTTGACGTAACCGAAGGCGGTCTTGTCCGCCAGCGTTCCGATGGTCCCTGCGCGGAACACGTGGTCGGCGCCGAAGAGCGTTTCCGTGTATTTGTGTGCCTTCGCCTGGTATTCGCCCGAAAAGTTCAGGTCGATATCCGGCGTTTTTTCATTGCCCGGAAAGCCGAGGAAGGTCTCGAAGGGGATGTCGAAGCCGTCGCGCCGCAGTCTCTCGCCGCAGACCGGGCAATTCTTCTCGGGCATGTCCGCGCCGCAGCCGTAGCTGCCGTCGGTCACAAATTCGCTGTGGCAGCATTTGGGGCAGACATAGTGCGGCGGCAGGGAGTTGACCTCCGTGATGCCGGACATATAGGCCACGATGGACGAACCCACGCTGCCGCGGCTGCCGACGAGGTAGCCGTGCTCGAGCGAATTCTGCACCAGCTTCTGCGCGCTCATGTAGATGACGTCGTAGTGGTGGGAAAGGATCGTGCCGAGCTCGGTATCCACGCGCTCCTGCACGATCTTGGGCGGCTCGGAGCCGTAGATGCGGTGCATTTTCGTGTATACCAGCTCTTTGAGCTGCTCGGCGGAGTTTTCGATCTTCGGCGGGAACAGCTCCTTCGGCAGCAGCTCGATCGGCTCGACCATGTCGGCGATCGCCCGGGTGTTGGCGACTACGACCTCATAGGCCGTCTCCTCGCCCAGGTAGGAGAACTCCGCGAGCATTTCCTCCGTCGTGCGGAAATAGATCGGGCAGTCCCGATCGGCGTCCGAGAACTTCTTGGCCGCCTGCAGGATCTTGCGGTACTGCTCGTCCGAAGGGTCGAGAAAGTGGACGTCGCTGGCCGCGACGACCGGCTTGCCGAGCTTTTTGCCGATTTTGAGGATCGTGCGGTTATAGTCCTGCAGCACGGTCTCGTCCTTGACCGTGCCGTTCTCCACAAGAAAGCCGTTGTTGCAGATCGGCTGGATCTCCAGGTAGTCGTAGAAGGAGGCGATCTTTTCGAGCTCCTTCTCGCTCGCGCCCTTCATTACCGCGCCGTATAGCTCGCCCATGCCGCAGGCCGAGCCGACGAGGATGCCCTCGCGATGGCCGGCCAGCAGGCTCTTCGGGACGGTCGGGACGCGGTGGAAATACTTCAGATAGCTCTGCGAGATCAGCTCGTAGAGATTTTTCAGACCCTTTCGGTTGAGGACCAGCAGCGTCATGTGGTGCGTTTTCGCCACGTCCGTCCGGCGCAGAGAGTGGTAGACCGTCTCGATGTCGTCCACGCTCCTTGCACCCTGCGCGGCGAGCATGGGCAAAAACCTGCCCATGATGCGCGCGACGACCATCGCGTCGTCCGAGGCGCGATGGTGATTGAACTTCGGCAGGCCGAGGTGATTGGACACGATGTCCAGCTTAAAGCGGTGCAGCTCCGGACACAGGGCCTGCGAGAGCGCGAGCGTATCAAGGAAAACCGGCGTGAAGCGGATGCCGCTGCGCCGGGCTGCGGCAGCCATGAAGCCCACGTCGAAATGCGCGTTGTGGGCGATGAGCGGGCGCCCGCCGGCGAAGTCGAGAAAGAGACGCAGCGCCTCGCTCTCGTCCGGCGCACCCTGCACGTCGCTCTGACGGATGCCGGTGAGCTCGGTGATGTCCGCGGGGATCGGCATTTTCGGGTCGACGAAGGTGTTGAACTCTTTGATGATCCTGTCGCCCGAGAAAATCACCGCGCCGATCTCGGTCATGCGGTCGCTCTGCGCATTGAGGCCGGTGGTCTCGATATCGAAGGCCACGAATTCGGCGTCAAGGCCGAGGCGGCTCTTGCCGATGACGGCGCTGTTGCCGTCCATGTCGTTGAGAAAGTAGCACTCCGTGCCGTAAATGATCTTCACGCCGTACTTCTTCCCCGCCGTCCACATATCCGGGAAGGCCTGCGCGACGCCGTGATCGGTCACGGCGATGGCCGGCATGCCCCAGTAGGCTGCGCGCTCGACGATCTTTTTCGGGTCAGTCAGCGCGTCGAGGGCGGAAAAGCGCGTGTGCATGTGCAGCTCAACGCGCTTTTCGGGCGCGTTGTCGGGTCGGATCTGCTTTTTGCCTTTGACGATGTGACGCGGCTCGAGCACGATGTCGTTGTCATATTTGCTGTAGACGATCTCGCCCTGTACGAACAGGTGCATGTCTTTGTCGATCGTTTCGACGATGGAGCGGTCCTCGTCCGAACGCAGGAATTTGCTCACACGGATCGAGCCGGTGTTGTCGGTCATGTCAAAGCTCAGCACCGCGCCGCCGTTTTTGACCGTGCGGCTCGAGACGGCGAAAACGTCGCCCTCGACGGTGACGCGGCCGGACTCCATCGTGATCGTGCGCATCTCGATCGGCTTTGCCTTGATGGCCTTGCCCATGAGCACCTTGCCCTGCGGCGCGGCGCCGCTCTTCGATTCGGCGTCCACGGCCGGGGAGGCGGCAAGCTTTTCACGCGGATAATCCGGGATGATCACGGCGCCGAGGATCGCATAATCGCGGCGGATGCGCTCGGTGAGCAGCGCGAGATCCGCCATGGAGGGCATGGCGGGAAAGAAGGCGCTGATCGTCAGCATCTTTTCGGTATAGTCGATCTGCAGATCGGTGACAGAGGCTCTGTCCAGGCCGCCGCAGCAGTCCCTCAGATCGGCGCAGCCGGGGAACATCGTCAGAAACGCTGTGTGTTCGCTCATGCCTCGCCGTCCTTCTCGATCATGTCCAGCAGCGCGCCGAACAGCTCGTCATATGCATAGGTCCCTACGACCTGGCCTTTTTTGAAGATCAGACCCTTGCCGCGGCCGCCCGCGATGCCGTAGTCGGCCTCACGCGCCTCGCCCGGCCCGTTGACCACGCAGCCCATCACCGCCACGGTGATGTCGCGCTCGATCCCTCCGACCGCCTCTTCTACCTGTTTGGCCAGAGAGATGAGGTCGATCTCCGTCCGCCCGCAGGTCGGGCAGGAGATGAACTTCACGCCGCCCTTTCGAACGCCAGCGGCCTTCAGGATCGCGAGGCCTACTTTGATCTCTTCGATCGGATCTGCGGTCAGTGAGACGCGGATCGTGTCGCCGATGCCCTCCGAGAGCAGCGTGCCGATGCCGACGGCGGACTGCACCGTGCCGTTGAACAGCGTACCCGTCTCCGTCACGCCCAGGTGCAGCGGATACGGGAAGACCTCGGCCGCCGCGCGGTAACTCGCGATCGTCAGCGGCACGGAGGAGGATTTGAGCGAGAGGCAGATATCGTCGAAATCATATTTGTTCAGAAGCGCGATATGGCCCCGCGCACTCTCCACGAGCGCTTCGGGGCTGGGGTGGCCGTATTTCTCCAGCAGCGGTTTTTCGAGGCTGCCCGCGTTCACGCCGATGCGGATGGGGATGTTCTTCTTCCGGCAGGCCTCCGCCACGGCGCGGACGTTCTCCTCTCCGCCGATGTTGCCGGGATTGATGCGGATCTTGTCGATCCCGCGCGCGGCGGCCTCGAGCGCGAGGCGATAGTCGAAATGGATGTCGCCCACAAGCGGGATGTGCACGCGCTCTTTTATCTCCGAGATCGCCTGCGCCGCGCGCATGTCGGGGATCGCAAGACGCACGACGTCGCAGCCGGCCTCCTCGAGCGCGAGGATCTGCCGGACTGTGGCCTCCGCGTCCCAGGTGTGGGTGTTGCACATCGACTGCACGCTCACGCGCGCCCCGCCGCCCACGGCAACGGCGCCGACCTTGATTTGTCTGGTGTTCTCTCTCGTCATGTCTTCGTCACTATCCTGAAAATATCGTGGAAGAGCACGTAGGCCATCAGCCCCAGCAGCAGGATCATGCCTGCCGCGTGGACGTAGCCCTCGTACTTGGGATCGAGCTTCTTGCGGGTGATCCCCTCGATGATCGCCGTAACGAGCAGGAAGAAGATCCTGCCGCCGTCGAGCGCGGGGATGGGCAGCATGTTCATCACGGCGAGGTTCACCGCGATGAAGGCGCCGAGATAGAAGATGTCATACAGGCCGGCGGATACGCTCTCGGCCTGCTCGCCCGTCTCGGCCATCATGTCCACGATGCCCACCGGGCCGGAGAGATCGTTGACCGACACCTTGCCGCCGACGAGCTGGCGCAGCGCGTCCCAGACCATGCGCACGAATTCCATCGTCGTGCTGCCGGCGTAGCGCAGCTTGTTGAAAGCGGTCGGCTCGTCGATGCCGAAGTAAAAGCCGTACATTTTCTGCGTCTGGCCCTCGTACTCCACGGGGACCATGTAATAGTCGTCGAGCTTGACGCGCTTTCCGTCGCGCCGCACGACGATGTCGTGCTTCTCGCCGCCGGCATTGAGCATGTCGCCCACGTCGTAATACTGCCAGACGCGCTTGCCGTCGATGCGCAGGAAGCGGTCGCCCTGCTGCAGGCCCACCGCGCTCTCGTAGGGGCAGCCGTCCATGAAATCCGCGATAACCGGGGCGCGGAAGCCGCCGGCGCCCGAGAAGAGGATCAGCACGATGACATAGCCCATCAGGAAGTTCATGGCCGAGCCGGCCGCGAGGATGATGAAGCGTTTCCACGCCTTCTGATTGGTGAAAGCGCGGCTGTCGCCCGTGTCCTCGTCCTCGCCCTCCATGGCGCAGTAGCCGCCGAAGGGGATGCAGCGCAGGGAATAGAGCGTCTCGCCTTTTTGCTTTTTGACGATCGCCGGGCCCATGCCGACAGCGAACTCGTTGACCTTCACGCCGCAGGCCTTGGCCGCGGCAAAGTGGCCCAGCTCGTGGACAGCCACGAGCAGGCCGAAGATCAGAATGCCGATGACAATGTAGAAAATGCTCATTTACAGATAGTTCTCCGTTACAAAGATGCGGGCGGCGCGGTCGGCCTCGAGGATCGTTTCGAGATCCGGCGCGCTCGCGTGGCCAAGCGCCTCGACGGAGGCGGCCGCCGCATCATAGATGCGGTTGAAGCCAAGCTCGCCGCGCAGGAACGCGTGGACGGCCACCTCGTTGGCGGCGCTCATCACGCAGGGGGCGAGCCCGCCCTCGCGCGCGCAGTCCATCGCGAGCTTCAGGCAGGGCGTCTTCTCGTAGTCGGGCGCCTCAAAGCTCAGATCGCGCAGGCGGTAAAAGTCCAGGTGTTCGAACATGCTCTCGCAGCGCTGCGGGTAAGTCAGGGCGAGTTGAATGGGCAGCCCCATGTCCGGCACGCCCATTTGGGCGATGACCGTCCCGTCGATCAGCTCCACCATAGAATGTATGATGCTCTGCGGGTGGATCACCACCTGAATATCGTCGGGTGTCACGGAAAAGAGATGCATGGCCTCGATGAATTCCAGGCCCTTGTTCATCATCGTCGCGCTGTCGACCGAGATCTTGGCGCCCATGCTCCAGTTCGGGTGGCTGACGGCCTGCTGCGGCGTGACGGATTCGAGCTCCGCGCGCGCCTTGCCGCGGAAGGGGCCGCCCGAGCCGGTGAGCAGGATCTTGTGCAGCTCGGATTTCTCCCGGCCCATCAGGCACTGGAAGATGGCGGAGTGCTCGCTGTCCACGGGCACGATCTCCGCGCCGTGTTTTTTCGCCTCGGCCATGACGAGCTCGCCCGCGCAGACGAGCGTCTCCTTGTTGGCGAGGGCGATGCGTTTTTTCGCGCGGATCGCCTCGAGCGTCGGGCGCAGGCCGATCGCGCCGGAGACGGCCGTTACGACGCACTCGCTTTCTTCCAGCGACGCGGCCTCGATCAGTCCCTCGAGACCCGTACCGACACGCACTTCCATGTCCGCGACCGCGATACGGAAACGCTTCGCAGCCTCCTCGTCGTAGACCGCGACGAAGGAAGGCCTGAACTTTCTGGTCTGCTCTTCCAGCAGATCGATCTTTCTCTGGGCGCTCAGCGCCGCGACGCGCAGGCCCAAATGCTCCGCGACCGCGGCGCTCTGGCGGCCGATCGAGCCGGTGCAACCGAGTATGGAAATGGTGTTGACCATATCGTTTCCTCTTTATTTTTCTCTGAGCGTTTTCAGATATGCCTTATGCTCGTCGCTCACGCGATAGCTCTCGATCGCCTTCTGGATCGTCTTATTGTGCGTCCACTTGTCGAGCTTTCTCTCCTCAAGGACGCGCACCGCGCTGTCGTACTGCTTGGCGAGGGCCGTGGCGAAATACCATGCCTGCATCATGCGCACGTAATAGTGCTCCGAACGGACGGCGGCGACGCGCGCGAGCTGGGAAGGATCAAAGGCCTCGCCCAGATAATAGCTCATCAGCATCTCGATGCCGAAGCGCTGCGTATAAGGATGATCCGAGGCGAGGTACAGGTCGATCTGCCGTTCGAAATCCCCGGGGCGTTTTTTCACGGCGGCCGGACGGAGCGTGTCGCAGACCGCCCAGTTGTCCACATGGGGCAGAAACTCCTCCAGCGCCGCATGCGCCGCGTCGTAATCGCGCAGAGAAGAGATCAGCATGGCGTGGAGGTGATTCTCATCCACCAGCTCGTGCGGCAGATCGTGCAGGAAGGCCGCGGCCTCGGGTGTGCCGCGCAGCTCCTTTTCCAGCTTGCGCAGCATGGGAAGGCGTACGCCGAGCATCTTCTCCCGAGGGATATCGGGGATGAGCGGAGCGACGAAATCGGCGTTTTTCTCGTCCGCAAGCGCCTCCAGGCGCTCCCGGATTGTCATTTGACGCCTCCGAAGCGCCGGTCGCGCCGATGGTACTCCGCGATGGCTTTATCCAACTCCTCGGTCGAGAAATCCGGCCAGAGCACGTCGGTGAAATAGAATTCGCTGTAGGCGCACTGCCAGAGCAGGAAGTTGGAAATACGCTGCTCGCCGCCCGGACGGATCAGCAGCTCGGGGTCGGGGATGCCGGCGGAATAGAAATAATTGCCGAAGGCCGCCTCGTCGATCTGCTCCGGAGCGCGGCCGTCTTTGACGTCGGCGGCATAGCGCATCGCGGCACGGACGATCTCGTCCCTGCCGCCGTAGTTGAGACAGATATTGGCCTGGAAGCCCTCGTAGCGCGAAGAGATCTCGTCGGTCTTCGCAACGAGCGCGCGCAGCTCCTCCGGCAGACCCTCGACGTTGCCCAGCACCTTCATCCTGATGTGGTCGCGCTCCATCGTGTCGATGGCCTCGTGGAGATACTTCCCCAACAGGCGCATGATCGTTTTGACCTCGTCCTCGGGGCGCTTCCAGTTCTCGGTGGAAAAGGCGTAGACCGTCAGATATTCCACGCCGATGTTCTTGCAGTAAGTCGCGATCTTGCGGAAATTCTCCGATCCGACGGCGTGTCCCGCCGTGCGGGGCAGACCGCGGCGTTTGGCCCAGCGGCCGTTGCCGTCGAGAATGATCGCGATATGGCGGGGAGGAGCGAGTCTCTCCGCTCCCCCCGTTGTCAGTTCTTTGTCCGCCATCAGATCTCGCTGAGTTCCTTGTCCTTGCGCTCGGTGATCTTGTCGATCTCCTTGATATAATCGTCGGTCAGCTTCTGGATGTCCTTCTCGGCGATCTTGTAGTCGTCCTCGGTGATCTCGGAGGATTTCTGCTGCTTCTTGAACTTGTCGATCGCGTCGCGGCGGATATTGCGGATGGCAACCTTGGCCTCCTCGCCGTACTTCTTGGTCTGCTTGATAAGATCCTTACGGCGCTCCTCGGTGAGCGGAGGAAAGACCAGACGGATCATGCGGCCGTCGTTCTGCGGATTGATGCCGAGGTCGGAGGCGAGGATCGCCTTCTCGATGCCCTTGAGGATTGAGCCGTCCCAGGGCTGGATCAGCAGCGAGCGCGGATCGGGGCTGCCGATGGAGGCGACCTGGTTGATCGGCGTGGGCGAGCCGTAGTAGTCCACGGTGATCTGGTCGAGTACGGCGGCGTTGGCGCGTCCGGCGCGGATGGTCGCGAACTGGGTGGTCAGCGCGTCGCAGGTTTTTTTCATCTTGTCTTCGAATTCTTTGTAGTCAGACATGTCGATCCCTCCGTTTATCAGAATAATATGTTTACATTTTTACTTTACGAGTGTGCCGAGCTTTTCGCCCTTGAGAACGCGCACGATGTTCTCCGGCTCGGCCAGGGCGAAGACTACGACGGGGATGTCGTTGTCCATCGCGAGACTGGTGGCCGTGGAGTCCATGACCGCGAGACGCTGCGCGAGCACGTCGGCGTAGCTGATCTCGTCGAACTTGACCGCGGCGGGGTTTTTGCGCGGGTCGTCGCTGTAGACGCCGTCGATGTTTTTGGCCAGCAGGATCGCGTCGGCGCGGATCTCCGCCGCGCGCAGCGCCGCCGCCGTGTCGGTGGAGAAGAAGGGGTGTCCCGTGCCGCAGCCGAAGATCACGACGCAGCCGCTCTCGAGATACTCGATCGCCTTTTTCGTGTCGTAGCGCTCGCCCACGCCCTGGATATCCACGGCAGTCATGACCCTGGCCGTCACGCCGTGCTGGGCGAACACGTCGCCGAGCGCAAGGCAGTTGATGGCCGTGGCGAGCATGCCCATCCTGTCGGCGCTGACGCGCTCGATCTTTCCGCCGCCGTCCTTGACGCCGCGCCAGAAGTTGCCGCCGCCGACCACGATGCCGACCTGGGCGCCTAACTCGACGCAGCGCTTGACGGCCTCGCAGACCGCGCCCACAAAGTCGAAGTCATAGCCCGTCTTTTTCTCGGCGGCAAGCGCCTCGCCGCTGATCTTGATGAGAACGCGTTTGTATGCGATAGCCATAAAATCCGCTCCTTATATGTCGAGTATACCCAATATCACGATGCCCGCAACCACCGCCGCAATCGACAGATAGTGCTTGACGGACAGCTTTTCCTTCAAAAAGAGGCGGCTCCAGATCACGCTCGCCACGCAATAGGCCGAGATGATCGGCGCGGCGAAGGCCACATGCTCGCTGTCGGCGAGGGCGTAGATGTAGAAGAACTGGCCGGCCGTCTCGAAAATCGCGCCGGTGTACTTGGGAGCTTCCATCTTCGGTACGAGCTTCTGCTTTTTCACGCCCAGCACCCAGATCGCGCAGAGCGCGCCGACGAAGAGGAAGGTCAACTCATAGGCCACGTTCGCGCTGTCCTCGTCGAGGATCTCGAGCACGCGGCTGTCGGCGAAAGTGCCCAGCGCGTCGAGCAGGCAGTAGACCACGGGGATCGCCAGGGCGATCCAGCTCTTGGCATAACGGTGATTCGAAGCCTCCTGGCGTTTGGCGCGCAGCTCCTCGTCCTCGTTGGCCTCGACGAAGCCGAGCGCGATCACGCCGACGCACACAAGCGCCACCGCGACGAGCGCGACGGGCGGCAAATCGTCCCCGATCCCGACGGTGATGAGCGTCAGCACCGCAACGATCGCGCCGGAGGAGTTGCAGATCGGCGAGGAGATGGACAGCTCGATGTACCTCAATCCGAGATAACCGATCGCCATCGAGAGGATGTAGAGCAGTGAGACGGGCAGATAGGTCAGGATGATCTGAGCGTTGATCTCCACGCCCTTGACGAAGACCTCGTACGCGGCGTGCAGGCCCATGACGAGCCCGACGGCCATGACCATTTTCAGATGGCTGTATTTGTCTTTGGCATCCTGGCAGCCGATCTTCGAGAAGAGGTCAGAACCGCTCCAGCACAGCAGGGCGATGAGGGCGAAGGTGAACCACATGGGGGAGTTCTCCGTTTCTGTTCATTCCAAATGATTTTACCACAGCCTCGTTCTTTTGACAATTCTTTCTTTCAGCTTTCCGCTGCACGCGGTCGAAAATGACGCGGTGCGGCACGCATCCGCGCGAAGAATGCGCCGCCGCGGCGGGGGACAAACGACAGAAAATCAGCGCCGTGAGGCGTATACTTCTCCCATGAGAGTCGTCTGGATCGATTTGTGCTTTGCGATAAACTTCTGCGCCGACTATTTGATCTGCCTGCTCTCGGCGCGGCTGTGCGCCGTACCGCTCTCGCGGCGGCGCTATGCGCTTGCGGCCGCCTTCGGCGCGCTCTGGGCAGTCGCGGCGGCGTGCGGGCTTGCCTTCTGTCTCTCGCCGGGCGGCAAGCTGCTCGGCGGGGCTGCGCTCTGCCTCTGCGCTTTTTACGGGCAGCGCGAGTTCGCGCGGCTCTGCACGTCCTTTTTCATCCTCTCCGCCGCGCTGGGCGGGTCCGTATGGGCGCTCTCCCTGCGCCCCGGCGGCGCGCTTGCGCTTTCGCCAGGACTGCTCGGCTTCGGCTTTTTCCTGTTTTGGGCGCTCTTCGATCTGCTGCTGCGCGGCGCGGCCGCGCGGCGTGAGCGCGAGATCCTTGAGGTGAAGCTGCGCTTTCTCGGGCGGGAAACAGCTTTCCGCGCGCTTGTCGACACGGGCAATTCCCTCTCCGAGCCCGTGAGCGGCGCGCATGTGATGGTCGTCTCCCCGGAAGCGCTGCGCGGCGTACTGGGGGAATACTACCCGCTCTTTCTGCTTGACGAGCCGACGGAGATCCTCGAGGCCGCCGCCTGCCTTGACGCGCTGCGCGGCAGACTGTGTCTCGTACCCTATTTCGCCGTCGGCGCAAAGGGTTTTCTTGTCGCCTTCCGCCCCGATTCGCTGACGATCGTCGGCAAGGAGGACGGGGAGAAACTGCTCGTGGCGCTCTCGTCCTCTGCCTCCGGCGAGGGCCATGAAGGAATATTTTAGGCAAGCGGAGGAGGGTATCGCCTTCGACGCTTTGCGGACAATTTGCGCCCCGGCTTCGCCGCTTCTTCTTGACATACACAAAGTATGTCTGCAAAAAAGCATCATCGCCGGAACACGAATTCTCTCGCAATTTCGTTCTTGTCGACACCCTCTCCGCTTGCCTGAGAAGAGTTTTTTAAATATAACTCTACACGTTCTAAAGGAGTCAGTAATGTTATGTAAACCTCAAATCGCTTTTTTGCGCGAGAGCATCCTCTCGATCCTCGGCGTCGAGCCGCCGTCGGTTTTTTACATCGGCGGGAGCGACGTGCTGCCCCCTCCGCTGCCGAAGGAGGAGTAAGCGGCCGCTCTCGCCGCGCTCGAGCAGGGAGACGAGGCGGCGCGGAAGAGACTCATCGAGCATAATCTGCGCCTTGTCGTCTATATCTCCAAGCATTTTGAAAACACCGGCGTGAATATCGAGGATCTGATCTCCATCGGCACGATCGGCCTGATCAAGGCCGTGAACACCTTCAACAATTCCAGAAACATCAAGCTCGCGACCTACGCCTCGCGCTGCATCGAAAACGAGATCCTGATGGTGCTGCGCAAAGGCGCCTCGCGCCGCGGCGAGCTGAGCTTTGACGAGCCGCTCAACACCGACTGGGACGGCAACGAGCTGCTGCTCTCGGACATCCTCGGCACGGACGGAGACGAGGTCTCGCGTCCGCTCGAGGACGACGCGGAAAAGCTGATGCTGCGCGAGGCGCTCTCCTCTCTCGGTGATCGCGAGAGGGAGATCATCTCGCTGCGCTTCGGGCTGCGGACCGGCCGCGAGTATACGCAGAAGGAGGTGGCGGATCTGCTGGGCATCTCGCAGAGCTATATCAGCCGCCTGGAGAAGAAGATCATCGAGCGGCTGCGGCGCGAGATGCAGCGGCAGCTGCAGGTGTGAAGGTAACGGGAGCTGAAGCTCTACCGGTTTTCAACGCCCCTTACCTTAGTTTTCGCCTTGTCAAACGCCTCCCGGACGGGTATAATAAAGTATTGGAAATACTCTCCGTTCAGGAGGATTTTGTATGGATATTTTTGATCTGATCGGGCCGATCATGGTCGGTCCGTCGAGCTCGCACACGGCGGGCGCGGTGCGCATGGGCCTGGCCTGTCGCCGCATCCTCGGCGAGGAGATCGCGGAGGCGGATATCCTGCTCTCCGGCTCCTTTGCCGCGACGGGACGCGGCCACGGCACGGACAAGGCAATCATCGGCGGGCTGCTGGGCATGGCGCCGGACGACGTGCGCGTGCCGGACAGCTTTCGATACGCGCAGGAAAAGGGACTGATCTTCTCCTTTTCATTCGGCGAGATTCCGATGTCCCATCCGAACACCGCGCGGCTCGTCCTCAAGGGCGTCAGCGGCGCGGAGGCCGACATTGAGGCGGCCTCGCTCGGCGGCGGGCGCATCGAGATCCGGCGCATCGGCGACATGGCGCTGCGTTTCTCCGCCGAGCAGCCGACGCTCATCATCCGCAACGAGGACAAGCCCGGCACGGTGGCGGAGGTCTCGCGCGTGCTCTCCGAGGAGAAGATCAACATCGCGACCTTCCATGTCAACCGCAACGCCCGCGGCGGCACGGCCGTCATGGTCATCGAGTGCGACACGCCGCTCAATGACACCCTGCTCGCGCGTATCCGCCGCCTGCCGGGGATCCTGCGCGCGGTCTACATCAACCAGGACTGAGGGAGGGCGGAGAAATGGCTTTGTTTTATTCGGTGCGGCAGTTCGAGGAGATGGAGATGGAGAGTTCCCTCCCGCTGTGGCGGCAGATCCTGCTCGCCTCCGCGGAGGAGAGCGGCATTACTCCCGAGCAGTCGCTTGAAAAGATGAACGCCGCGCTCGACGCCATGATCGCGGCCGACGCGGACTATGACCCCGGCCAGCTCTCGCACAGCCGTCTCATCGGCGGAGACGCCGAGCGCATGCGGCAGTATGTCGAGCGCGGAGAGACGATCTGCGGGGACTTCGTCGGGCGCGTGCTCACCGGCGCGATCCGGATGGGCGAGTGCAACGCCTGTATGCACCGCATCGTCGCCGCGCCGACGGCGGGCGCCTGCGGCGTGATGCCCGCGGTGCTGCTTCCCTACGCCGCGGAGCATGACACGCCCCGTGAAGAACTGATCGCCGCGCTCTATATCGCCGCGGGTTTCGGCATGGTGATCGCCTCGCGCGCCTCGATGTCCGGGGCCGAGGCGGGCTGCCAGGCCGAGATCGGCACCGCCTCCGCGATGGCCGCCGCCGCGCTGGTGTATCTGCACGGGGGAGACGTCCGGCAGATGTCCGCCGCCGTCGCGATCGCGCTGAAAAACATGATGGGCCTCGTCTGCGACCCGGTAGCGGGTCTCGTGGAGGTGCCCTGCGTCAAGCGCAACGCCGCCGGGGCGATGAACGCGCTCGGCGCGGCGGAAATGGCGCTCGCCGGGATCCGCAGCCGCATCCCCGCCGACGAGGTCATCGACGCGATGCGTGCGGTCGGCGCTATGATGTCTCCGCAGCTCAAGGAGACCGGGCAGGGCGGCGTGGCCTCTTCGCCGACAGCCGTCCGCTTCCGCAATGACTTTTTCGGGAAAGGACAGGAGTAGTCAGGCATGAAAGTCTGTCTCGTCAACGATTCTTTTCCGCCCGCCATCGACGGCGTGGCGAACGCCGTGGTCAACTACGGCACCTATATCCGCGAAAACGGGGGCGAACCGGTCGTGGTCACGCCCTTTTACCCCGATGCGGACGACGCGGCCTTCCCCTTCCCCGTCGTGCGCTATCCCAGCCTTGACATCACGAAGGCCGTGGGCTACCGTGCGGGCATGCCCTTTGACGCCGATGTGCTGAGCCGCCTCGAGGGCGAGGGCTTCGAGCTGATCCACAGCCACTGCCCCATCACCTCGACGATGCTCGCGCGCACGCTGCGCGACCGGATCGACCGTCCGATCGTCTTCACCTATCACACCAAATTCGACATCGAGATCGAGGGCGCGATCCGCAGCCGTCTCATCCAGGCGGAGGCCGCGCGCATTCTCGTACAGAACATTTCCGCCTGCGACGAGGTATGGACCGTCAGCCGCGGCGCGGGTGAAAATCTGCGCAAGCTCGGGTACGAGGGGGATTACCTCGTCATGCCCAACGGCGTGGATTTCCCGAAGGGCCGCGTGGACGACGCGGCCGTGGCCGAGGCCGCGCGCGGCTGCGACCTGCCCGCGGAGCTGCCCGTGTTTCTCTTCGTAGGACGCATGATGTGGTACAAAGGCATCCGCATCATCCTCGACGCGCTCAAGACGCTGGACGAAAAGGGCTTGGATTTCCGCATGGTCTTCGTCGGCGGCGGCGGCGACAAGGACGAGATCACCGCTTACTGCTCCTCGCTCGGGCTGGACGGCAAGGTGCTCTTCATCCCCCCGATCCGCGACCGCGCGGTGATCCGCGCGTGGTACTGCCGGGCCGACCTGTTCCTCTTCCCCTCGACCTTCGACACGAACGGGCTGGTCGTGCGCGAGGCCGCGGCCTGCGCCCTGGGCAGCGTGCTCGTCGCGGGAAGCTGCGCCGCAGAGGACGTCAAGGACGGCGTGAGCGGCGTGCTCATTGAAGAAAACGCCGCGTCCATGGCCGCGGCGCTCGAGAGTCTGATCGGCAGGCGTGAGACCATGCGCCGCATCGGCGAGGGCGCGCAGCGCGAGCTGTATATCTCCTGGGCGGACGCGGTAGCCAACGCTTACGCGCGCTACGGCGTTGTGACCGAAAAATACCGCTCCGGCGAATATGACGGGAAGAAGCGCGACAACGAAGAAATCTTCCACGCCGTAGGAGAAGTCATCGACCGTTACAACCTCGTACGCGAATACCAGCGTCTGGTACGGGAGAACGCCGTACTCAACTACGCGGGCATCCGCACCGGCATTGAGGAAGAGGTCGAGCGCATGCGCGCCATGCAGGCCGAGGATACGGTCGTCGCCGCGATGAAGCTTGAGGAGCTGCGCCGCCGCGTCGACGCCGCACGCATCAGGGTTCTCACGGGAGAGGAGCTGCTTCTTGCGGATGCGCAGAACCTGCGCGCGGATCTGCGCAGGCGGCTGCAGAGCATGATGGAGGATATCCGCCGTCCGAACGACCGGTTCATGTGACAGTCACGCAAATCCGGTGAACAAAAAGCGGGGTCGGCAGCCGTCGACCCCGCTTTTGGGTGCGTTTACACAGGGATGCGTCGGTTCCCTGTGTGAACGCGCTCTTTATTCTCCCTTGTACTTTTTCCTCGTCGCCAGACCGCCGCGGATATGCCGCTCGGCTTTGTTGCGCTCCAGCAGGGCGCGCGCCTGCAGCCACAGCGCCCGGTCGACGTGCTCGAGCCGCTCGCTGATATCCTTGTGTACCGTGGACTTGGAGACGCCGAAGCGCTCGGCCGCGGCACGGACGGTGCATTGATGCTCCAACAGATAGACGGCCAGCTCGCGAGAGCGCTGCTCAATGTCGTTAACCACGTAACCACTCCCCGCGCGCGGTCCAAAAGGAAATGACCGCGCATCTTTGGAACATGTATATGTCCCTGCGCGCGGGGATATGAGCGCGCCTCGCGCCATGGAAAACGATCGGGTCGGGGGATGCAGCCTGAAACAGGCTGCAAGCGATTTACGCCTCCGGCCGGAGAGAACAAAGGACCTCCGATCCGCTTGAAGCGGATCGGAGGTCCTTTTCGTCGTGATGATCAGCGATAATTCTTTGCATGAGCGCGGATCGCGTCGAAGCTCTCGGCGCTCAGGTCATGCTCTATTTTGCAGGCGTCTTCCCGCGCGGTCTCCGCTCTGACACCCAGACCGATCAGGAGCTCGGCCAGCAGATTGTGCCGTTCAAGCATCCGCTCGGCGATCTCCTGCCCCGGCGCCTCCAGCACGATCATCCCCGCGGGATCTAAGGAGATATAGCCGTTCTCCTTCAAGCGCTTTGTCGCATAGCTGACGCTCGGCTTGGTCACGCCCAGCTTATCCGCCACGTCGACGGAGCGGATGTAGCCGCGCTCCTGCTTGAGCATAAGCATGGCTTCCAGATAATCTTCCGCGGATTTATGAATATTCATTGACATCACCCGAGAATAAGGTAGCACTAACCGCGGGAAAAAGCAAGGGGAACTCATAAATGATAATTAGAGATCGAAACAAAAGTTTAATACATTAAACTATCCACGGCTTCGACAGCTCCGAATCTTTCTTTCGATGCGTCCGGGCGTAAGAACGGCGGCAGAGTTTCCTCTGCCGCCGTTCTTCGCTTGTTCTGTTTACTTGCCGGCCAGTCTCTTGTACTTGGCGTAGCGGCGGGCCGTGAAGTCCTCCGCCTCCGCGAAGAGCATCTCGGCGCGCTCGGGGAAGGTGCGGGTGAGCGAGGAGAAGCGGACCTCGCCCATCATGTACTCACGCAGCTTGCCGTTGGGCTCGCCGGAGTCGAGCACGAAGGGATTGCCGCCGTCCTTCTCCAGATCGGGGTTGTAGTGGTACAGGGGCCAGAAGCCGCACTCGGTGGCGGCCTTCGCCTCGTCCATGACCTTGCTCATGCCCTTGGAAAGGCCGTGGTTGATGCAGGGCGCGTAGGCGATGACGATCGACGGGCCGTGATAGGCCGCAGCCTCCTTGAGGCAGCGGATCGCGTGCTCGGGGTTGGCGCCGAGGTTGATCTGCGCCACGTACACATAACCGTAGTTCGACAGGATCACGCCCATGTCCTTCTTGGGCGTGGCCTTGCCGGCCGCCGCAAACTGCACCGCCGCGCCGATCGGCGTGGCCTTGGAGGCCTGGCCGCCGGTGTTGGCGTAGAGCTCGTTGTCCATGACCAGGACGTTGAGGTCCAGACCCGTGGCCAGCACGTGGTCGAGACCGCCGTAGCCGATGTCGTAGGCCCAGCCGTCGCCGCCGACCATCCAGACGGCCTTCTTGGTCAGCGTGTCCTCGCGGGAGCGGAGGTAGTCGATGTCCGCGCCCTCGTCCTTCGTCGCGGCGAGCGCCTCGCGCACGCCGTCGGCGACCTCGACGGTCTTGTCCATGTCGGCGCCCTCGTCGAGCCAGCGCTGCAGCGCCGCCTTGAGCTTCTCGTCGCCGCTCTTTTCGATCACGGCGCGGGCGTGCAGAGCGGTCTGTTCGCGCATCTGCTCGGCCGAGAGGCTGATGCCCAGGGCGAACTCTGCGTTGTTCTCAAACAGGGAGTTCGAGAAAGCGGGGCCGAAGCCGCGCTTGTTCACGGTCTGCGGGAAGGTCGGGGCAAAGAAGCCGTAGGCCTGCGAGCAGCCGGTGGCGTTGGCGGTATACATACGGTCGCCGAAGAGCTGGGTGAGCAGCTTGATGTACGGCGTCTCGCCGCAGCCGGGGCAGGCGCCCGCGAACTCGTAGAGCGGCTGCTCGTACTGGCTGCCCTTGGCGGAGAACTTGTTCATGGGGTTCGGCTTCTCGCTGAGCGTCAGGCAGTAGTCCCAGTTCTTCTGCTCCGCGCGCACGTCGTCGAGCGGGACCATCGTCAGGGCCTTCTCCTTGGCCGGGCAGACGTTGGCGCAGGAGCCGCAGCCCTGGCAGTCGAGCACGCCGACCTGGATGCGGTAGCGCAGGCCCTCGAAGCCCTTGCCGATCGCCTTCTTGGTCACGCAGCTCTCGGGCGCGGCGGCGGCCTCCTCCTCCGTGAAGAGGAAGGGACGGATCGCACCGTGCGGGCAGACCAGCGAGCAGCGGTTGCAGCCGATGCACTTGTCCGGATCCCAGACCGGGACGTTATCGGCCACGCCGCGCTTCTCATAGCGGGCCATGGCGATGGGCATGACGCCGTCGGCGTATTTCGAGAAGGTGCTCACGGGGATGTTGTCGCCGTCGGCGCGATTCATCGGGATGAGGACCTTGCGCACGTACTCGGGCAGGTCGCCGTCGATCTTGAGTTCCTCGTCCTTCAGATCCGCCCACTCGGCGGGCACGTCGATCTTCACCATGTCGGTGAGGCCGCGCTCGATGGCGGCGAGGTTCATGTTGACGATCTTCTCGCCCTTCTTGGAGAAGGTCTTGATCGCGGCCTGCTTCATGTATTCCTCGGCCTGGTCGATCGGCAGCACGCCGGCGAGCTTGAAGAAAGCGGCCTGCAGCACGGTGCTCGTGCGGTTTCCAAGGCCGATCTCCTCGGCGATGTCGGTGGCGTCGATCGTATAGAACTGTACCTTCCGCTCGGCGAGCAGGCGCTTGGCGCGGTTGGGCAGGTTCTCCTCGAGCGTCTTGCCCTTCCAGCGGGTGTTGAGCAGGAAGATGCCGTTGGGCTTGACCTCGTTTACGATGTCGTAGGTATACATGTAGCTCTGCTTGTGGCAGGCCACAAAGTCCGCCATCGTGACATAGTAGCTCGACTGGATCGGCTCGTGGCCGAAGCGCAGGTGGCTGCGCGTGAGGCCGCCGGATTTCTTCGCGTCGTACTGGAAGTAGGCCTGCACGTACTGATCGGTGTTGTCGCCGATGATCTTGCAGGAGTTCTTGTTCGCGCCGACCGTACCGTCGGAGCCGAGGCCCCAGAACTTGCAGGAGATGATCGACTTGCCGGAGGCGACGATGTTTTCGCCGACCGGCAGGGACAGATGCGTGACGTCGTCGTTGATGCCGACGGTGAAGTGGTTCTTCTGCTCGGCCTTCATGTTGTCGAACAC
>JAFSJZ010000026.1 GCA_017449185.1 Oscillospiraceae bacterium
CAAAGACCAATGCGTCCACCTGTTCCGGCTGGAGGATTTGATGCGAAGAGTAGTCCATCTCAAGAATCAGGCTGTCGATATCCGCATAGCCTACCTGCGTGGGCGGCCCGAAGATATTGGTCAGCGTCGTTCCGTCCTTCAGCCGCACACCAACAAGCTGCAAATCAAACACTTCAAGTGTCTCGTAGCCCTCCCAGAGATTGGGAAGCTGCATCGTGACCTTTGCGGAAATTGGGCTGATTTCCGCAGAGATCAGCTTGATCCCGGTATTCCCGAAGGCAGCGTCCGGCTGTACCGTCAGCAGTTCACCGTTGCTGCTGGGAGTCCAAATGAGCTCCCACGGGCCCTTCACCAGAGCTTGGTACTGTCCCTTATCACCGGTTCCCAGACTGTCGATCACCACGCGGATCTCCTTTCCCGCGAAGGACTCCCATTTGCCTCCGGCCTTTGCGGTGAAATCAAACTCCATCGAGCCGTCCGGGGCAGTGAAGATCAGCTTGTCATTCGCGTCTCTTCCCTCGACGAAGCCGCCGGTCATGTTTGGCGCATGTTCTCCGTCGAAGCTCAGCGACCAGCCGCCGATGTCGGGATACTGTCCCTCCGGGAGCGTGAAGCCCTCGATCCGCAGGGCGATGTGGGCGGTGTCCCTGTCAATGACCGTCTGCTCCACCGAGATCGTTACACCGTTGGCTGTGGCGCTGACTGCCTGGGAGGTGTCGGAAAGACCGCTCTGTTCGGCCATTTCTTTTTCTGCGTCTGTGGCGGGGACCTGCTGCGCCATGCCGCGTGACCAATGCGTATAAATTGCGTATGCCGTGACGCCCAGCGCAAGGATCAGCGCGACCACAGCCGCGATACTCAGAAGACGCCCCATCCGAATGGGGATGCGGGAAGTCTGCCGCCTCTCTTTCTGATAGCCAAGCGCGCGGGCGGTTTTTTCAATCTTATTATCGGAAATGTCTCCGATGGCTTTCATCATTCGTTCCGACTTGTACATAAGCCCTCCATCATCAGATACGTTTTCAGCTTGCTTCTTGTCCGCTTCAACATGGCAGCGACGCCGCTACGGCTCATGCCCAGCTTTTCCGCGATTTCACGTTCCGTCGCCACAAACCAGTACCGGCTGATAAAGACAAGCTGCTCTTCTTCCGGGAGATTTCCGACAAAGGCGTCGATCGCGCGGCTCAGCTCCCGATCCTCGATTTCCTTTTCCAGATCGTAGCCGGACGAAAGGCACTCGTCCAGTTCCTCCAGCGCGAGCTCTGCTTCACTGCCGCCGCGTTTCTTCGCC
Organism: Oscillospiraceae bacterium; assembly: GCA_017449185.1. GTDB lineage: Bacteria > Bacillota > Clostridia > Oscillospirales > Oscillospiraceae > Limivicinus. Next base: position 1,292 of record JAFSJZ010000026.1, read on the forward strand.
GTGCGGCGGACAATCTTGGTCAGGGCAAAGTTGCGCGTGATCCGGGCAAGGAAGGGACCGAGCCGATCCGGGCGCTTGTCCGGCATTGCGTTCCAGGCGCTCATCCAGGTGTCATTGACACATTCCTCGGAATCCTCGCTGTTTTCCAGAATGTTATACGCGATGATATGGCAATAGCGCCCGTATTTCTGCTCGGTTTCCGTGATGGCCTGTTCCGAGCGCTGCCAATATAAGTTGACTATTTCTCTGTCGTTCATACCTCGTCTCCTTTGAGGATGGGAGCATCGATCTCTTGCGCGCGGAGAAATCGTTCTCCTTCAAGGGCCCTCACTCATATAAATCCATTTTTCGGGCAAAGTGTCACTATGAAGGGAAAGGATTTTTGCGGGCATAAAGAATGGGTGGCGGAAAATGCTCTCCGCCACCCATATTCATTCGCAATCAGGATTCGCTTTCGTTTTCTTTCCGCTTCTTCAAAACCGCTTCCACCTGGGCGATCAACTGTTCCTTGTTGGGCATATACAGCACATAACGCGAGGCGAAGATATTGTTTGACAGGCCGCCCAATGCGTATTCTGCCGTGACGCTGTCCTTCTCCGTGCACAGGATGATCCCGATCGGCGGATTGTCGTCTGGATCGTTGACCTCGGAGGCGTAGTAATTCAGATACATATTGATCTGTCCTGCAGCTTCCGGTGTCAGTTTTGTAGTCTTCAGCTCGATCAGCACATAGGCGCGAAGGATCTTGTTATAGAACACCATGTCCACATAGTAGTGGGTATTGTTGATCGTCACCCGCTGCTGTGTGCCAACGAACATAAAGCCCCGCCCCAGCTCCAGCAGGAACTTTTCAATCTGTTGTACCAGCGCTCGCTCCAGATCGCTCTCCAGCATGGGCTTATCCTCCGGGATGCCGAGGAATTCAAACACATACGGGTCGCGGATGAGATCAGACGGTTCTGCAATCTCAATTCCTTTCTCCGCCAGTGCCAGCACCTGTTCCTTGTTTGCGTCTCCGTGGGATAGCAGCAGACGCTCGAACAGGGAACTGTCGATCTGACGTTTGAGCTCGCGCACAGACCAGTTGGAATTGACCGCTTCCTTCTCATAAAAGCTACGTTTTTCCGGGTCTGAAATCGTGAGAAGCTCGCAGTAATGTGTCCATGTCAATTTTCCAGTCACTGACTGGACTTTTTCATAGGACAGATAAAACTGCCGCATGTTATAAAGATTTGCACGTGAAAAACCCTTGCCGAATTCCGCGGTCAGCGCTTTTGACAGTTCCTTGAGCGTCTGTTTACCGTAGTCAGCCCGCTCCGGCACCGTCTGCTCATACTCGGCAATAATGCGCCCGATATTCCAGTAGGTACTCAGCAGCTCATTATTCACCTGCCGGGCAACATTGCTCCGGGCCGCGGTCAATAGATCGCCGATTTCATGAACGACGAGCTTGATATCCTGGTTAAGGGGCAAAAAGTGATCAGCCATCGGTATGTCCTCGCAATTCTTTTACTAGTATTATACGGCAAAATGCCAAAAACACAAGCGGGAAAGCACCGGAAAAGAAAGACGCCGCATCCTGTGTACCAGCCAAGATGCGGTGTCCGCTGTGTTTACCCTTTGGGCGGATACGGATCGCTTCCGTAAGAATCCTTCTGACGGATTTCTCCGGTGGTTCGATGGATCAGCCGCTCAGCCTTCTGATTAATCGCGATCCTCCGCGCAATCTCGGCAGCTTCCTTTTGTGTACTAGTTCTGACAGTCGCCTTGGTGTTTCCGGCACCTTTAACCTGCCAGCCGCCCTTTGGGTGCGGAATAACGTGCTGATTCTTTCCGGCCATTTATTCCGCCTCCTTTGATAATCTGGAGATCAGGTGAGAAATATTACCCGTCCAATGCTCGGTATGGAAGACTCGTGCTTCTTGAATGCCTCCAGCAAGAACCTCCGTCTTCGTCAAGCGGGATGCTTTCTCCCAATCTCCTCGGAACGCATAGGTGGCGTTGTTGACCTGGTTAGACTCAAACACAAAGAGATTGAGCTTGGGAAAACCGTAAACAACATAGCCGAAAAAATTTTGAGTGCCCAAGACGCAGAATTCCGGCTGCAGCTCCAGCAGATGTTCGTGACGGCGGCGTATCTCCGCTTGGTGAGCCCTGGGCTTACGCTCCACGATTTTTTCAATATAAGATTCAAGCTCTTCTCGTGTCCTCGTGCCTGGGCGCAGTATTTCCCATGGTACCTTGTACTGCTTTACAGGAGGAAGGGCGGGGGCTTTATCTGCAGTCCAGACCTCAAAACGCCCCAACATCTCCAGCATGATGTTCATGGCGGCTCTAACCTCTGGCATCGCTTGATCGCAATTAACAAACAAAGGCGAAAGAAGCACACCATCTTCTATGACGAATGCGAGGTCGGTTGGGGGAATCAAAGCTCGCTGATAACACATCCTGTGCTGAACGCAGGTCCCATAATGGTCGTTCCCGTGCCAGTCAACGATATGATAGTCGTGGAAAAAAGGTCTTTCCTCTTTGGGAAGATCCCTGCAGACAACCCACTTCCCATCGGCATTAGTGGTTGTGGCGGGCCCACGGGGAGTAGGAATTCGGGCGTTCCCATCTGCTTTAATGCCATACCGAAGAAGGCGCTGGACATCCTCTGCCATAAGCCGGGCTGCGAGGTAGAAAGACTCATCCGGGTTAAGTGCGTAGAGATAGCGCTGGGGAGAAAGGATTCGTTTTTTGTTGATTTGCATAGAAATCACCTCATGATTGTATTTACAAACAGGAAAAGGCCGCGTCTACGCCAGCTGGACAAAATTTTGCCCAACTGGTTTACAAACCGGCCTGGAGATGATATACTATACAAGTCTTGACAAGACAGCATTGTATATCGTCCCCATGGCGGTTCGCAATGTAGGCACAGGAGAGTGGCATCCCGCGACTGGTACTCGTGGGGTGTCGCTCTTTTTTCCTGGTCTGCACATTATTTAAGATGATCTTCGTCTACGACGACGATCAGCGTTTCGAGTTCCGGATCATATTCCGCAATAAACTGCTTTGACTTTGACAGGAAATCGATGCCGCTAGCTTTCGCCAAATACTTCATGAAATCCTTTGCGCCAACACGGATCCAGTCGTTTTTGATCCGGCGTGCGAACTCGTAGGACGGAGAGGTCCCATCCTCACCTTTTGCTCTTACGCCAATGGCGCAGGCCTTCTGGTCAAATCCGATGACTATCTCTTCAGGGGTCCCAAGCGCCTCGATGGCACCCTTGTTAAAAGCGATACCAAACGCGCTCAGAGTCACGACGGGGCTGCCGTTCTTCAGAAACGAGAAGTTGAAGTTGTAGGCCACAAGACCACCTCCAAAAGAAGATTATCCTAACACGATTTGAATTATATCAAAAACGAGAGAATGATGCAAGAGGGGAAATGAAAGAAAAGCAATTTCGAAACGGCTGCGATAATATGCAGCTTGCCGAATAGAGTCTCGAATCACCTGTGCAGCTGCGCTAAAACAGTGGCACAATAGGTCAACAATTTCAATTATTTTTCTCTCCTTCACTTTTACTGCACTCTTTTGCCATCGCCATTTTTGCCTGTTTTTTCTTCGCAGCGTTTCGATTTTGCATCATTGCATATGTGACCTATCCCGGCTCTCTGATGTGGCATGTACCTATTTAAGCTGATTGAGCCACAGAACGGCGGGGATTACTCCCCGCCGCCATAACCTTATGCGTAGATCAAATCATTGTTCACCACCTCTGTCGCCCGATCATGGATGCTGTTCATCCGTTGCACCCACAGCATTTGATTCTGGGCCTTGAGTTGTTCGGTGATACCCTCCCGGGCCGACATCTGGTCAATCAACCGGAGGAACATGGCCTCCGCCTGCTCGTTTAGATCTGCCAGATACCCGTTCAGCCTGCCGGAGACCAGCAATTCCGTATAGAGAGCCTTTCTGTGCTGCCGAAGATAGCGAAGGTGCCGCTGGCCCCATACGCCGGCAGAAGGCTGTTCTTCGGGTGGCACGGTCAGGCACGGGAGATAATAGTCCTCGTGCAGCTCGTACCACAGCCCGTTCTTCTCGTCATAAACCTGTTTCTGCATGGTTTGTTCCAACCTTTCTTTTATGAATTCCTTTTTCTCTTGCGTTTTGACTTGCCTGCTGACGCCGAGCCTCTGAATAGGGCGCCGTCAGACGTATGCTGAACCGGCCTTTCTCAATTACAAATTCAAGCCCGCCCTGGCCATCATCGTCGGTCTGCCTGCACAGATCGGGATGTTCCGCCGCGTATTTCGTCAGGCGCTTCTTCAAATCCGTGTTGTGAGTAAGAATCTCGACGGTGCTGCTGTGTTCATCAAAGAAAATGCTTGTGGTTTTCTGCTTTTTGGTTAGTCCTGTAATCATGTAACTCCTTTCTATAAAGTTCGTGTGTTTTTTTCTCTCTTCCCCAGCTCAAAAGTTGGGAAAAACGTCCTGTTTTTGATTGGGAGCGCTCGGAATGAAGCGCTTGCTCGATTTGAACGCCCCCATTGCGAAATTTGCAAAAAATGCAGGTCAAGACGCTTTGGCTGGCTGGATGGAAAAACAGCATATAGTCATGCTGCGGCAGGTCAAAAAAGACCGCCCTTTACCTTGCATCCCGGTCATGCCGCTTGCGGGTGAGCTTTTTCTGCTGTCGTTCCATTGCCTCCCGTTCCAGAATGCCCATGGCTTGGGATTCGATATACTCTTCTCCGAAGCCGCGGCACAGTGCGTAGAACTTGGCAACAATCCCTGATTGGCTGTCCTTTTCCTCATTCAAGCGCTTGATTGTCTTTTTCATTTGATTTCCGCCGTCGATCTCCCGTTCGTATTTGCGCTGCAGATCTTCATAGTCATGTTTCAGCGTCAGATACTTGTCGAATAGATTCCGCAGCACACCGATGATCTTCCGGTACAGGGGCATTGCCTTCTTCTCCCGGTACGACTTGGCGGATTCCAGCACATCCGGCGGAGGAAGCACCTGATCCGCATCGTTGGTGTATTTGCGGGCCAGGTCTTCGATCTGTTCCATCTTGGGGACGAGCTTGTCCACCCGTGCCTGCGCTTTGTCGGCTTTCTTTTGGGCTTCCTCTGTCTGCCCTTCGAGGAAACTGATACTGTTCTCCATGAATGCGACGGTAGTTTCCAGGTTATCCAGCCGTTCTGTCTCCTTTTTGACCTTGAACTCCGTGACCGAAAGATGCTGGACTGTGCCGCCGCGCTCTCCGCGCTCAAAGTCCGCAAATCCGGCGTCCCGCATATGCTCGAAAAAACGGTCTTGCAGCAGGCTGTAGGATTTGATAATCTGCGTGTGACCGTTCTCGTCCGTGATCTTCGGTGATGCCCATTTCTTGGAGTGGCTGATCTGATGGATAACCTCTTTGACGGTTCCCACCAGCGCCGGGTCTTTACAGCGTTTCGACCATAGGATTTCCTTTTCTACCACCGGCAGCGCGACAACGTGCATGTGGTAGTGGTAGACCGGATGCCCTAACTGCTCTGTCAGCGCTGTGTTCAGCTCATCAGCGTGCATGACGGCGGAGACAATGTTCTCCTGTCCATATTCCTTTTGGGCGAAGTGGAACGCCTCTTCATAAAACCGACAGGCATATTCATAGCCGCCGCGTTCCTCGAAATAGGCGGTGTTCACATCGAAGATCATTTCATCGAACACCTTTGCATCCTTCTTCAAGCCCCGGAGAGAGATACGGCCTTCTTCCACCAGCTTATCCAGCTGGGCATTGTAGGTCTCGCCGCAGCTTTGGTAGTGGACATTCATGGGCGTCCGGGACAGATCGACATTCATATTTTCGTAGCTCTCGTTCTTGCGCTCGATATGGCGCTCGGATTTCCCGATGCTCGCCTTCGTGTGCTGCTCAACGCGGGCCACACTGTAGTTTTTATCATTCATACGTTTTTCACTTCCTTTCCATGCGACGGTGGAGCAGGGCGCGGTTACACGACTTTTTCAAAGTGTGTAACCCACTATGACACTTTCATCCCCATAGGGCTGCAAAGTGTCGTGGGCTCTTCGTCGGAGCGAACTGCGCACGGCTCGGAAAAGTCCAGAGCTTAACGCCCCGGACTTTTCCTCGACTGTGCTTCGTTGCTCCTCCTCCCAAACTCGAACCCGCGTTGCTGGACTTCGAGTTTGTCCGAGGGGGATGCGAGGGGACGCTGCCGCTTCCCCTGCACCCCTTCGCCGGATCGGCGCTGCATCCGCGCGCCGATCCATGCTTGCAATTTGAAAGCATGGCCATCATGACAATGCTTTCATTTTGCAAGCATAAAGAGCCGCGTCACTCGCCGTTAGGCAGGAGGGGAAAGCATTCTCTTTCCCCTCCGCTGCGCGAGTGTTTTCCGTGAGAAAAGCTCAAGGGGTTCGGGTTGTATTTCCTGGTGGAAATCTCCACCCGCAGGTATGCCCCCCTTGACCTTTCCTCCGCTCCCTGTGACGATCCGTGTCGATGGTGACGGTGTTTTGGATACCGTACCCGCTGCCGAAAACATCGTCACGACCGTCACACATCGTCACGCGCTCTCCGGCTCATACCGCAAAACGATCTTTCGCCCATCGTGCGTCCTGCTGTTCCAGTAGCGGACACCATGCTCACGATATAAGCGCCCTGTGTTGACATTCAGCTTCATGGTCAGTGCGTTTGCTTTCATGTCTACTGCAAGCGCTTCGACCAGCTCTGTCGGACTCCCGGTCCATTCCGGCCGTTCGATGTTTACGAGTCCGGCGACAGCATCCAGGAGTGCTTCCGGTGGGGCCTTCCACAATTCGGTTTCACATCGCTCCAACTCCCAACACAGCTTTTCCTCATTCCGAAACAGATGAAGCCTCTGGTCCTGCTGGTCTCTGCCGGAAATGTCCAGCGTGGCCTCGTTTGCGGTGCGCTTGGGTTTCTGCAGAAGAAATGCTCCATCCGCTGCACCGAGTAAACCATTTGTGCCGGAGATCATATCGAACACATCGTCCGCTTTTTGCTTGCGTGTGTGATGCACCAGGATCAGACACAATCCGCGGCAATCGGCAAAGCTTTTCAGCCGGGTAATGATGTCGTAATCGCTCGCGTAGCTGTACGCCTCACCGCCGACCTCCCTCACCTTTTGCAGCGTGTCGATAATTATGAGCCTAGTATCCGGGTGTTCCCGGACGAAACGCTCCAGTTGCTCGTCCAGCCCCTTGCCGAGCTGCCGCGCGCGGGTGGCAAAATAGAGCTGATCCGTGATTGCCATATCGAACATCTGATACATCCGGCTCTGCAGGCGCTGATTATCGTCCTCCAGCGCCATATACAAAACCGTTCCTTTTCTCACAGGAAAATTCCACAGCGGCGTCCCGGTGCTGACATGGTAGGCAAGCTGTGCGACCAGGAAGCTCTTTCCCAGCTTGGGCGCGCCGACCAGAAGATAGGTTCCCGGATAGAGCAGGCCGTCGATCAGCGGCGGCTTGCCCTCATACACGGTTTCATACAGCTCTCTCATGGATACCGTCGCCAGGTATGAGGGATCGTTCAACTGGCGTAAAATCCTGTTGTATTTTTCAAAAGAATCTGCTAAACTGTCTTCACAAAGGTTTTGATTCGGCTGTCCTGCATCTGCGCCAACAGATGTGTTGAGGACAGTCGTTTCTTTTGCTTCTGTCATCGTCGTTCCTCCTTCATTCCGTCAAGGGTCCGGGTGATCAGCTCGATATTGTCCAGTAGCTCGTCACGGATCCCGCCTGCCGCCTCAATACGCTTGAGTTCATCGAGGACGGCGGCAAGCTGATCCCGCAGTGCTTTATACACGCGCGGATTGCCCTGCACAACAATCTCCCGGTTGAGACACCGGCGATAGCAGTATTCCTGTTTGGGCAGGCCGGAGAGCGCCACGGCGATGTTGATCTGCTCGTTTTCTTCGGGCGACACCCGGAATCCTACGGTGATGCTTCTAAAACGGTTGTGTTCATCTCTGTTTTTGGCTGACATATTCATGCGCTCCTTTCTTCGTTCAGCTTGTTTGCCATCTCTTTCTGCACGGTCGGAAACATATGGGCGTAACGAAATGTGATATCGACGCTCTCATGGCCGACGCGATTCCCGATTGCGACCGCCGAGTATCCCATATTGATCAGAAGGGAAACGTGGCTGTGGCGGAGATCGTGGATTCGGATCTTTTTCACGCCGCTCTGTTTGCAGCCATACTCCATCCCCCTCGTCAGTTGATGCTTCGACAGGGGAAAGACTCTCGCGTCTTCCGGCAGACTGTAGAACTGTTTGAAATAGTCCTGAATTTCATCACACAGGAAATCCGGGATCACGATCGTGCGGATGCTTTTCTTTGTCTTCGGCGGCGTGATCACGTCTTCACCTTTGATTCGCTGATACGATTTGTTGATCCGCAGTGTCTTTTCCTTGAAGTTGAAGTCCGCAGGCGTCAGTGCCAGCAGCTCGCCTTCCCGGATGCCGCACCAGTACAGGATCTCAAAAGCATAGTACAGCATGGGCTTGTCCATCATCGCGTCGATGAACAGCAGGAATTCCTCTTTCGTCCAGAAAAGCATCTCATCGCTCTCTTTTTCACCCATGACCCCGGCCTTTCGGACGGGATTCTCATGCAGGCCATAGAATCGTACTGCATGATTGAAGATGGCGCTGAGCTGATTGTTGATGTTTTTCAGATATGTCGGGGAATAGGGCTGCCCGGTTTTGTCCTTCTGCTTCAGCATCTGATTCTGCCAGGTCAGCACATCGCGCGGCGTGATCTCCGACAGCTTCCGTTTCTTGAAATAGGGCAGGATCTTGCTTTCAATCACGGATTCCTTGCTGAGCCAGGTGTTCAGCCGGATCTTGGGCCTGATATCCTGTTCATAGAGCTTCACAAAGCTCTCAAAGCTCATGTCCGGGTCCGCCCGCTTTGTCCGCAAAAACTCTCGCTCCCATTCCTGGGCCTCGCGCTTCGTGGCGAAGCCGCGCTTGAGCTTCTGCTGGCGCTCACCGGTCCAGTCGGTGTAGCGGAATTGCACATACCATGTGCCGTTTTTCTTGTCTTTGAATGCTGCCATGTTCAATCCTCCTTCCTTTTCTGGGTAGCATACAGGTGCTCGTGGAAAAATCTTCGGTCGATACGACCGTTGATGACGATGCAGCCGGCCGCCTTGAGCTCCTTGTTCAGCTCGCGGATCAGCTTATAAGCATAGGAAATAGAAACACCCAGCTCGGCCGCAACCTCATCGACCTTCATAAAAACCTGTTCAGAAATAAAAATCACCTCCCCTCCTCGCCCTCAAAAGTGAGAGCAGTTATTTTATTAGCTGAATTGCCGTTCTCCCCGAAGCCAGTTTCCTGACAGGCAACCCTGCGCGGCGCTGTGTCGTCGCCCCTCATGGGGCGCGCTCCCTCTTTCGAGATCTTTGCGGTCTATCTCTGGTCGGACGGTCACTCAGTTGCACTAAGCATATTAGTTTAGCTCATGGTAATTATACTAAACAAATATAGTTAAGTCAAGCAGAAAAACTAAACAAATTTATTTAATTATTCCTTGACAACACTAAACATATTTGCTAATATACTCTTGACACTATAAGAAGACAGGAGTTATCTGCTATGGCTATCGGTGAAAGAATCCATTTCATCCGCTCCCTGCGAGGTATGACACAGAAGTATTTGGGCATGATGGTGGGCTTCTCGGAGAAGACTGCCGACGTGCGTATGGCCCAATACGAAACCGGAGCGAGGACACCCAAGGCTGATCTGACGGCGGAGCTGGCGCGTGTGCTGGATGTTTCACCCAAAGCCCTCGATGTCCCGGAGATCGACAGCTATGTGGGTTTGATGCACACGCTGTTCGCGCTGGAGGATATTTACGGTCTCAAAATCGGAGAGATCGACGGTGAAATGTGTCTTCGCCTCGACAAATTCAAGGGAACGACCTATCTTCAGCTGTTCGATATGTTCCGTTCCTGGCGGGAGCAGGCTGCCAAGCTGGAGCAAGGGGAGATCAGCAAAGAGGAATACGACCGGTGGCGGTACAGGTATCCGGAATTGGACACATCTACCCGGTGGGCTAAAGTCCCCTCACAGGCGCTTTCCGACGCCATCATCGAAGAATTGAAAAAGGAGTAGCACCGTTCAAAGGCAGCAAAAAAGAGGTCAACCCGGCTTGCAAAAGTCAGGTTGACCTCTTTGGTTTATGGATGAGGGAGACAGCACACCCGAAAACCCTTGGATTTTTGCTCAACAAATCATAGGTTTTCGTGCTATCAATTTGCTATCACTCGGAGTGAGGGGGACGAAAAAAGTCAGTGTTTTCAAGGCCTCCCGGCCTCGAAGAACGCCTTTTTATTTACTCCCACTCGATCGTGGCGACGGGCTTGGGCGTGAAGTCGTAGAGCACGCGGTTGACGCTCCTGACCTCCGCGGTGATGCGGCTCACGAGCTTCTGCATCAGCGCGAAGGGGATCTCCTCGACCGTGGCGGTCATCGCGTCGGTCGTGTTGACGGCGCGGATGATGCACGGCCACTCGAACACGCGCTTGCCGTCGCGGATACCGGTGGACTTGAAGTCCGGCACGACGGTGAAATACTGCCAGACCTTGCCTGCGAGACCCGCCGCGGCAAACTCCTCGCGCAGGATGGCGTCGGCCTCGCGCACGGCCTCGAGGCGATCGCGCGTGATGGCGCCGGGGCAGCGCACGCCGAGACCCGGCCCGGGGAAGGGCTGACGCTCCACCATGCTCTCGGGCAGGCCGAGCTCGCGTCCGACCACGCGCACCTCGTCCTTGAAGAGGATGCGCACCGGCTCGACGAGCTCAAAGCGCAGATCGTCCGGCAGGCCGCCGGCGTTGTGGTGGGCCTTGATGCCCGCCTCGCTCTCGAGGATGTCGGGCCAGATCGTGCCCTGGCCGAGGAAGGAAATGCCGTCGAGCTTGCGGGCCTCCTCGACGAAGACGTCGATGAAGGTCTTGCCGATGATCTTGCGCTTCTGCTCAGGGTCGGTCACGCCGGCGAGCTGATCGAGAAAACGGTCGACCGCGTCGACGTAGATGAGGTTCGCGTCCATCTCGCCGCGGAACACGCGGATGACCTGCTCCGGCTCGCCCTTGCGCAGCAGGCCGTGATTGACGTGCACGCAGGTGAGCTGCTTGCCGATCGCGCGGATGAGCATCGCCGCGACGACGGAGGAGTCGACGCCGCCCGAGAGGGCCAGCAGGACCTTCTTGTCGCCGATCTGAGCGCGCAGCATGTCGATGCGCTCGTCGATGTAGGCGCGTGCGAGCTGAGGCGTGGTGATGCGCGTCATGGTTGCGGGGCGTACTTCCAGTGCCATATCCGTATCCTCCAAAGCTTTGATTTGTATGCAAACATTATAGCCGCGCACACGGGCGCGCGCAACGGAAACCTCAGCGCGGGAGCGTAAAAATTACAGGCTCTCCCGTGCAGAAAACTTGTCCGTTTTTCACAAGGACCGTGCCGCCGCGGATCCATTCCCGGTATTCTCCGTCCGGGACCTCGACCGCGGCCGCACCGCGCTCGCCGCGCAGTGAGAACACGCCGATCGCGCGGCCGTCTTTCCCGCCGCGCTCCATGACGGCGATCGCTTTTTCGTCGTCGGCGCGGGCGAGGAAGGCGCCCTCTCCGAGGAGGCTGTGCTTGATCCGCGCCAGACGCGAGAGCATGTCGCTGACGTCCCGTCCCGTGCGCTCGAAGACCTCTTTCTCGAACAGGCTCGGCTGATGCGTGCAGGAGAACTCCTGCCCCGCGTAGAGCAGCGTCGTGCCCTTGAGGAAGAAGAGCATCGCGGTGTAATTGTCCCGCGCGCCCTCGTCCTCCACGCGCGCGGCGATGCGCGGCTGGTCGTGGTTTTCGAGGAAGCGCAGCTTGTTGTAGTTCCAGCGGTAGAGCGCCTCCTGCATGTTCAGCATTTCGCAGAACTCGTGCAGAGGCGCTTCGCCGCGCACAAAGCGCTCAAAGCTCTCCCAGATATCGTACTGGTACTCGAGATCGAAGGCGTCGAACAACTCGGTGTCGCGCGCACAGTAAAAGCCCTCGCGCCGGACGTGGTTGCCGAAGCTCATATGTACGGTCTCGGCCAGCCAGATACAGTCCGGATTGACCTCCGCGACGGCCGCGCGCGCCCGTTTCCAGAACTCCAGCGGCACGAAGGAGGCCACGTCGCAGCGGAAGCCGTCGACAAGGCCGGCCCACATCCTCAGGCTCTCTATCTGGTAATCCCACAGGCCGCTTTGACGGTAGTCGAGGTCGATCACGTCGGCCCAGTCGCCGATCTTGTTGCCGACCTGTCCGTCCCTATCCCGCCAGTAGAATTCCGGGTGCTCGTCCAGCAGCACGGCGTCGGGCGAGCTGTGATTGTACACCACGTCGATCATGACCTTCATGCCGCGGCGGCGGATCTCGCCGCAGAGCGTGCGGAAGTCCTCCATCGTGCCGTAGGCGGGATTGACCGCGCGGTAGTCGCGGTTGGCGTAGGGGCAGCCCAAAGAACCCTTTTTCCCCTTCACGCCGATGGGATGGATGGGCAGGAACCAGAGGATGTCCGTCCCCAGGGCGCGGATGCGGTCGAGGTCGGGGATGATCGACAGGAAGGTCCCTTCCTGTGTGTGCGCGCGGACATAGACAGAGTAGATGATCGCGTTCTGCAGCGCCGCGGGCGTGTTCTCAGCCATTGTTCGTCTCTCCTTCCGTCTGCGCATCTTCGGTCGGGGCCGGCGTCGGCTCGCTCGTGGGTTCGGGAGTCGGCGCCGGGGTGAGGACCTCTGTGCCGAGGAAGTAGTAATTCTCCATCTCCGCGGCAGCCGAAGAGGAATAAAAGCTCCCCGCGTCGATCACCCAGCCTCCGTCGCAGGCGACGGCCGGGCAGCCGAGAAAGGCCGTCATGCTCTCGTCGGGGTCGAGCCAGCCGTTTTCATAGCCCTCGCGCCAGACAAAATAGCGCTCGGCGCCCGCGTATTCATACAGCGCCGCGCCGTCCACGAGAGAATAGAGCAGCTCCTCGCCGTTCGGCCCCGGGCCGACTAGGCGGATGACCGAGCCGTAGAGCTCGCTGCGGCGCATTTCCAGCAGCCGCGAGCAGGGCAGCGTGAAGCCGCCGCGGCCGGAGCCCTCGCCGACGGGAAAATCGACAAGCTTTCCGGGCAGGACCGAGGCGATGCTCTCGTCCGACAGGCCGCGCAGCAGACGGATGCGCCCGTCGAACACGTCCAGCTCCAGTTCCGTGAGACGGCGCTTGAGATCATCGTCGGTGCCGGGGTTGAGCTCGGTGTATTCCACATGGTCGCCGTCCGTGAGCGTGGTGAAAGCGCGCGCCGTGACGAGCACGACGTCGTTCTCGATCTGGCGGCCGAGACACAGGGCCATGACCACGTCGCCGTTTTTGTTGGTCACGGAGGCGTCCTTTTCCAGGAAGCGGACCTCGCCGGCGGTGTTCTGGAAGATGGAATAGCCCTCCCCGTCGCCGGTCGAGACATAGCTCGGGGCCTCGGCATACCAGGGCATGCGCGCGATCTTCGCGCCGGGCCAGATCGAGATCGTCAGCACGAGCTCGCTGCGGCGGCCGGAGCCGCCGCCCTCGACGCTTCGCAGACAGAGCTCGGCGCGGTCGCCGTAGTTCACCATCTCCTCGACGGCGAAGCGCCCGGTGCCGGGCAGCGACTGCAGCCGGCTCAGCTGCAGCACCAGCGTGTCGCTGAGCTGCCAGCTCACCGCGTCGTCGATGAAGCGCCACATTTCGCTCACGCGTCCGGTGGCGGGATCCTCCGCGCCGCGGGCGAGGCTGTACTGCCCGTTCGAGCGCGGGATCGGCGTCGCCTGGACGACGGCGGGCTGCTCCGACGCCGCGGGAAGCGGCGCGGAGACGGCGATCTGCGGCTCGTCGCTCGGGACGCTCTCGCCGACCGCGGCCGGCGTCGGCTCGGCCTTGGAGAAGAAGGACAGCACGACCGCCGCCGCAAGGATCACCAGCGCGGCGGAGAGCAGCAGCCCGAGCTTTTTCAGGAAGCCGGCCTTGAAAAAGCGCACGAGCCATGTGATCACCGCCACGATGATCACGACCGAGGCGACGAGCGAAACGCGCTCGCCCATGCCGGCACGGCCTTCGCTCCACGCACGCAGGATCTCCGGCGCGTTGAGGAAGCTCTGGAAGACGATTTTCAGTTTATCCCAAAGAGCGTACAGCTCTCTGATGATCCAATCCATTGACATGTTGCCTTTGTCTCTCCTTTAATGCGCTCTCCGCGCGGATCAGGCCGTCGGCATGCCGATCATGCGCAGCAGGAAATAGCCCACGGCCGCCAGGAGGAAGAGGACCAGAAGCGTGCCCAGCAGCATCTGCCCCTTCTTTTTCCAGGGCGCCTTGATAAAACTGACGATCCTGCCGAGAACCAGCAGCGCGACGACGAGCGCCGCCAGGGCCATCACGACGAGCTCGGCCCTGCCGATGATGCTCGTGTCGGCGATCACACGGCGCACCGTGTCCGTCACCACGCCGTAAACGTACTGCAGACTCTTCCAGAATCTCGCCATCTCCTGCATGAATGTCTCTTTCATATGCCTTCCTTCTTTTTCGGTCAGCTGTCCTGCCCGGATTGTCCGACGGATCCCCGATAGGTCGAGATCGGCCGTCTCTTGTGCTCGCTGCGCGCGTGGAAGCGCCGGATCACGGCGAGGTCGTCTTCGCCGCCCGTACCGTGCAGGATCCACTCATCGATCGCAGCATAGCGCACGCCCATCTCCTGCTCGTCGGTCTGGCCGTCGAAGAGCCCGGCCGAAGGCGCCTTGTCGATGACCTGCCGCGGGGCCTTCAGGTACTCGAGGAACGCAAAGACCTCGGTGGCCGTCAGGTCGGCGATCGGGTCGAAGTCGCTGGCCCCGTCGCCCCATTTTGTGAAATAGCCCATATAGATCTCGCTGCGGTTGCCCGTCCCGGCCACAAGCCGGTTTTCCGCCGCCGCCACGGCGTAGAGCGCCGTCATGCGCAGACGCGGCGCGAGGTTGTTCAGCGCCATATCGTTGAGCGCGGCCGCCTCGCCGACAGCCGTGACGAGCGCCTCGCGCGCGGACGAGAGGTCGACCGTGCGCGTCTCGATGCCGAAGGCCTCCGCGAGCGCGCGGCCGTCGGCCGCGTCCGCGCCGTAGTTGCGCCTGGAGGCGCAGGGCATGATGACGCCCACGGTGTTCTCGCAGGCGGCCTTGCACAGGATGCCCACCAGGGCGCTGTCCTTGCCGCCGGAGTTGCCGAACACGATGCCGGAGGCGTGCGCGCTCTCCACGAGCGAGCGGATATACGCCACGCGCCCCTCAAACTCGGCCTGGTAATCTCTCATGGGCTTTCTACCTCCGTTACGGTCAAAAGCTTATCCTCCACCCGGAAGCGGACGGTCAGGGAAGCAAAGCTCATCGCGTACACGCGCTCCGGATCGTCCTGATAGCGCGGGCGCGGGTCGTTCGCGAGCACGCCGCGCAGCGCCGCGCGCTTTTCCTCCGGGACTTTTTCGAGCAGCGCGTCCGCAAAGACGACCTCGAGGGTTTTCCCCGGGTCGGGCGCGAAGCCGCTCGCGGCCTCGGGATACGCGTCGGCGTAGGGGACGTAGGGCTTGACGTCAAAGATCGGCGTGCCGTCCATCAGGTCGGCCCCGCCCACGAGCAGCGTCGTCCCCTTCCCTTCGCATTTTTCGACGCCGAGCAGTCTCACACAGCTCAAGCCCAGAGAATTGGGCCGGAAGGGAGAGCGTGTGGCGAACACGCCCATGCGCACGTTCCCGCCCAGCCGCGGCGGGCGCACCGTGGGCGACCAGGCCTCCCGCTGCGCCTCGGAGAAGCCCCAGATCAGCCAGAGGCGGGAAAAGCCCTCGATGCCGCGCAGGGCCTCATCGCAGCGGTATTCCCCGTCGAAGACCACGCGCGCGCGCAGCTCTTCCACGATCCCCGCCTGGCGCGGGATGCCGAATTTTTCGCCGAAATCGCTCTCGATGTGTGCGACCGGGCGGATCGTAAACTCGTTCATATCAGTTTCCCCAGCATGGAAAGCGCCAGAATGGACACGCCGTTGACCGTCATGTGCAGAAAGATCGCGCTCCACAGCGAGTTTGTTTTTTCATACACGCGCGCAAGCAGCACGCCCGCCGGCAGATACTGCAGCAGGTAGATCCAGACGGCGGGGTCGTCCGCGGCGAAACCCCAGATATGATAAACGGCGAAGAGCGCGACCGACACGGCATAGGCCGCGAGGCGGTTGCGGCGCCGCAGCAGGCCGAACACGCCGCCGCGGAACATGGCCTCCTCGACGATCGGCGCGAGGAACACCGCCACGGCCGTCGTCATGCCCAGATCTTCTCCGGCCAGGGAGAACACCGCTTCGTTGTTCGGGTTCTCCGCGCGGCCGAGCAGGAGCAGCGCCAGATTGATCGCCATGTTGCACAGCAGCAGCACGCCGTAGGCCTTGACGATCTCCAGCAGCGCGGCGGGGCCGTAGTCGCACAGGGCGTTGAACTCGCGGAAGAAGAAGCGCCGCAGGAAGAAGAAAAGCAGCACCGCGGCGATCGTATAGCACACGACGTTGCCGCCGAGGGCGCTGATCTGCCCTTCTTCAAACAGGCCGAAAATCAGCCGCGGCAGCAGATAGACGTGCACCGGGATATAGCCGATCGCCGCGGCGTATTCCCATCGGCTCATGCGGCTGGTGAAGGCCCCCTGATCTTTCGTCGGCATCTCAGGCCCGCGCCTTTCTCTGCAGCTCGAAGAGCAGGTTCATCGCCTCGAGGGGCGTGAGCGTGTTCAGGTCCGTCGCGCAGAGGATGTCGCGTACCTCGTCGCTGCCGACGTCGGAGAGGCTGATCTGCCCCTGCGCCGACCGCGGCGCATGAGACGACAGCGCGGCCGTGCCGCCGCTTGTCAGCTCCTTGAGATAGCCCTTGGCCTTGCCGATCACGCCGTCGGGCAGCCCCGCGAGCTTCGCGACCTCGATGCCGTAGCTGTCGTCGGCCGCGCCGGGCACGATCTTGCGCAGGAACACCAGCGTCCCGCCCTGCTTTTTGGCCGTGATGTTGTAGTTGCGCACGCCGGGGACCTCGCCTTCGAGGGCCGAGAGCTCGTGATAGTGCGTGGCGAACATGGTCTTGGCCCCGAGACGGCGTTTGTCCGCGCAGTATTCGAGCACCGCGCGGGCGATCGCCATGCCGTCGAAGGTCGAGGTGCCGCGGCCGATCTCGTCGAGGATCAGCAGCGAGGCGGCGGTAGCGTGGGAGAGGATGTTCGCCATCTCGGTCATCTCCACCATAAAGGTGGACTGGCCGGAGGCGAGATCGTCCGATGCGCCGATGCGCGTGAACACCCGGTCGACGATGCCGATGAGCGCGCTTTTCGCCGGGACGAAGGAGCCCATCTGCGCCATGAGCACGATCAGCGCCGTCTGGCGCATGTAGGTGGATTTGCCCGCCATGTTCGGACCGGTGACGATGGCCACGCGGTCGTCGCCGTCGTTCAGCGTCGTGTCGTTCGGGACAAAGAGCACGTCCTTCATCGTCTGCTCGACGACCGGGTGACGGCCCTCGACGATGCGGATCGTGCGGGAGGTGTCGACCTCGGGCTTGGTGTAGCCGTTGCGTACGGCCACCTCCGCGAGCGAGCAGAGCGCGTCGAGCCGCGCCACGGCCGCGGCCGTGGCCTGCACGCGGTCGACCTCGGCGGCCAGGGCGTCGCGCACTTCGCAGAAATAGCGGTATTCGAGCTCGTTGATGCGCTCGCGCGCGGTCAGGAGCGTGTTTTCCAGCTCCTTGAGCTCCTGTGTGAAGTAGCGCTCGTTCGACACGAGCGTCTGCTTGCGGATATAGTCCTCGGGGATGTTGTCCTCGCCCGCGGACTTGGGCACGTCGATGAAATAGCCGAAAACCTTATTGTAGCCGACCTTCAGCTTTTTGATGCCGGTGCGCTCGCGCTCGCGCGCCTCCAGCTCGGAGACAAGCCGCGCGCCGTTGTCGCGCACGTCGCGCAGGCGGTCGACCTCCTCGGAGTAGCCGGGGCGCAGGATGCCGCCCTCGCGCACGGAGAAGGGGGGCTCGTCGCAAATGGCCTCGTCGACGCGGCGGCGGATATCCTCCAGCGCGTCCATCGCGCCGATCTCGCGCAGCTCCAGGCTGCGGTAGGGCGCGAGCAGGGAGATGAGCTGCGGCAGCGCCGCGCAGCAGCCGGAGAGGGCGCGCAGGTCGCGCCCGCCCGCCGTGCCGTAGACCGTGCGGCCGATCAGCCGCTGCATGTCGCCCACGCCGCGCAGCGCGGCGATCAGCTCGCCGCGGCCCACGTTGTCGCGGTAGAGCTCGTCCACCGCCGTGAGCCGGCGCGAGATCGCCACCGCGCTCAGCAGCGGCCTCTCGACCCAGGCTCTCAGCAGCCGCCCGCCCATGGGGGTCTTGGTTTTGTCCAGCACCCAGAGCAGGGACCCGCGCTTTTCGCCGCTGCGCAGCGACTCGGTCAGCTCCAGGTTGCGGCGCGTGGTCCAGTCCAGCTCCATGAAGCGGCCGCCGAAGAACACGTCCAGGCGGTCGATGTGGCTCATCTCGACCTTCTGCGTCTCGGTGAGATAGCCCAGCAGCGCGCCGGCGGCGCAGACCGCGGCGGGCGCGTCGCCCAGGCCGCTCTCGTCCACGTCGGCAAAGCCGAACTGGCGGCACAGACGCACCGAGGCGCCGAGGTATTCAAAGCGTTCGCCGCCGGAGGAGATCATCGCGTCGAGCTTTTTCGACAGGAAATCGACGATCGCGCCCTCGCTCTCGGCCCCGAAGGACAGAATGGCCTCGCGCGGGGAGAAGCGGCCGAGCTCGTTGAGGATGTGGCTGACCGCGTCGGTCTCGAAGCCGGCGCAGCAGAACTCGCCCGTGGACACGTCGCAGAAGGCCACGCCCCCGCGCCCGCCCTCGAGGCTGACCGCGCAGAGGTAATTGCTCCTGCCCTCCTCGAGCATCGAGCTCTCGGTCACGGTGCCGGGGGTGATGATGCGCACCACGTCGCGGGAGACGAGACCCTTGGCCAGGGCCGGATCTTCGGTCTGCTCGCAGATGGCCACCTTGTAGCCGCGCGCGATCAGGCGGGCGATATAGGCCTCGGCGCTGTGGTAGGGCACGCCGCACATGGGCGTGCGCTCCTCGGGATCTTCGATATTGCGGTCGCGCGTCGTCAGCGTGAGGTCAAGCTCGCGGGAGGCGAGCTTGGCGTCCTCGTCGAACATCTCGTAAAAATCGCCGAGCCGGAAGAAGAGCAGACAGTCCCTGTGCTGCTCCTTGATCTCGTTGTACTGCCGTTTCATCGGCGTAAGTTCGGCCATGCTCTTGATCTCCGTCCTCTAAAATCTAAAAACTAAAAACTATACGATCTTGCCGTACAAGGCCCAGGTGTTGCTCGCCGTGATCGTCACCTCGATAAACTGTCCGATCAGCGCCGGATCGCCCCTGAGGTGTACGAGCCGGCCGCCGTTGGTGCGGGCCGAGAGATTGTATTCCGCCTTTCCCGTCTCGCCGTCGACGAGCACGCGCATCCGTTTGCCCTCATAGGCCGCGTGCTTCTCGCCCGAGATGCGGTTTGAAAGCTCCGTGAGGCGGTCGAAGCGCTTCTGCTTGTCCGCGCGCGTGAAGGGGTCGTCCATCTTCGCGGCGGGCGTGCCGACGCGCGGGGAGTAGATGAAGGTGAACATCGCGTCGTAGCGCACTTCCTCGCACAGCGAGAGCGTCTCTTCGAAGTCCTCCTCCGTCTCGCCGGGGAAGCCGACGATGATATCCGTCGTGATGACCAGATCGGGCATCAGATTCCGCGCCGTTTCGATCTCCGCGAGATATTTCGCGCGGTCGTAGTGCCGGTTCATCAGCTTTAAGATCCGGTCGCTGCCGGACTGCACCGGCAGGTGGATGTGCTTCGCGCACTTTTCGCACTCCGCCATCGTACGGAAGAGCTTTTCCGTCGCGTCGCGGGGATGGCTGGTCATGAAGCGGATCAGAAAATCGCCCGGGATGTCGTTGATCATGCGGATGAGATCCGCGAAATCGACGCCGCCCTCAAGGTCCTTGCCGTAAGAGTTCACATTCTGCCCGAGCAGCGTGATGTCCTTATACCCGGCCGCGACGAGCTCTTTTGCCTCGGCCGCGACGTCCTCCGGCAGGCGTGAGCGCTCGCGCCCGCGCACGTAGGGCACGACGCAGTAGGTGCAGAAGTTGTTGCAGCCGTACATGATCGACAGCCAGGCCTTGACCGCGCCGTCGCGCCGCAGGGGGATGCCCTCGGCCACCGCGCCGTCGTTCTTGTCGGCGGCGAAGACACGCTTGTGGCGCGTCATCACGGTCTCGAGCAGCTCGGGGAAGCGCCAGAGCTCGTGCGGGCCGAAGACGAGGTCGACGATCGGATAGGACTTTTTGATCTTTTCGGCCATGTGCTCCTGCTGGACCATGCAGCCGCAGAGCGCGATGATCTGCGAGGGCTTGGCCTTCTTGGTGTGGTTGAGCGCCCCGACGTTGCCGAGCACGCGCATCTCCGCGTGCTCGCGTACGGCGCAGGTGTTCACGACGATGATGTCTGCGGCGAACTCGTCGGAAGTGAAGCCGCAGCCCATCTCGGCAAGGTAGCCGCGGAGCTTCTCGCTGTCGGCTTCGTTCTGCTGGCAGCCGTAGGTGTCCACCATCGCCAGCGGCCTCGCGCCGTCGGCGCACAGACGCGCGGCGATGCGCGCGCAGATCTCCTCCTGGCGGGCGATCTCTTCCGGTGCGATCGTTTGTCTCGTGTAGGCCATTTTACCCCTCACAGGCACATAGTTTTACACTTTATAATATCACAAAAGAGGTGGATATTTCAACAGAATTCATGTATAATACGGGCAGTAAACCATACACGGGAGCAATGACTATGAGCGTTATCAATATCCTCTCCCCGCACGTGGCGGACCTGATCGCCGCCGGCGAGGTGGTGGAGCGTCCCGCCTCCGTCGTCAAGGAGCTCGTCGAGAACGCGATCGACGCCGGGGCGAAGAACGTCACCGTTGAGGTGCGCGGCGGCGGCGCCGCGCTCATCCGCGTGCGCGACGACGGCTGCGGCATGTCCGCCGAGGACGCGGGCATCGCCTTTCTGCGCCACGCCACCTCGAAGCTGCGCGACGAGCGCGATCTCGAGGCCATCGGCACGATGGGCTTCCGCGGCGAGGCGCTCGCGGCGATCTCCGCCGTGTCGAAGATCCGCCTGACTACGCGGCAAAAAGGCGCCGAGAGCGGCACGCTCGTCACGCTCGAGGCGGGCGAGATCACCGCCATGCAGCCCTGCGGCTGCCCCGACGGCACGGTGATGGAGGTCCGGGAGCTGTTTTACAATACGCCCGCGCGGCAGAAGTTTCTCAAATCCGACCGCGCCGAGACCACGGCCTGTCAGGCCGCGGCGCTGCGCTGCGCTCTCGCGCATCCGGAAATCAGCTTCCGCTTTATCCGCGACGGCGAGGAGCAGTTCTTCTCCCCCGGCGACGGGCGGCAGGACTCCTGCCTTTACGCGCTGCTCGGCCGCGCGGTCGCCGCGGACATGCTCAAATGCACGGGCGAAAACGCCGGGATCAGCGTCTCGGGTTATGTGTCCTCGCCCAGCGCGGGGCGGGGCAGCCGCGCGCTGCAGTTCTTTTTCTGCAACGGCCGCGCGATCCGCTCGCAGCTGCTGCAGGCGGCGCTGGAGCAGGCCTACAAAAACAGCCTGCTGACCGGGCGCTACCCGAGCTGCGCGCTCTATCTCACACTCTCCTGCGGCAGCGTGGACGTGAACGTCCACCCCGCCAAGACGGAGGTGAAATTCTCCGACGAGCGCGCCGTCTTCGACGCGGTGTACTACGCCGTGCTCTCCGCCCTCGCGGGAGAGGAGCGCACGAAGGCCCCCTCCGGGGAGCTGCCCGCCTCCGTAAAGCCGAAGGAGGGCTTCTATCAGTCCATGAGCGCCGCCGATTTCCGCGCGGGCGGCTATGCGGCCGCTCCCGCGCCGAAATCCCCCGCCCCCGCCGGGGCGAAGGCCGCCTCCGGCTCCTGGAAGCCGACGGGGCTGCGCGCCCCCGACATGCAGTGGCAGGAGAAGCTGGACCTCCGCGGCGCTCCTTCGACGCCTTCCGCGCCGAAAACCCTTGCCCCGACAGGCGATTCCGGCCCTGCGGGCAGTCGGATTGTGGAAAAAGCTGTTCAAAATGTGGAAAAACCTCGCCTCCCCGACCACAAAATCTTGGGGGAGGCCATGAAGACCTATATCCTTGTCGAGCAGGGCGAGGAGCTGCTTTTGATCGACAAGCACGCCGCGCACGAGCGTATCATCTTCGACAGGCTGAAAGCGCAGGATCGTGAGATCATGGCTCAGAGCCTGCTCGCCCCGGTCACGCTGCGTCCCTCGGGCGCGGACGCGGAGCTCATCGAGCAGAACGCCTCCCTCTTTGCCTCTCTCGGCTTTGAGATCGAGCCCTTCGGCGTATCCGAATTCGTCGTGCGCGCGCTGCCCGCCGATGTGGACGCCGCGGACGTCGCGCCCGCGATCGAGGAGATCTGCGAAAAGCTGCGCCGCGGCCTCGCCCCGAGGCCGGAGGAGGCGCGCGACGAGATCCTTCACACCGTGGCCTGCAAGGCTGCGATCAAGGCCGGCTGGGACAACTCCCCCGAGGAGCTGGAGAGGCTGGTCGAGGCCGTGCTCTCCGGCGCGGTGAAGTACTGCCCGCACGGGCGGCCGGTCTCCGCGGCTCTGACGAAGAAAGAGCTCGACAGGCTCTTCAAGCGCATCGTATGAGCTCGCCGCAGATCGTCGTCGTGGCGGGGCCGACCGCGACGGGAAAGACCGCCCTGGGCATCCTGCTCGCGCAGCGATACGGCGGTGAGATCGTCTCGGCCGACTCGATGCAGATCTACCGCCGCATGGACGTCGGCACCGCCAAGGCCACGCCGCAGGAGCGCGCCGCGGTAAGACACCACATGCTCGACGTGGCCGAGCCGTGGGAGAACTACTCCGTCTCCCGCTACGTGGAAGAGGCCTCGCGCTGCTGCGAGGATATCCTGCGGCGCGGCAAGCTGCCGATCCTCGTCGGCGGGACGGGGCTGTATATCGACTCGCTGCTCTCCGGGCGCGATTTCGCGGGGCGCGAAGAGGGCGACGGAAAGGTGCGCGAAGAGCTCTGCGCGCGCTACGACGCCGAGGGCGGCGAGGCGCTCCTGCGGGAGCTCGCCTCCTTTGACCCGGAGCGGGCGGCGAAGCTGCATCCCGGCGACCGCCGCCGCATCGTGCGCGCCATCGAGATCTACCGCCTCACGGGCGAAACGATCAGCGCGCACGACCGCCGCACGCAGGCCCTGCCGCCGCGCTACGAGAGCGCGCGCATCCATCTGAATTACCGCGAGCGCGCCGATCTCTACGCGCGCATCGACGCGCGGGTGGACGCGATGGTCAAAAACGGTCTCTTCGACGAGGTCGCCTCCCTGCTCGGCGAGGGGGTGAGCCCCGCGTGTACGGCCATGCAGGCCATCGGTTACAAGGAGGCGGCCGCCGCCCTGCGCGGCGAGACCTCCCGGCCGGAGGCGATCGACGCGATCAAACAAAACAGCCGCCGCTACGCCAAGCGGCAGCTCACCTGGTTTTCCCGGACGGAGGGGGCGCTGAACATCCTGTGGGACGGCGCGCCGGATTTTGAAAAAGCCCTCCGCGTTTCGACAGAATTCCTTGCCTCGCGCGGTTTATCATAATGTCCCGTACCCGGGCGTTTCGCCCGCGGCGAGACATTATGCCGGGGCCTCAGGTAAACGACGATTGATACGGCAAGAGCAGATTCCGAGCAAATTTGGGTTCTGATGAAGGCAGTTTTTTGCAGGAATACTTTGTGTATTGCAAGAAAAAGTGACAAAATCAGGGCACAAATTTGCCGGAAGATGCCGCAGGCGTATTGATCAGCGTTTACCTGGACGCCCCGCGAGAAAAGGAGTTTAAGACAACATATGCAGAAAACACAAAATCTCCAGGACATGTTTCTCAACCAGGCCCGGAAGGACCGGCTTGCCGTGACGATGTTTCTGATGAACGGCTTTCAGCTGCGGGGCGTCATCCGCGGCTTCGACGGCTTCACCGTGATCCTCGATTCCGACGGCAAGCAGCAGCTGATCTACAAGCACGCCATTTCCACGGTGGTGCCCGTGCGGCCCGTGCCGCTCGATGAGAGTGTCTAGATTCCAGCTTCCGGAAAGCATAACGGACGTTTTTCCGTCTCCCGGAAACCGGACACTGGATACCAGAAACCAGAAAGAGAGAAAAACCATGACGATCGCAGAAAATGTTGCTGTCGTAAAAAACAACATCGCCGCGGCGGCGGCGCGCGCGGGGCGGGATCCCGGGGAGATCCTGCTCGTCGCCGCGTCCAAAACGAACGGCGCGGAGCGCGTGCGCGAGGCGATCGCCGCGGGCGTGGACGCCTGCGGCGAGAACCGCGTGCAGGAAATGCTGGAAAAGGCCGCCCTCGGCGCGTACGAGGGCGCGCCTTTGCATTTTATCGGCCACCTGCAGAAAAACAAGGTGAAACACGTGGTCGGCCTCTGCTCGCTGATCCACGGCGTCGACTCGATCGAGCTGCTGCGGCAGATCGACCGCGAGGCCGCGAAAAAAGGCCTCGTGCAGGACCTGCTGCTGGAGATCAACATCGCCGCGGAGGCGTCGAAATCCGGTTTTGCGCCGGAGGAGCTGCCCGCCGCGCTCGCGGACGCCGGAGAACTGAAAAACCTCCGTGTACGCGGTCTGATGGCGATACCCCCTATATGCGGCCCATCAGGGGAGGAAAATCGTCAATATTTTGTGAGAATGAAGCAGCTTTTTGTTGACAATTGCGAGAAAAAATACGATAATGTACGTATGGATTTTATGTCCATGGGGATGAGCGGCGATTACGAGACCGCGATCGAGTGCGGCGCGAACATGGTTCGCGTCGGCACGGCTATTTTCGGCGCGCGCGTTTATCCCGAAAACCATTAAGAGCATTTCTCCGGAGGACGCATCCATGGGTTTCTTGGACGAGCTGAAAAAACTGACACAGCCCTATGACGACGACGATGATTTCTTTGAGGACTCGAAAGAGAGCGAGCAATCTTCCGCCGCCGCGGTGAGCGCTGCGCAGATGCAGTTTGAAAGCGCTTTCGGCGAAGAGAGCGTCTCCGCCGCCGAGCCGGCCGAGACCAAGTCCTCCCGCCCGTCCGAGGGCGGCGGCCTTTTCTCCTCCTTCGGCGCGCGCCGCGCCCAGTCGAAGCCGCGGACGCCCCTGCGCGAGCGCACCGTCAATTTCGGCGGCAGCGACACACAGGTGATCCTCTTCAATCCCAAATCCTTCGATGAGGCGGGCGAGCTGGTCGGCCACATGCTGCGCAACCGCAGCGTGGTAATGACGCTCGAGGGGCTGCCCACCGAGAACGCGCGCAGGCTGCTTGATTTCATGTCGGGCATCGCCTTCGCCCTCGAGGGGAAGATCACCCCCATCTCTGCGAAGACCTATTTCGTCACGCCCCGGAACGTCGACGTGCTCGGCGCGCAGGGCGAGGCGCTGGAAAACGGCGGAGACCGTTT
This sequence comes from Oscillospiraceae bacterium, assembly GCA_017449185.1. GTDB lineage: Bacteria > Bacillota > Clostridia > Oscillospirales > Oscillospiraceae > Limivicinus. The sequence continues at coordinate 26,900 of JAFSJZ010000026.1, forward strand.
CTGAACGGCCCCGCACCCCGTTAAAAACAGAAAAAGACTGAAAGGTGGATACTGGTATGATTACCGCACAGGACATTCGCGAAAAGACGTTTGAGAAGGCCAAATTCGGCGGCTACGACATGGCTTCCGTCGACGATTTTCTGGAAGAGCTTGCCGACGACGTGACCGCGGCCGCGAAGGAAAACGCCGTTCTCAAGAGCAAGATGAAGATCCTCGTCGACAAGATCGAAGAGTACCGCGCCAACGAGGAAGCGCTCAACATGGCCGTCCTCAGCGCGCAGAAGCTCGCCGTCCAGATCGAGTCCGAGGCGCGTGAGCGCGCCCGCGCCATGATCGCCGAGGCCGACCGCCAGGTGAACGCCAAGATCGGCGGCATCGCCGAGCAGGCCGACGCGGAGGAGAACCGTCTCGCCGCCGCCAAGTCCGCCACCCTGAAGTTCCTCGATTCCATGCGCGAGGTCTGCCGCAAGGAGCTGCAGAATCTCGAGGATATCGGCAACGGCTTCATCCCCGAGGAGAAGGCCGCCGCCGAGGCTGCCGCCGCCGAGGCCGCACAGGCTGCCGCGCCGGCTCCCGCCCCCGCTCCCTCCTCGATCGAGGACGCGGTCCGCAGCATCGAGCGCAGCGTCTCCAACATCCAGCCCGAGGAGCGCGTCGACATCGACATCACGCCGGATATGAGCAAGCCCGCCTCGGGAAGCCGCTTCGACAGCACGCAGCCCTTCAGCCTCTGATCCCTTTTTAACGACGCGATTTTTTAGGGCGCGCGCTTCTGCGCGCGCCTTGCCCTATCTTACTAATCAGGAGTTACACCGATGGCACAGGACTATAATTCCACCCTCAATCTGCCGAGGACAGATTTCCCGATGCGCGCCGGTCTTCCCAAGCGTGAGCCGGAAATGCTCAAACGCTGGGACGACGAGCATCTGTACGAGGAGCTGTTGAAAAAGAACGCGGGCAAGCCGCGCTTCAACCTTCACGACGGTCCTCCCTTCTCCAACGGCAGCATCCATATGGGCCATGCCCTGAACAAGGCCCTCAAGGACTTCATCACCCGCTCCTACGCGATGCGCGGCTACTGGACGCCCTACATCCCCGGCTGGGACAACCACGGCATGCCCATCGAGAGCGCCATCATCAAGGAGCAGAAGCTCAACCACAAGGCCATGAGCGTGGCGGATTTCCGCAGCGCCTGCCGGGATTACGCGCTCAAATACGTCGGCATCCAGGCCGAGGGCTTCCGCCGTCTCGGCGTCGTCGGCGACTGGGAGCACCCTTATCTGACGATGGACAAGGGCTTCGAAGCCGACGAGATCCGCATCTTCGGGCGCATGTACCGCAACGGCCACATCTACAAGGGCTTCAAGCCCGTCTATTGGTGCGCCCACGACGAGACCGCGCTGGCAGAGGCCGAGATCGAGTATCAGGACGATCCGGTCACTACCGTCTACGTCAAGTTCCCCCTGGCCGACGACAAGGGCAAGCTGAGCCATCTGGATCATTCGAAGCTCTTCTTCCTGATCTGGACGACCACGCCCTGGACGCTGCCGGGCAACCTTGCCATCGCTCTCTCCCCCGGCGACAGTTACGCCATCGTCCGGCTCCCCTCCGGCGAGATGCTGGTCGTGGCCGAGGCGCTGATCGATTCGGCCATGAAGGCCGGCGGCGTCGAGAGCTGGGAGATCGTCGAGCTCCATGAGGGCAGCTTCTTCGAGCATATGCTCGCGCGTCACCCCTTCCTGGACAAGACCTCTTACGTGCTGCTGGCCGACTATGTCACGATGGATTCCGGCACCGGTCTCGTTCACACCGCGCCCGGCTTCGGTCTCGAAGACTATCAGAGCTGCCAGAAATACGGCATCGAGATGGTCGTGCCCGTGGACGATCAGGGCCGCCATACCGCATACGCCGGCAAGTACGCCGGCCTCGGCACCGATGAATCCAACCCCATCATCGTCTCCGATATGCGGCAGAGCGGCGTGCTCTTCGCAAGCGAGGAGATCATCCACAGCTATCCGCACTGCTGGCGCTGCAAGAAGCCTGTTATCTTCCGCGCCACGCCGCAGTGGTTCTGCTCGGTCGACTCCTTCAAGGAGGAGGCCGTCAAGGCCTGCGAGGACGTGCGCTGGCTCCCCGCCTGGGGCAAGGAGCGCATGGGCGCCATGATCCGCGAGCGCGCCGACTGGTGCATCTCCCGTCAGCGCCGCTGGGGCCTGCCGATCCCCGTGTTCTACTGCGAGGACTGCCATAAGCCCGTCTGCACCGACGAGAGCATCGAGGCCGTCGCCTCCCTGTTTGAAAAAGAAGGCAGCAACGCCTGGTTCGACCGTGAAGCCGACGAGATCCTGCCAGAAGGCTTCGTCTGCCCGCACTGCGGCGGCAGGCGCTTCACCAAAGAGACCGATACGCTCGACGGCTGGTTTGATTCCGGCTCGACCCACTTCGCCGCCATGCAGCGGGATCAGGGCTTCTGGCCCTCCGATATGTATATCGAGGGCGGCGACCAGTACCGCGGCTGGTTCCAGTCCTCCCTGCTGGTGGCTGTCGGCGCGCTCGGCAAGGGCGCTCCGTACAAGGAATGCCTCACCCACGGCTGGACCGTCGACGGCGAGGGCCGTGCGATGCACAAGTCGCTCGGCAACGGCGTCGATCCGGCGGAGATCATTCAGGAGTTCGGCGCGGACATGATCCGCCTCTGGGCGGGATCCGCCGACTATCACGTCGACGTGCGCTGCTCGAAGGAGATCTTCCGCCAGCTGGGGCAGAACTATCTGAAGTTCCGCAACACCGCGCGTTACTGCCTGGGCAACCTCGACGGCTTTGACGCCGACGATCTCGTGCCGGCCTCGGAGATGCTCGAGCTTGACCGCTGGGCCGTCACGCGTCTCAACGCGCTGATTGAAAAGGTCGAGGCGGCCTACAAGGATTACGAATTCCACGTGATCTCCCACGCGATCAACGACTTCTGCGTTCTCGACCTCTCGAGCTTTTACCTTGACATCATCAAGGACCGTCTCTACTGTGAGGAGCGCGACGGTCTCAAGCGCCGCAGCGCGCAGACTGCGCTGTTCCTGATCCTCGACAGCATGACGCGCATGTTCGCGCCGATCCTCGCCTTCACCTGCGACGAGATCTGGCAGGCCATGCCGCACCGCCGGGAGGACGACGCGCGCAACGTGCTGCTCAACGAGATGAACAAGCCCTTCGTCGAGTACGCCCTCTCCGAGGACGAGCTCGAAAAGTGGTCCGCGCTGATTTCCGTGCGCAACGACGTCAACGGCGTGCTCGAGACCGCCCGCGCCGACAAGCGCATCGGCAAGCCGCTCGAGGCTGCCGTTATTCTCCGGGCCGAGGGCCCCGAAGGCCGCGAAAAGCTTGAAAAGATCTCCGATATGGATCTCTCCGAGCTCTTCATCGTCTCCAAGTGCCTCCTTTCCGACGACGAACCCTCTGCCGGCGCGGTGGTCGGCGGCGAGAACGGGCTGACCGTCTCGGTCGTTGAGGCGCCGGGGCAAAAGTGTCCTCGCTGCTGGAAGCACTCCGAGCACTCCGAGGCGGAGACCGGTCTCTGCCCGCGCTGCGCCGCGGTCGTAGCCAAACTGTCGTAAGCTTTTCTCTCTTCCCCCTTCCCCGCAGGAATCGCCGCCCGTCGAAAGAGATCAGGCGCGGCGAGAAATCCATTGCCGCTCTCGCGGCAGATAGGAGCGTATTATGCTGTATGCCATTGTTGCGCTGCTGGTCATCATCCTCGACCAGTGGACAAAGTTCTGGGTCTCCGGACACATCGCGCTCAACACCGGCTCGCGCGAGCTGATCCCGGGTCTGCTCAAGCTGGTGAACATCCACAACGACGGCGCCGCCCTCGGCTTTTTGAGCGGAAAGAACGCCGGGATGCTGTTCATCATCCTCTGCGCCGTGTTCACGATCTTCGTGATCATCGCGCTCGCGACAAAGCTGGTCAAAGCGCCCATCGGCCGCTGGAGCCTGCTGTTCATCATGGCGGGCGGCGTCTCCAACTGCATCGACCGGCTGCTGAGCGGCTACGTGCAGGATATGTTCATGCCCACCTTCATGGACAAGCTGCCGATCTTCAACGTCGCGGACGCCTTCATCACCGTGTTCTGCCTTGTGTTTGTGCTGTTCGTCCTCTTCGGCGGCCGGCGCGATGACGATTACGAAGACGAGGACGAGGACGAGGAGGACGAAGAGCTCGAGGATGACGAGCTCGACGAAGAAGAGGAAGAAGACGAAGACGAGGAAAAGCCCGCCCGCAACCTCGGCACGCTCTTCGGCTCCAAGGCCCGCAGGGACGAGGAGGAAGAAGACGACGAGGAAGACGAAGACGAGGAAGAAAAGCCTCACGGTCTCTTCTCCAGACTCAGATCCCGCAAGGATGAGGACGACGAGGAAGAAGACGACGAGGAGGAAGACGATCTCCCGCCTGCGCGCCGTCCCTCCCGTTATGACCGCGCCGCCCGCAACGGCCACCGCCCCGAGAAGCAGTCCCGCAAGCCGAGCCGCGACGAGGAAGAGGACGAGGACGACGAGGAAGAGGAAGACGAGGACAGGCCCCTCTCCCGCCGCGAGCGCCGCGAGCAGGCCGAGAAGGCCGCTGCCCCGAAGAAGGCCAGAACCTCCCGCCGCGACCGTCAGGCCGAGCTGGACGAGAAGTACGCCCGCTTCAAGGCCGAGCGCGCCGCCCGCGAGCAGCAGTGGAGCGCCGAGCCGCAGGAACAGGCGCCCGTCGTGGATCCCGCCGATCCCTTCGCCGAGTGGGACAAGGCCGCAGGCAAGCCGGCCGCACCCGTTGTCGAAACGCCTGTTGTTGAGACGCCCGTTGTCGAGACGCCCGTCGCCGAGCCCGCTCCCGTGCAGGAGGCCCCTGCGCCCGCCCCCGCGCCCGGGAAGGCCGAGGAAGAGGAGTTCTCGCTCGAGGACATTCTCGCGGAATTCAGATAAGATTCATGGACGACAATGTTGTCCTTATCACGGCAGAGGAGAGCGGCGAGCGAGTCGACGCTCTCCTCGCTCGGTCTCTGGACGGTTTCTCCCGCAGCGCCGTGCAGCGCCTGCTGGAGGGCGGCGCCGTGCTGCTGGATGAAAAGGCGGTGCGGAAGAATTACGTCTGCGCCGCGGGGGACAGCTTCACCGTCACGCTCCCGGAGCCGGCGGAGATCCCTCTCGTGGGACAGGACATCCCTCTCGACGTCGTGTTTGAGGACGCCGACGTCATCGTTGTGAACAAGCCGCGCGGCCTGGTCGTGCATCCCGCCCCGGGGCATCCGGACGGCACGCTCGTCAACGCGCTGCTCTTTCACTGCGGAGACAGCCTCTCCGGCATCGGCGGAGAAAAACGCCCCGGTATCGTCCACCGCATCGACAAGGACAGCTCGGGACTGATCATCGCCGCGAAGAACGACGCCGCGCATCTGGCTCTCTCCGCGCAGCTGTCCGACCACAGCCTCTGCCGCGAATACGAGGCGATCGTCCGCGGCCGCCTGCGCGAGGACTACGGCACCGTCGACGCGCCGATCGGCCGTCACCCGAGCGACCGCAAACGCATGGCCGTCACGCAAAAGGCGTCGCGAAGCGCCGTCACGCACTGGGAGGTCGTCGCGCGCTATCCGGGCTACACGCACGTCCGCTGTCGGCTCGAGACCGGGCGAACGCACCAGATCCGCGTCCATATGGCGTCTATCGGCCACCCGCTGTTGGGCGACTATACCTACGGCGCTCCCTCGCCCGACAAGGGACTCGAGGGCCAGTGCCTGCATGCGAGGCGCCTGCGCTTCGTCCACCCGTCGAGCGGCGAGACCGTCGAGCTGGAGGCCCCGCTGCCGGACTATTTTCTGGAAGTGCTGAAAAAACTGGGAATACCGGAGTAAGGAGAAGGAAAAGATGAAAGGTCTCGGAAAGCTTTTGTTTTTCGCCGTCGCGCTCGCGCTCGTCATCGGCGCGATCGTGCTGGTCGTCAAGATCGTCAAGGGCGCGCTGAATACGATCCTCGGCGTCATGGTCATCATCGCTCTCATCGTGATCGTGATCTGGATGCTCTCGTATGCAAGCCGTGCGCGCAGGAAATAAGCCCGCCGATCGCAAAAAAGGAGCCGGACAGGCATTGGCCTGTCCGGCTCCTTTTCTTTGCGTGTATCAGTAATTCTCTTCTCTGACCTCGAAGTAGCTCTGCGGGTGATTGCACACCGGGCAGACCTCCGGGGCGGCCGTGCCGACCACGAGGTGGCCGCAGTTGCGGCACTCCCAGACCTTGACGCTGCTCTTTTCAAAGACGGCCTTCGTCTCGACGTTGCTCAGCAGCGCGCGGTAGCGCTCCTCGTGCGCCTTTTCGATCGCGGCCACGCCGCGGAACTTGGCGGCCAGCTCGGGGAAACCCTCCTCCTCGGCGTCTTTGGCCATGCGCTCGTACATGTCGGTCCACTCGAAGTTCTCGCCCTCGGCGGCGTGCAGCAGGTTCGCGGCGGTGTCGCCCAGCTCGCCCAGCTCCTTGAACCAGAGCTTCGCGTGCTCTTTTTCGTTCTCGGCGGTCTTCAGGAACAGCGCGGAGATCTGCTCGTAGCCCTCCTTCTTCGCCGTCGAGGCGAAGTAGGTGTATTTGTTCCGCGCCTGGGACTCGCCCGCAAAGGCCTCCCACAGGTTCTTCTCGGTCTTGGTGCCCGCGTATTTGTTCGCCATGATGATACCTCCCGTAAAAATGATCTTTCAACGGTTTTACTATACCCCATCCGAAAGCCTTTAGTCAATGTTTATCCGTCGGCCCGGCCCAAAACAGCGGCGGCTGATTGCCTTCCCTACAAGGGGAAAAGGTATGCAAAAAGAGCCATCCTTTCGGATGACTCTTCTGACGGCTGACAGTCCGCTTTACACAAGGGAGCCTTCTCCGTCCATAGAGCAGCGGGGGAGCTCGAGGGGAGCGAAGGGCCCCCTCGTGTTCAATAAAGGAAATGCCAACGCAAAAAGAGCCATCCTTTCGGATGACTCTTTTTGTGTTGGCATTGACCTATCTTCCCGGTCCGTCGCCAGACAAGTATTTTCGGCACTGGTGAGCTTAACTTCTGTGTTCGGAATGGGAACAGGTGGACCCTCACCGTTA
>JAFSJZ010000027.1 GCA_017449185.1 Oscillospiraceae bacterium
AAGACCACCTTTTTCTTTACCTCCAACGGCCGCGTGGACTTCCGCGAGCTGGTGCGCGATCTCGCGGGCATCTTCCGCAACCGCATCGAGCTGCGGCAAATCGGCGTGCGCGACGAGACGAAGATGCTCGGCGGCATCGGCATTTGTGGGCGGCCCTACTGTTGCCGCGAATTTCTGGAGGATTTCCGCCCCGTCTCCACAAAAATGGCCAAGGTGCAGTCGCTCTCGCTCAACCCCGCGAAGATCTCCGGCGCCTGCGGGCGTCTGATGTGCTGCCTGCGCTACGAGCAGTCGGCCTACGAGGATCTGGTCAAAAAGGTCCCCAAGCAGGGCGCCTTTGTCGAGACCATCGACGGCTACGGCACGGCGGTACAGGTCAACCTCCTGCGCCAGACCGTCAAGGTGAAGCTCGACTCCGATACGGACGACAGCCTGCACCTCTACAAAGCCAACGAGCTCTGCGCCGTGCCCGGCGGACGGCCGAAGGACGGCGAGACGCCGCCCCACGTCCTGCACTATGTCCCGGAGGAGCCCGAGGAAGAAGAACTCCCGGAGGACCAGAGCTGGGAGACGCCGACCCTGGTCGTGCCGGAGATCAAGGAAGAGCCGCGGCAGAGCGCGGAGCCCGGCAGCGAGGGGAAAAGCCGCCGCGGCCGCCGCAGAAAGGGCGGCGCGAAGAAGAGCGGAAAGAGCCCGGAAAAAGCCGCCTCCCCCGCGCCTGCCGACGGTGCAAAAAAATCCGCCCACGGAGACAGCGCAAAGAAGGCGACCGTCAAGCCCGTCAAGGTCGTTCCCAAGGGGGAAAACGGCGGCGCGAACAGTGCGGAACAAAAGCAAAAGCATGCTTCCCGGCCCAACCGTCCCCGCCGCCGCGGAGGACGCGGAAAGCCCAGGAGCGGGACAGCGGAATAGACAAAAAATTCTTTAACCAAAATGACATTTTTTGCATCCAAATTGCACAGAAGCTCTTGACGAACGCCACTATACGTTGTATTATTAGCGTAACTTGAAGTATATATATAGTTTTTTTAGATAGAAGGGGAGTACATTCCATGAGCCTGATTCCTGAAGTCAAATGCCGCCGCTGCGGAGAGCGTTTTTCGTCCCTGCGCAGCCGCTGCCCGAACTGCGGCACGCGCCGCGTCACGCAGAGCAGCCGCACGCCGAGCGCCACGCCCGGCACCGTCGGCGGAACGGCGTCTTACGAGCGCGCCGCCAGCAACACCAGATGGCAGATGATCTTCGGGTTGATTCTGGTCGTCGCCGTGATCCTTGCGGTCATCGTGATGGTGTCGACCAGCCTGAACGCAACGGACGTGTCCGTCAAGCCCAACAAGCCGGCCGCCACGGCGCCGACGGTTACGCCGGAGCAGCCTTCTGTCGAGCCGGTTCCCACGCCCACGCCCACGCCGCCCCCCACCGTCGAGGTGCTGCAGATCCGCTTCGGCGAAAATGAGTGCACGGATTTCACCACTTACCCCGGCCAGGTCCTGACCTTCAACGCCTATGTCTCCCCGCTGACCATCACCGATAAGGTCAAATGGAGCAGCGACGACAAAGACGAGGAATACTTCACGCTTACGGTCGACCCGGATGACGGGAACAAGGTCAGCTTCGAGTGCCTGAAATACTCAGAAACGCCCTTGAAGATGTACGCCGAGCTTTTCGGCAAAAAGGTCGAGTGCGTGGTCCGCATCGCAAGAGCGTAATCGTCCGGACTCATGTCCTGACTCATTGACTTATACTTATTCGGAGGCCGCAGAAATGCGGCCTCTCAGACTGCAGACAAAGCCTTGCGGCGACGTTACGACAAGCAAGGGGGATCCGTGAAGGGGGACGGGGAGTCCCCCTTCACATTTAATCCAGGCAAAAACGGGAACTTTTTCGGAAGTTCCCGTTTTTGCGGCCTCTGTTTTTTCTTCCTTGCTATACGGGGCAAAATATGTTTTAATAAAGTAAGGAAACAGCCTGGTTTTCCGCACGGAGCGGAGAGCCGTTTATCCTATTCCGGGAGGTGATCGAATGGAGCACGCGTCCAACGTCCTCTTCAGGATCGGCCCGCTGGAGGTGACGAGCGCCGTCACGACCATGTGGGCCATTATCGCGGTGCTCACGCTGCTGTCCTGGCTGGCTACGCGCCGCCTCAAGGAGGTGCCCGGCCCGCTCCAGAGCGCGGCGGAGATCGCGATCGAAAAGCTGCGGGACTATTACGAGGGGCTGCTCGGAAAAGAGCACGCGAGGAAGTATTTCCCCGTCTTCGCCACTTTTTTCATCTATATCATCGTCTGCAACTACTCGGGCCTGCTTCCCGGTGCGGGACACCTGAAAGGCTTCGCGCTTCCGACGGCCAGTCTTTCCGTCACGGCGGGGCTCGGTATCGTGGCCTTCTTCACGACGCACGTCATCGGCGTGCGCGAGCGGGGCCTCAAGCACTACGCGCTCAGTTTTGTCCAGCCGCTGTACCTGTGCGTGCTGATGCTGCCGCTGAATCTGATCGAGCAGCTCATCCGGCCCGCCTCGCTGGCGCTGCGACTCTACGGCAACATGTACGGCGAGGAGACCGTGACGGAAAACCTCTACGAGATCTTCCCGATCGGCGTGCCGCTGATCATGAACGTCCTGAGCCTGCTGTTCTGTCTGCTGCAGGCCCTGGTGTTCACGATGCTGCTTTCGATCTACGTATCGGAAGCGATTGAAGAAGAATAAAAAAACAACTATAGGAGGAATTTATTATGGCATCCGGAACTATCGCAATCGCGGCCGCGCTCGCGCTGGCCGTTACCGCCGTGGCCACGGCCACCGCTCAGGGCATCACGGCCTCCAAGGCCATGGACGCCATCGCCCGTCAGCCCGAGGCCGCCGGCGGCATCCGCGGCGCGCTCGTCATTTCGCTCGCGCTGATGGAAGCGCTGACGATCTACGGCATGCTCGTCGCCTTCATGCTCATCGGCAAAATATGAGGTAAACGCCGATCCATATGCTCTCAGCGCATGGATCGTTGTTTGCCTGAAAGAGCATCCGCAAAACACACATTTGCGCACAATCCTTTTTCGGAGGAAGTTTGAGCGATGCTGAGTATCAACATTTCGGAACTGATCTGGACCATCGTCAACTTCTTCCTGCTGTATTTTCTGCTCAAGCGATTTCTCTACACACCTGTCGTCCGTTTTCTCGACGCGCGTCAGGCGCGGCTGGATGAGGCCCTGAAACAGGAAGCCGCCGCTCGCGCCGCCGCGGAAGAGACTGAAAAGCAGATCGAGGACGACAAGGCCCGCCGCCGCGAGGAAGCCTCCGCGCTCCTCTCCGCCTCACAGCGCCAGGACGCCGAGAACAGCCTCCGCGCGCTTGCCGAGGCGAAGACCGAGGCAGCGCAGGCGATGGAGGCCGCGGAAGAGAGCCTGCGCGCCGAGGAAGAAAAGGAGCGCGCCGCGCTCCTCTCCGAGACGGAGGAGCTGGCGGCCGCTCTGGCCGGGCAGCTGCTTGGCGGGGAAGAATGACCGTGCAGAGACGATTTGACAGCGGGAAGGAGATGAGAGGAACATGAGCGGTTGGAATATCATCTACGGCCTGATCAACTTTGCGATCCTGGCCGCGGCGCTGTATTTCATCGGCAGGAAGCTCGTGAGCCGCGGCTATCGCGACCACCGCGAGGCGGTGAAAAAATCGCTTGCGCGCGTCAAGGAGTCGCCGGAGATCGTACAGCGCCTGTATGACTCCGTGCCTGAAAAGATCGCCGAGGGCGAGCGCGCCTGCGAAGAGATTCTCGACGCGGCGAAGGCCGCGGCCGAAGAGAACAGCCGCCTCGCGCGCGAAAAGACGGACGAAGAGGCCGCGATCCTGGCCGCGGAGAACGAAAAGACGCTGCGCCTGACGCGCGCGGACCTGCGCCGCGAGCTCGGCGGCGAGACGGCGGAGAAAATCAGCTCCGCTGCGGCCGCGCTGCTTGCGCAGGAGCGCTATGCCCCGGCGAGGGCCGCGCTCTGCCGCCGGCAGATTGAGGACTTCGTGCGGGACTACGTGCCGTATCCCGGCGAACTGGAAGCGTTTCTCGACGAGGGAGCCGCGCGCATTTCCGTCCGCTTTGCCGAGAGCATGGCGCAGGACGAGGCGCTGCGGATCGAGCGCGCCGTGGCTGCGGGCATCGAAAAGGCCTGCGGCAAGGCCGTGCGTACGGAGCTGAACGTCCTCGTTGATCCTGCGCTGATCGGCGGCGTGACGATCGAGGTCGGCGACACCGTTTTTGACGGCAGTCTCGCGGGGCAGCTGCGCCGCGCGAAGGACACGCTCGCCTCCTCGGGTGAGGAAGAGGGCAAGCTCAGTGACGCGCTGCGCGAAAAGCTCGCGGCGGTTGAGGGCGGCATGGCGATCTATCAGATCGGGCACGTCGCCTCGCTCTCCGACGGCATCTGCAATGTAACGGGCCTCTCGGACGTCATGGCCGGCGAGATGCTGGCCTTTCCCGGCGCGCTGCGCGGCATGGTCATGGACCTGCGCGAGAGCAGCGTCGGCGTGGCGCTGCTGGGCAATTACGACGAGCTGCGTGAGGGCGACACCGTTCTGCGCACACGCCGCGTGATGGAGGTGCCCGTCGGCGAGGCGCTGCTCGGCCGCGTCGTGGACACCCTCGGCCGTCCTGTGGACGGCAGGGGCGAGATCCGCACGAGCGAGTCCCGTCCGATCGAGAGCCCGGCCCCCGGCGTGATCGAACGCCGCCCGGTCTCCGTGCCGATGATGACGGGCATCAAGGCCATCGACGCCCTGATCCCGATCGGCCGCGGCCAGCGCGAGCTGATCATCGGCGACCGCCAGACCGGCAAGACCGCCATCGCGGTCGACGCGATCATCAATCAGCGCGGCAAGGACATGATCTGCATCTACGTCGCCATCGGCCAGAAGGAGTCCACCGTGGCCTCCGTGGTCGACCGGCTGGAAAAGCACGGGGCGATGGACCACACCATCGTCGTGTGCGCCAATGCCTCCGCGCCCGCGCCGATGCTCTTCCTCGCGCCCTACGCCGGCGCGGCGATGGGCGAGTACTTCATGTATAAGGGCCGCGATGTGCTGATCGTCTATGACGACCTGTCCAAGCAGGCGGTGGCCTACCGCGAGATCTCGCTGCTGCTGCACCGCCCGCCCGGACGCGAGGCCTACCCCGGCGACGTGTTTTATCTCCACTCCCGTCTGCTTGAGCGCGCGGCGCGGCTGAATGAAAAAGCGGGCGGCGGCAGTATGACCGCCCTGCCCATCATCGAGACGCAGGCCGGCGACATCGCCGCCTATATCCCGACGAATGTGATCTCCATTACCGACGGGCAGATCTTTCTGGAGACAGACCTCTTCAATTCGGGCGTGCGCCCGGCCGTCAACGTGGGCCTGTCCGTCTCGCGTGTCGGCGGCGCGGCCCAGCTCGGCGCGATGAAGCAGGTGGCCGGCCGTCTGCGCATGGACCTTGCCCAGTACCGCGAGCTGGCCGCCTTCTCGCAGTTCGGATCGGACCTCGATAAGGCCACGCGCGCGACGCTGCACCGCGGCGACCGCATGACCGAACTTCTCAAGCAGGGTCAGTACGCACCCATGAGCGCGACGGATCAGGTGATCGCGCTCTACGCGGGCGGCGCGGGCTTCTTCGACGGCGTCGAGCTGCGGGACGTCAGCCGCTTCGAAGAGGGGCTCATCCCCTTCGTGCACGCGCGTCTGCCGGAGGTTGACGCCTGGGTGCTCTCGGGCAAAAAGCTGGAAAAGGACCAGCTTGAAGCGCTCAAAGCCGTCGTAGCGGAGTACGCGGAAAACTTCAAGTAAAAACCGGACAAAATTACTGATCGAAGGGAGGGAGAGCCATGGCCAATGTGCGGTCCATCCGGACGCATATCAAAAGCGTGGAGAGCACGCGCAAGATCACCCGCTCGATGAAGATGGTCTCGGCGGCAAAGCTCAAGCGCACGCAGCAGGCCATGAACGCCCTCCGTCCTTATGCCGATGCGGCGGAGCAGATGCTCGTGCGCCTGGCCGCCGAGCCCGCCGCGAAAGAAAATCCCTTTCTCGCGCCGCGGGAGAAAAAGCACGTTCTGTACGTGCTGCTCGTCGGCAACCGCGGGCTCTGCGGCGTGTACAACACGGCGCTGCTCAAGTTTATGGAGGGCCTTGCCGAACGCGAGGAGCGCGATTTCTCCGTCCTGGTCGTGGGCCGCTGGGGCCGCGACCTGATCGCCGCCATGAAGCTTCCCCTCACAGAGACGATCGACAAGCTCTCCGACGCGCCGAGCGCCGAAGAGTCCGCGGCGCTGACGGAAAAGCTCAAGGCGCTCTATCTCTCCGGCGAGGCCGACGAGATCGTGTTCGTGTACGAGCGCTATTACTCGGCGCTGCGGCAGGAGCCGGAAAGGAAGCGTCTGCTTCCGATCGACATTCCGGAGACGGCGGAGGAAAAGGAGTATATCCTCGAGCCGGACGGCAAGGCGCTGCTGGACAAGCTGGTCGGGCTGTATCTGGACGCCGCGGTCTATTCCCTGCTGCTCGAGGCCAGGACCGGCGAGCACACCGCACGCATGACGGCGATGACCGCCGCCACCGACAACACCGAGCAGCTGCTCGAAACGCTCAGGCTCGAACTCAATCACGCGCGTCAGAGCGCGATCACCAAGGAGATCACCGAGATCGTCGGCGGCGCCAACGCGCTCAAGGATGCGAAGGAGGGAAAACGTGCATAAGGGTGAAGTCAGAAACGTGATCGGCCCTGTGGTCGATATCCGTTTCGCTCCGGAGGAGCTGCCGGAGCTGTATAACGCCATTGAGATCCGCTTGCCTGACCGCAAGGTCGTACTGGAAACCGTCCAGCAGACGGGCGGCGGCGTGGCCAGATGCATTGCCCTCTCTTCCACGGACGGCATCTCCCGCGGTATGGAGGCCTGGAACACCGGCGCGTCGATCACGATGCCCGTGGGCGAGGCGACCCTCGGCCGCATGTTCAACGTCGTCGGAGAGACCATCGACGGAAAGGGCCCGGTCGAGGCCGAGCGCCGTCTGCCCATCCACCGCGAGGCCCCGGCTTTCACGGACGTGCGCCCCTCCACGGAGGTGCTGGAGACCGGCATCAAGGTCGTCGATCTGCTCGCGCCCTATGCCAAGGGCGGCAAGATCGGCCTTTTCGGCGGCGCGGGCGTGGGAAAGACCGTGCTGATCATGGAGCTGATCCGCAACATCGCCTATGAGCACGGCGGCTATTCCGTGTTCGCCGGCGTGGGCGAGCGCAGCCGCGAGGGCAACGACCTGTGGAACGAAATGAACGCCTCCGGCGTCATCAACAAGACTGCCCTGGTCTTCGGCCAGATGAACGAGCCGCCCGGAGCGAGACTGCGCGTCCCGCTCTCCGGACTCACGATCGCGGAGGATTTCCGCGACCGCAGCGGGCAGGATGTGCTGCTGTTCATCGACAACATCTTCCGCTTCACGCAGGCGGGCTCCGAGGTCTCGGCCCTGCTCGGGCGCATGCCCTCGGCCGTCGGCTATCAGCCGACGCTGGCCACCGAGATGGGCGCCCTGCAGGAGCGCATCACCTCGACGAAAAACGGCTCGGTCACCTCGGTGCAGGCGATCTACGTCCCCGCCGACGACCTGACCGACCCCGCTCCCGCCACGGCCTTTGCCCATCTCGACGCGACGACCGTGCTCTCGCGCCAGATCGCGGAGCTGGGCATTTACCCGGCGGTCGACCCGCTCGACTCCACCTCCCGCATCCTCGACCCGGCCGTGATCGGCCGTGAGCATTATGAGACGGCGCGCGCCGTGCAGAGCGTGCTGGAAAAGTACCGCCAGCTGCAGGACATCATCGCCGTGCTCGGCATGGACGAGCTCAGCGCGGAGGACCGCGCGGTCGTGGGCCGCGCCCGCCGCATCCAGCGCTTCCTCTCCCAGCCTTTCCATGTGGCGGAGAACTTCACCGGCATGGAGGGACGCTACGTCCGTATCGAGGACACGATCAAAGGCTTCCAGGCCATCCTCGGCGGCGACGTGGACGATCTGCCCGAGCAGGCCTTCCTGCTCTGCGGCACGATCGACGAGGTCGTCGCCAAGCGCGGGGAGTATGCGTGATGGGCGGCCGTATTCATCTCAAAGTCATCACGCCGGAGGGAACGGCGCTGGAGGAAAATGCGGACTATATCCGCATCCCGACGCCGGAGGGCTCTGTCGGCATCCTTGCGGACCACGCGCCGATGCTCTGCGCCGTGGGCGAGGGAAAGCTGAAATGCCGCTCCGAAGAAGGGGAGAGGCTGATCTACGTCTCCGGCGGCGTCGCGAGCGTCGAGAACAACGAAGTGACCGTCCTGACCGAAGAGGCGCAGATTGGGGAATAAAAAGAGATTTATACGACCCGCCCGGGTGTTCCCGGGCGGGTCGTTTTTCGACGCTTCGCGGCCTTGACCGAGAAAGCGTTTGGTGGTAAAATACTATGACATACTGTGTAATTTGGATAAGTATGCTTTGGGGACGCCTATGTTTATTTCGGACAAGTGGAAAGACTTCGAGCTGATCGACTGCTCGAAGGGCGAAAAGCTCGAGCGCTGGGGGAAATACACCCTCGTGCGGCCCGACCCGCAGGCGATCTGGGACACGCCGCGCCGCGACGAGCGATGGTATATGCGCGACGGACGCTATCAGCGCAGCGAATCGGGCGGCGGCAGCTGGGACAAGTCCGCCCTGCCCGAGAGCTGGCAGATATCGTACGGCGAGCTGCGCTTCAACGTCCGGCCGATGAACTTCAAGCACACGGGTATCTTCCCCGAGCAGGCCTGCAACTGGGACTGGGCGATGGAGAAGATCCGCGGCGCGGGACGGGAGATCAGCGTGCTCAACCTCTTCGGCTACACGGGCGCGGCGAGCCTCGCCTGCGCGAAGGCGGGCGCGAGCGTCTGCCACGTCGACGCGGCCAAGGGCATGGTCGCCTGGGGCAAGGAGAACGCCGTGCTCTCGGGCCTGGCCGACGCGCCGATCCGCTGGATCGTGGACGACTGCTTAAAGTTCGTCGAGCGGGAGATCCGCCGGGGACGGCGCTACGACGCGATCATCATGGACCCGCCCTCCTACGGGCGCGGCCCGGGCGGCGAGGTCTGGAAGCTGGAAAAGGACCTGTGGCCCTTCGTCTCCCTCTGCGCCGGGGTGCTGTCGGACGAGCCGCTGTTCGTCCTCATCAACTCCTACACCACCGGGCTGTCCCCCTCGGTGCTCAGCTACGTCACCGAGAGCATCTTCACGAAGAAATACGGCGGGCGCTCGGACAGCCAAGAGCTCGGCCTGCCGGTCACCGCGAGCGGGCTTGTCCTGCCCTGCGGGGCTACTTGCAGGTGGAATTGCGGCTTTGCGCCGCCGGGGGCGGAATAAGCAAAGCCGGAATTTCCGCAGCCGCGCCTCTTTGCGGGCAGAGGCTTCATGCCGAGGCCTGCAAAGGGCAAATGCGGCAAGGCGGGAAAGATAGACCTCATCAGTCGCCTTGCAGCGACAGCTTCTCTGTGCGCGGGGAGCCTATAAGGAAAAGGATTGGGAGAAGCCATGAGCATCATCAGCTTCAAACAAGTGCATTACACCTACCCCGGCGACGAGCTCGAGAGCCTCTGCGGGGCGGATCTCGAGATCGAGGAGGGCGAGTTCGTCGCCGTTCTCGGTCATAACGGCAGCGGCAAATCCACGCTCGCCAAGCACATGAACGCCATTCTCATCCCCGACGAGGGCAAGGTCGTCGTCGACGGCATCGACAGCTCGGAGGAGGACAAGGCCTTCGAGATCCGCCGCCGCGTCGGCATGGTGTTCCAGAATCCCGATAACCAGATCGTGGCCAACGTCGTTGAGGACGACGTGGCCTTCGCCCCGGAAAACCTGGGCGTACCGAGCGAGGAGATCCGCGCACGCGTGGACGCCGCCCTTCAGCAGGTGGGCATGTATGAGTACCGCACGCACGCTCCGCACCTGCTCTCCGGCGGGCAGAAGCAGCGCGTGGCCATCGCGGGCGTCATTGCCATGCAGCCGAAGATCATCGTGCTCGACGAGCCCACGGCCATGCTCGACCCGCAGGGGCGCGAGGAAGTCCTCTCCACGGTGACAAAGCTCTGCCGCGAGAAGGGGATGACGGTCGTGTTCATCACGCACCACATGGACGAGTGCATCGGCGCGGACAAGCTGGTCATCATGTCCAACGGCTATATCAAGGCCGTCGGCACGCCGGCGGATATCTTCTCCGACGTGGAGATGATGGCGCGCGAGGGCCTGGCCGTGCCGGAGACGACCAAGCTCATCTACGAGCTGAACAGCGTCGGTTTTTCCCTGCCGCTGGGCGAACTGGACGAGGAGAGCTGCGCGGCCGTGATCGCGGCGGCGATGAAGAAATAAATCGGAGTTTTTGCTATGTCGGAGATCCGTGTGGAGAAGCTGCGCCACGTATACAGCGCGGGGACTCCCTTTGAAAAAGTTGCGATAGAGGACGTCAGCCTCACGATCCCGCAAGGGCAGTTCGTGGGGATCATCGGGCATACCGGTTCGGGTAAGTCCACCTTCATCCAGCACCTCAACGCCCTGCTGCAGCCGACCGACGGCAAGGTCTTCGTCGGCGGCAAGGACATCAACGAAAACAAGTATTCCCGCCGCGACGTCAAGTGGCAGGTGGGCATCGTGTTCCAGTACCCGGAGTATCAGCTCTTCGAGGAGACGGTCTACCGGGATATCGCCTTCGGCCCGAAGAACATGAAGCTCTCCGAGGAGGAGATCGACACGCGCGTGCGCGAGGCGGCCAAGTTTGCCCAGGTGGACGAGGAGCTCTTCGAGCGCTCGCCGCTGGAGCTCTCCGGCGGCCAGAAGCGGCGCATCGCCATCGCCGGCGTGATCGCGCTGCGGCCCGGCGTGCTGATCCTCGACGAGCCCACCGCGGGCCTCGACCCCGCGGGCTGCCGGCAGATCCTGGACAACATCTGCGAATATCACCGCCAAAGCGGCTCGACGGTCATCATTGTCAGCCACAACATGGACGACACCGCCCGCATTGCCGAGCGCATTATCGCCTTCGACCACGGCCGCGTCGCCATGGACGGCACGCCGGAGGAGATCTTCTCCGAGCCGGAGCGCCTCGAGGCGATGGGGCTCGACGTGCCGCGCCCGACCTCGCTTGCCATGGCGCTGCGCGCCGCCGGCGTGCCGCTCGAGGGCTCGATCTACACGCACGGGCAGCTTCTTGCCGCCGTACTCCGGGCAAAGGAGGCGGCGACATGTTAAAGGATATCACCCTCGGTCAGTATTTCCCGGGAAATACGATCGCCCACCGTCTCGATCCGCGCAGCAAGCTCATCCTGATCGTGCTCTATATCGCGGCCCTGTTTCAGGCCACCGGCTGGATCTCCTACGCTCTCGTCACAGCCGTGACGGCCCTGTGCATGATCGTTTCGCACATTTCGCCGAAGAACATTTTCAAGGGCCTGAAGCCCATGCTCTTTATCATCGCGCTCACAGCGCTGCTGAACCTGTTCTACACCGCCGGCCGCCCGATCGTTCCCGGCTGGCCGATGACCTGGGAGGGCCTCGCGCGCTCCGTGCAAATGATCCTGCGCATCGTGCTGCTCATCACCGGCACCTTCCTGCTGACCTATACCACCAGCCCCATCGCGCTCACCGACGGCCTCGAGCTGCTGCTCTCGCCGCTGAAAAAAATCAAGGTGCCCGTGCATGAAATGACGATCATGATGTCGATGGCCCTGCGCTTCATCCCGACGCTCATCGAGGAGACGGACAAGATCATGTCCGCGCAGAAGGCCCGCGGCGCCGACTTCGAGACCGGCCGCCTGACCGAACGGGCCAAGGCCCTGCTGCCGATCCTCGTGCCGCTCTTTGTCTCGGCCTTCCGCCGGGCCGACGAGCTGGCCGTCGCGATGGAAAGCCGCTGCTATCACGGCGGCGATGGCCGCACCCGCATGAAGGTGCTTCACTTCGCCGCGCGCGATTGGGCCGCGCTGGCGCTGGGTCTGCTGTTCCTCGCGGGGATGATCGTGCTCAAGAGGTTCGGCTTATGAAAAACATCGCCCTTCGACTGACCTACGACGGCAGCCGCTACCACGGCTGGCAGACGCAGCGCGAGGAGATCACCGTCCAGCAGACGATGGAAGAGGCGATCGCGAAGTGCTGCGGCGAAAAGATCCATGTGACCGGCTGCGGACGCACGGACGCGGGCGTGCACGCCCTGCGCTACTGCGCCAACTTCAAAAGCGAATGCCGCATCCCGCTCGACAAGCTGCCGCTCGCGCTCAACAGCTATCTTCCCGAGGATATCTCCGTTCTCGCTGCCTGCGAGGCGGAAGAAAACTTCAATGCGATCGGCTCCTGCATAAAAAAAGAATATATCTACAAAATACACAACAGCAAGCTGCGCGATCCTTTTCTGGAGAAGCGCGCCTGCTTCTATCCCCAGCGGCTCGACGTGGAGAAGATGAACGCCGCGGCCCGCGCTTTCGAAGGTACGCACGACTTTGCCGCCGTACGCAGCGTCGGTACCGAGACGAAAACGACCGTCCGCACGGTCTTCTGGTGCGAGGCCTCGCGCGAGGGCGAGCTCATCACGGTGCGCGTCTGTGCCGACGGATTTCTGTACAACATGGCCCGCGCCATGGTCGGTACGATGGTCTACGCCTCTTACGGCAAGCTTGAGCCCGAAGAGATCCCCGCCCTGCTCGCCCGCGGCGACCGCCGCCTTACCGGCCCGACGATGCCCCCCCAGGGCCTCTATCTCAATCGCCTCTGGTACGATGGAGCTGTGGGCGAGATGATGTCCGCCGACTGATACTGTTCGCCAATAAAACCCTTAATTTTTTTCCGGCCAGGATGACGCCATGCTTTGTTGCTTTCCTTGACCATATATCTCCATTATGCTCAGCGGAAAGCGCCTCGCCTGACACCATTCTGACTCGGAATCATTCCAAAGCTTTTTGCCGGCGAATAGTTTGAGGCCGAAAAAACCAAGAATTCTTCATAGTTTTGTTCATATTTATGTGTTATACTCGCGATATCATGCAAAGGATGCGTTACATATGAAGCTGATCATTGATATCATTCTCATCACGATCATCGCCCTGTGCACCTGGGGCGGCTATAAAAAAGGCCTGATCGGCAGCATCGCCGCGCTGCTGGTCATCGTCTTCTCGCTCTTCTGCGCCAAGACGCTCTCGGCGGCCTATTCCGGCGAGGTCATCCCGGCGCTGCGTCCCTTCGCCAGCGGCTATCTGAGCGCGACGGAAACGCGCGAAAAGGTGCTCGACCGCCTCGGCTACGGCGAGAGCGACAAGTCGCTCGACGACATCCTTGCGGAGGACCCCTCGCTGCGCTACGACTACGCTTTCGAATGCGCGAGCGAGCTCGGCCTCTACGCCGACCGCGCCGACGAGATGGCCGCGCGCGCGGTGGCGCTCTCCGAGGAAAAGGGCGAGAGCATGACCGACGCCTCCGTGGACGTTCTCTGCGACATTGTGACCTATGAAGGAGGCCTGACGCTGGCCTTTCTGATCATCCTGATCTTCATCACGGCGCTGGCCAATCTCTTCAACCTCTCCTTCCGCATGCCCAATCTGGAAAACCTTGACGAGATCGGCGGCGCGGTGCTGGGTTTTGCCAAGGGCCTTGTCTACTGCGTGCTGCTGTGCTGGACGCTGAGCTTTCTCGGTCTCATCATCGGAAAAAAGACGCTTGACGGCACGACGCTCGCCCGCTTTTTCCTGACCTTCCGCTTCATCACATCCTCGCTGATGTGACAGGCAAACCCCAAGGAGGAACTCTATGCAGCCTACCATGTGCTCCCGCTGCGGCAAGAACGTGGCGGTAGTGTTTATCACAAAAATAGAAAACGGACAGACCAAAAACGAAGGGCTTTGTCTCAAGTGCGCGCGCGAGCTCCATATCAAGCCCGTGGACGAAGTCATCGAGAAGATGGGCATCTCCGACGAGGATCTTGAGAGCATCTCGGGCGATATGCTCAGCGCGCTCAGCGGCGCGGAGGAGCTGCTGCCCACCGACGGCGACGAGGGCGAGGACGACGACGGCAAGACGGCGACCTTCCCCTTCCTCAACCGCCTCTTCGGCGGCCCCAAGGCCGAAAACTCCCAGGGCTCCGCACCCAAGAGCGAAGGCAAGGACACACCGCCGCGCCCCGGCAAGCACAAATTCCTGGACAACTACTGCATCGACCTGACGCAGCGTGCAAAGGACGGCAAACTCGACCGGATGATCGGCCGCGCCGAAGAGCTTGAGCGCGTGATCCAGATCCTCAACCGCCGCCAGAAGAACAACCCCTGCCTCATCGGCGAGCCGGGCGTCGGCAAGACGGCCATCGCGGAGGGCCTGGCCCAGCGCATCTCCGACGGGGACGTGCCGACCAAGCTCAAGGAAAAGCGGGTCTATCTGCTCGATCTCACTTCCCTCGTCGCCGGCACGCAGTTCCGCGGCCAGTTCGAGAGCCGCATGAAGGGCCTGATCGAGGAGATCCGCCGCCAGGGCAACATCATCCTGGTCATCGACGAGGTGCACACCATCGTCGGCGCGGGCGACGCCGAGGGCAGCATGAACGCCGCCAACATCTTAAAGCCCGCGCTCAGCCGCGGCGAGATCCAGGTCATCGGCGCGACGACCTTTGCCGAGTACCGCAAGCA
>JAFSJZ010000028.1 GCA_017449185.1 Oscillospiraceae bacterium
CGCACGCCTGTAGCGGTGTTGGCGGTCCCGGTCAGCGTAGGCGCGGCCACATAGAAGATACTCCAGCCGGTGCCGTCAGCGGCGTTGATATACCCGGTGCCTGCCGCGTTGAGCGCACGCACCGTGTACCACAGTTTCACGCCCAGCGGCGCCGTCGTATCCTCATAGCTCGTACCCTCAACGTCAGCAATTGCCGTCCAGCTGCTTGTGCCGTCGGCCCGGCGCATGAGACGGAAGTTCGCTGCGCCGGCGGGCTTCGTCCAGGTGATGCTCACGCCGTTCTGCGTCGCTTCCAGGGCCGAAATGTTCGCCTTGGCGACAAAGGTGCAGGTACGGCCCGTGGTATTGTAGGCGCTGCAGGCGCTGCCGTTCGCGTCGAGGCACTGCACGGTGTAAGTGTAACGGTTCGAGGAGACGACCGAGGTGTCGATCAGCGAGCAGTCGGCCGTCTCGCGGATCGCCGTGAAGTCGGTCTCATTCAGCGTCAGGTTCTTGCGCAGCAGACGGTACTTCGCCGCGCCGTCCACCGCATTCCAGCTGACACGCACGCCTGTAGCGGTGTTGGCGGTCCCGGTCAGCGTAGGCGCGGCCACATAGAAGATGCTCCAGCCAGTGCCGTTGGCAGCGTTGATATACCCGGTGCCTGCCGCGTTGAGCGCGCGCACCGTGTACCACAGCTTCACGCCCGAGGGCGCCGTCGTATCCTCATAGCTCGTACCCTCAACGTCAGCAATTGCCGTCCAGGCGCTTGTTCCGTCGGCCCGGCGCATGAGACGGAAGTTCGTTGCGCCGGCGGGCTTCGTCCAGGTGATGCTCACGCCGTTCTGCGTCGCCTCCAGGGCCGAAATGTTCGCCCTGGCGACAAAGGTGCAGGTACGGCCGGTCTCGTCGTGCAGACCCGCGAGTCCATACTGATCGATCGCCTCTACTGTGTAGGTATAGCGGTTGGATGATTTCACCGCCGTATCGACCAGGGAGAGAGCCGTAGTCTCGCCGACGGTATTCCACTGCGTCTCGCCGGCCGTCAGGTTCTTGCGCAGCAGGCGGTATTTCGCAGCGCCGTCCACCGCGTTCCAACTGACACGCACGCCTGTGGCGGTGTTTGTGGTCCCGGTCAAGACCGGAGCGGGCAGTTTCAGTTCAATGGAACTGCTCTCGCCCGGAGGCGTGATCCAGTCGTACAGCTCACCAGCGAAGGTTCCGGCCGCGATCCGGTAGGTCGCTTCTCCTTCCGTCGGAGCGTCCGGATCGAGGTATGCGGGCTCATTCACTTCGGCGATCACGACAAAGTCGGCTGCCTCTTCGGAGTAGCGCATGACCGTGTAGAAGTCCGCACCCTCCACGGGCGTCCAGCTCAGGCTGACCCCACCCGCTGCGCGCGCAAGCACAGGCTTCGGAGCCGTCAGCGTCGTGACAAGGAAGAGATGCCATTCTCTGTTGCCGTAGCAGTCTTCGGCGGAGCCGTAATATGCCGCAAAGCCGTCCGGGATCTGCACGGAGAGGGTATCGGTCTTTTCACCTTCGACAACCGTCCAGTCCGAATCAAGGGTAAACCAGTCGTAGGTGAGGCCTTCCGTCACGTCGGCCTCTGCCCGGACCGTGAGCACACAGGTTTCTCCGGCCCGGACAGAGATCGGATAATCATCCGGCGTGCCGCTGATGCTGAGGTGGTTTTCAACCGCCACATCGAACCAGATCTCATAGACGCCGCCATAGCAGTCGGTCACTTGGCAGAGATAGGAGGTGATCGCGGTGACCGGCGGGGTCGTCAGGCTCTGCGAGGTCTCGCCGTCAAGGATGATCACATACGAGTACTCGCTTCCCTCGATCGGCTCAAGCGTACACCACTGGAAGCTCATGTCCTCCGTGTTGTCCGCCTCGACCCGGAACGCAAGCTCGGCGGATTCCCCGTAGGGAACGTAAACGAGTGCTTCGCCCACCGGTGTGAGGACCACGTGATTGTTCACACTGACATCGACAGAAAGCGTATAGTCACCGCCGTAGCAGTCGGTCGCCACGATCAGGTACTCTGTCTTCTGCGTGATCGGGTCCGTCGTCAACGTGAGAGAGGTCGCGCCTTCGATGACCCGGATGTAATTATATACCTGCCCGTTGAATTCATCGACTGTCGGGACGATTTTATACCACTGGAAGGTCATGCCGTCCCGGTTGTCCGCCTCGACCGAAGCGGTGATGACCGCCGGCGTGTTATAGTCGGCCAGGACCATACGGCTGCCCGTTCCCGCCAAGCTGAGAACCACGTGGTTTTCTACCTGAACAGTAAATTCGGCAGAACACTGATTGTCATAGCGGTCCCGGACGATGCATTGGAAGATCCCACGCCCGGTAACGTTCTCGACCGACAGGCAGGCGCCTGTCTCACCGGACAGCTCGCTCCAACGGTTCCCGCTGCTCTCCGCATTCCAGCGGTACCACTGATAGCTTATCCCCTCCAGATCGTCCGCCGAGACCTCGACTTCCAGCTGCGCCGTGCCGCCGTAAGGAACGATCTTCAGATACTCGTCGTCGACGGGCACGGCGGAGAGGTGGTTGTCCATCACTCTGGACAGAGTCACGCTCTTCGTCACATGGTCTCCGACATAGTTCGTCAGGAGGAAGTAATACGTTTCGCTCGCGGTCAGCTCGTAGGTATTGCCCTCATAGTCTGCCCCGAGCTGTTTGAGCTCTCCGTCGTAGATGAAGAAGCTGAAGCCCGAATCGAAGGAGTACTCTCCGGTCTCGTCGGGGGTATACTTGAAGCAGGTGCACGAGCTGTAATAGTCCAGCGTCACGTCAACGGTCTGACCCAGAACCAGGGATTCGATCTCCATCTCACGAAGGTCGGGGCGGAGGATGAAGGTAACCGTCTTGTAATTGCCGTAGCTGTCATAGACTCTGCAGCAGATATTTCTGTCGCCGATGGTGTTTTGCAGATCCACCGTAAACTCGTTGGGATCGCCTTCCGGGAAGAGCGGCTGAGTGCCCCATGCAGGATCTGCGATCATCCATTCATAGGACAGTTCGCTGTTCAGCGCCGGATCGGGGATCGCAGCTTCCACGTGCAGCGTGACGCTCTCGCCCGGGAGTAAGATGACAAGCGCCTCGGAAGACTCCGGATCGGCATGGTTCACAGCGCCGTTCGAGAAGGCATAGCTGATCTCCGTGATCGTCAGCCCGGTGTCCGGGAGGATGTTGAAGTAGATATCCGTTGTGTTGTGATACTGGTCCGTGATCCTGCAGACAAGGATCCAGGCCTCTTCGACGGGCTCTGTCATAAAGCTCTTCCCGTCTTCGCTCACGCCTTCCGTGAGCTTTGTCCAGACCTGAGCCCACTGGGAGCCGTCGGAGACACGGTACCATTCGCATTCCAAATGACTTTCATCCCGGGCATGGGGGTCGACGCTGACCGTCACCACCTCGCCGAAGGGCACGAGCATCTCGGTGACAGAACCGTATTCCGGCACGCAGCTCAGGAAGTTGTCAACATAGATATAGAACCAGACATAGTCGTGGTTTTCATAGGCGTCGGTGATCTTGCAGCAGATCTCGGTGTAATCGCTCACACTCTCGATCGTATAGGCGGGACCTGTCGCTCCTTCGATCGGCAGGAGCTCGTAATGCGAGCTGCCCGTCTCTTCATCGTAGATGCGCTCGTTGATACACCACTGATAGGTGATGCCCTCCGGATCCAGGGCCGACACCTCGACTTCAAGGGCTGCGCTATCGCCGGGCAGAACGGAAAAGCTGTTCTGATAATTCTTCGCATGGGCGACGAGCTGGTTGTCAAAAAGCTTGATCAGCTTGACAGGGAAGGATCCGGCGGATTTGTCCGAGAAGTGTGCGGCAAAGAAGTAGGTCTCTCCGGCGGTCAGCTCGTACTCGAGCCTGAAGTTGTAATTATCCCCGCCGTTGTCATTGTAGGTCAGTTCGTGATGATCTGCGTCATACAGGTAAGCGCAGGGATCGTCCGAAGTGAAAGACATGAACCTGTATGTGGCGGTTTCTTCGGGAACGAAACGGAAATAGGCGTAATCTCCTTCGTTCGCGATCACGGCGCTCGTCTCCTCGCCGAGGACAAGCTCGACAGGATCGACGATAATGATAAAGGAGACGAATTCGACAGTACCGTACCGGTCTTCCACCCGGCAGAACACCTTGGAATTTCGCGTCACATCGTTCAGCGTGAGGGCGGCGTCGTCCCCGCCTTCAATGGCTTCGCCGTTTAAGAAACCAGACCACTGGTAGGTGATTCCGGTCATATCGTCCGCAGTCACGGCAACCTCGAGGGGCAGGTTGTCTCCGGAGTGAAGGACAAAGAAACGCTTTCCGTCCACAGCGTCCACGCTGAGATGGTTTTCGATCTGGATAAAGAAGTGGCCGATACTAAGCTCATTGCCGAAGCGATCGACGATGTGGCAGTAAGCTTCCGTTGATTCGGTCAGGTTTTCAAGCGTGAAAACCGCTTCATTCGCGCCCTCGACGGCGACATACTCATATCCGCCGGATCCGTCTTCCTGCCTTATAAACCACTGATAGGTGATGCCCTCCTGATCCAGGGCCGACACCACGACTTCAAGGGTAGCGTTTCCCCCATACGGAACAGTCATCTCGGACTGATAATCCTTCATATAGCCCGAGAGCTGGTTGTTGATAGAAACTTCAAACCAGATGTTCACGCCGTTGTTGTAAACGTCGCGGACAATGCAGATGAAGCGGCCGCGCGCATTTGCGGTGACTGTGTAGCTGCTGTTCGTCTCTCCTTCGAGCAAGGTCCACTCGTCATAGTAGTTGCCGTCTTCTTCGTTATAGAGGGTCGTGACCTCATACCACTGGTAGCTGATCCCCTCCGTGTCGAGCGCGGAGACCTCGACCTCGAACGTCACGCTCTCGCCCGGCGAGACACGGAAGCTCTGGATATCGTCCTTTGCCCAAACTTCGAGCTGATTGTCGATATAGATCCAGAAGTTGACATTTGTCTGGCTCAGATAAGCGTCACGGATGATGCAGTATACCTCGGTATAGTCTCTGATATCGCTGAGCGTGAGCGTGCTGTTCGTCTCGCCTGCGATCGGGACATCCTTATTGTAGAGGTAGTTGCCTTCTTCGTCATAGACAGGCTGGTATCCGTACCACTGGTACGTGATCCCCTCCGTGTCGAGCGCTGAGACCTCGACCTCGAGCGTCACGCTCCCGCCCGGAGCGGCAAAGAAGTCTGAGATATCATCCTTTGCCTGAGCCTGGAGCTGATTGTCGAAATACTTGATCAGCTTGACAGGGAAGGAGCCGGCAGTCGATTCCTCCAGGAAGCGCGCGGCAAAGAAGTAGGTCTCCCCGGCGATCAGCTCGTACTCGATCTTGAAGTTGAGATCTTCCCCGCCGTCGTCATTGTAGGCCAGTTCGTTAAAGTCTGCGTCATACAGGTAAGCGCAGGTGTCGGTATCCTCCGAGGCGAGAGACTGGAAGATGTACTCGCCGGTTTCCTCGGGAACGAAGCGGAAATAGGCAAGACCTCTTTCGTTCGCGATCACGGCGCTCGTCTCTTCATAGAGCGTCAGATCGACCAGGTCGACGAAAACGAGGAACTGAATGTCAGCAATATTGCTGTAGCAATCCGTTACCCGGCAGATCACGCGGCAGTTGTGCGTTACGTCGTTCAGCGTGAGAACGGCGCCGTCCCCGCCTTCAAAGTCCTCGCCGGTGTCGCCGTCAAACCACTCGTAAACGATCCCGGTCAGATCGTCTGCGGCCGCAGCGACCTTGAGGGTCAGGCTGTCTCCGGCCTGCAGGGAATAGACGAGCACGCCGTCCACCGCGCTCGCGCTGAGGTTGTTGTCGATACGGAGATAGAACCAGAGGTTGTACTCCGTCCCGAAGCGGTCGCGGACAAGGCAGTAGACATCCGTTGATTCGGTCAGATTTTCGACCGTGAAGGACGCTGTGTTCGCGCCCTCGACGGCGACGTACTCATATCCGCCGTATTCATCCTCCTGCCGCACATACCACTGGAAGCTGACCCCGTCGAGATCATCGCCGCTTAGCTCGACCTCCAGAGGGGCATCTTCTCCGGCCGTCACAAGGATCGTCTCCTTGCCGTCCTTCGGCGCCGCGGAGAAATGATTCTCCACGCCAACCGTGAACGTGACTTCCACCTTGTTGTCATAGGCGTCGACGACGTCGCAGCGGTAGCGCGCCCGATAGGTCACGTTCTCCACGGTATAGCTGTCGGAATCCGCTCCTTCGATCAGGTAATCGACCTGACAGGGAACGCCCTCATCATTCAGCTCGATGGCGATCCGATACCAGCTGTACGTGATCCCGTTCAGATCGTTCGCATTGACCTCCACCTTGAGGAAAGCGTCCTCCCCGAAGGAGACCATGGTGTTCGATTCCTCCGACTGCCCGACCCACAAGCCGTTATCAAAATACTTTCTGACCTTCACAGTCGCTCCGCCGTCAGGCTCGAACTCACGGAAGATCTTGAGATAATACGTCTCGCCGGCATCGAGATCCTGGTACAGCCTGTGGCTGAGTTCCATTTCATACCAGTATCCATCGTTCAGCCGCTCGAGAGAGGCGTTGTACAGATACATGCCTTCGCCCGCATAGCTGTAGAAGACATATTCGCAGGCTTCCTCCGGCGTGAAGGAGAACCAGTAAGCGCCGGCTTCGTTCTCGTCCTGAAGCTGAGAGGAGAGTTTTTCGTCAAGCGTGAGTTCCACAGCGCCCCCGCGCGGATCCGGGCTAACGGTGAAGACAAGATCCACCGTGTTTTCATACCGGTCACGGACGGTCACGCGGTATTGCGTGAATTCCTCGAGACTTTCGATCACAAAAGAGGCCGTGTCCGCGCCTTCGATGGGAGCGGACCATGAATATCCGTTCTCCTCGTCATACACACTCTTTTGCCAGGTGAAGCTCAGCTGCGTCTCATCCAGGGCATGCGCTGCGGCCTCCAGAACGACCCGGTCGCCGAGAGAGGCGAAGATAACGCTCCGGCCGTCGACCGGCTCAACAGAGAGCTCGTTTTCGATATAGACTCTAAACCAGACGTCCGCGCTGTTGCTGTAAACATCGAGGACTCGGAAGACGAACTGCCGGTACGCATCTGCGGTGGCTGTATAGCTGCTGTTCATCTCGCCTTCGAGCTTGGTCCAGACGTCATAGTAGTAGCCGCCTTCTTCGTCATAGAGGGTCGTGACCTCATACCACTGGCAGCTGATTCCCTCCGTGTCGAGCGCGGAGACCTCGACCTCGAGCGTTACGCTCTCGCCCGGTGAGACATTGAAACTGTCGATATCATCCTTTGCATGAGCCTCGAGCTGATTGTCGATATAGACCCAGAAGGTGACGGAAGTTTCATTTTGATAAGCGTCATAGATGCGGCAGGACAACCTGGTATAGTCTCTGATATCGCTGAGCGCGAGCGTGCTGCCCGTCTCTCCTTCGAGCGTGATCCAGTTGTCATAGTAGTAGCCGCCTTCTTCGTCATAGAGAGCCGTGATCTCATACCACTGGTATGTGATCCCCTCCGTGTCGAGCGCGGAGACCTCGACCTCGAGCGTTACGCTGCCGCCCGGCGCGACATAGAAGTTCTGGATATTGTCCTTTGCCTGAGCCTCGAACTGATTGTCAATATGTACCCCGAAGGTGACGTCAACATCGTTGTGATAAGCGTCACTGACGCGGCAGAACACCTTGGTAAACTCTCTGATATCGCTGAGCGCGATCGTTCTGCCCGTCTCGCCTTCGAGCACGGTCCAGTCGTCATAGTAGTAGCCGCCTTCTTCGTTATAGAGGGTCGTGCTCTTGTACCACTGGAAGCTGATCCCCTCCGTGTCGAGCGCGGAGACTTCGACCTCGAGCGTTACGCTGCCGCCCGGCGCGACATAGTATTCCGTGATTTCATCCTTCGCCTGAGCCTCGAGCTGATTGTCTATATTGACCCAGAAGTTGACCCGGCCCCAGTTTCCATAGTTGTCACTGTAGTCACAGTATGCTTTGGTATAGTATCTGATATCGCTGAGCGCAAGCGTGCTGCCCGTCTCGCCTTCGAGCCTTACCCAGTCGTCCTCGTATTCGCCGGATTCCTCGTTGTAGACAGACTGAAGCTTATACCACTGGAGAGTGACCCCCGCCATATCGAGCGCGGAGACCTCGAGCTCGAGCGTCAGGCTCTCGCCCGGCGCAACAGAGAAGGTATCTATACCGTCCTTTGCATGGACGTCAAGCTGATTGTCGATATAGATATCAAAGCCGACAGAAACCACGTTTTGATAGGCGTCGCGGATCCTGCAGGATATACATGTATACTCTCTGATATTGCTGAGCGTGAGGGTGCTGCCCGTCTCACCCGCAATTGGTACATATTCATCCCAAAGGTAGTCGCCTTCCGGGTCGTAGACAGAGTCGTACTTGTACCACTGGTAGGTGATCCCTTCCATGTCGAGCGCGGAGACCTCGAGCTCAAGCGTCAGGTTCTCGCCCGGCACGACATAGTATTCCGTGATGCCGTCCTTTGCCTGAGCCTGGAGCTGATTGTCGAGATAGACCCAGAACGTGACGTCATATTCGTTCTGATAAGCGTCACAGACGCGGCAGAAAACCTGGGTAAAGTCTCTGATATCGCTGAGCGCAAGCGTGCTGCCCGTCTCACCATCCAGCGTGACCCATTCATCCCAGTATTCGCCGCTGTCCTCGTGGTAGACAGACCGGTATTCGTACCACTGGTACGTGATTCCCTCCATGTCGAGCGCGGAGACCTCGACCTCGAGCGTTACGCTCCCGCCCGGCGCGGCATAGAAGCTGTCAACATCATCCTTCGCATGAGCGTACAGGTCGTTCCCGACCGAGACAGTGAAAACGACGCTCGAGTATGCACCGAAGCCGTCCCACGCCTCGCATTGGAGGCAGAGAAACTCACTGACGGATTCCAGCGTATAGCTGTCCGCCGTCGCGCCCTCGACAGGCACCCATTCGGTGTAGTCATAGTCGCCCTCTTCGTTATGGAAGGTCCGCTCGACAGACCACTGATAGGTGGCGTTCCCCAGCTCGTAGCCTTCGGTCTCCACCTCCAGCGTCACAGACGATCCCGGCGCCGCAAACACGCTGTCGACCCCGTCTTTCGCGTGAATGCGGAAGTCATTGGTGATGTTGATGCTGAAGACCACTTCCGCTTCGCTGCCGTAGGCGTCGCTCACCAGGCAGGATACCGAGACGTTTTCGAGCGCATTGACATAGGTATAAGCGGATTGGGTCTCGCCCTCGACGGGCACCCAAGAGGTATAGTCAAAGTCGCCCTCTTCGTCATGGAAGGTCTGCAGGATACGCCACTGATAGCGGATGGTCTCCTCATCGTTGGCCGATGCGCCGACCTCCATCGTGTAGCTGCCATGGACGGGGATCTGGACCCAGGTATCCGGCATCGCCCAAGCGGTCAGCTGATTGTCGATATAGACCCGGAACTGCAGCCACTCCTCGTTTCCGTACGCGTCGCAGGCCGTGCACTCGAAGCAGCACGCTTTGGTCGGATCCGCCAGCGTATAGGTCGACGCGGTCGCGCCTTCGATGGGCAGATAAGTCTGCTCATCTTCGTCATACAGTTTCCACTGATAGGTGGCGCCTTCGAGGTCATGACCGAGCAGCACGACGCCCATCGTCACGGCCTCGTGCGGCGCTACGGTGAAGTCAGTCTGATCGTTCAGCGCTTTGATGCCGGGCTCGTTGTCAAGATAGACGGTGAACGAGCAGGATCCCTCGTTCCCGTACGCGTCCGCGGCCCGGCAGCGGAGATCGCTGTTTACGGTTACGTTTTCCAGCGTATAGCTTGCCGCGGTCGCGCCCGCGATGGGCAGATACTCTCCCGCCGCGTTGTCATACAGTTCCCACTGATAGGTGACGCCCTCGAGATCGTTGCCGTGCGGGACGACGCCCATCGTCACGTTCTTGTGCGGCGCCACGGTGAAGCTGTACAGATCATTCGGCTCTTCAATGTAGAACGCATTGTCGATGTAGACGGTGAACGCGCAGGATTCCATGTTCCCGTACGCGTCCGTGACCCGGCAGCGAAGATCGCTGAGGGTGGTCACATTCTGCAGCGTATAGCTCGCCGCGGTCGCGCCAGCGATGGGCAGATAGTCCTCCGCCGTGCTGTCATACAGTTCCCACTGATAGGTGACGCCTTCGAGGTCGTGGCCGAATGGGACGACTTCCATCGGCACGTCCGCGTGCGGCGCCACGGTGAAGAGACTCTCATCGTCCAGTGCTTCGACGCTGAACTCATTATTGATATAAATGCTGAAAGAGCAGAAGTCCTTGTTATCGTACGCGTCCAGGGCCCAGCACTGAAGATCGCTGTTGGCGGTCACGTTCTCCAGCGTATAGCTTGCTTCGGTCGCGCCGTCAACAGACCGGTAGATCTCGTCCTCTGCGTCATACAGTTCCCACCGATAGGTGACGCCTTCGAGGTCGTGGCCGAATGGGACGACTTCCATCGGCACGTCCGCGTGCGGCGCCACGGTGACGTTCTGATCGCTCAGCGCATCGAGACGGAACTCATTGTCGACATGGATCTCGAAGTCGACCTCGACGGAGTTCCCGTAAGCGTCCTCAACCGTGCAGATTACATGGACGTCATGGTCGGGGCGCATCGAGACCCGGTAGGGGATATCGGTTTCGACCGGAGCGGGTTCATCATAATAGGGGCTGGACCACACTTCCCAGTTATATGTAATGCCGCTCATATCCAGGGCCGACACCTCGACCTCAAGGACCACATAATCATGGGGAGCCACGGGAAAATAGGATATGTAGTCCTTCGGCCAGGCGATGAGCTCGTTGTCGTAATCGTCAAGGGCTGTCTGCCCCCGCACAGGTTCTTCCGAGACGGCAAGCGTTTCTGCCGTTTCCCCCTCGGGGCTCGTCTCCGTGCCCTCGGGTTCGACCGCATAGGCGGGCGAGCCCAGGCTGAAGAGCATGGCCAAGGTCAGGATCCAACTGATGAGGCGTGTTTTCATGTGACTGCTTTCCTTCTTTCCCACGCCGGGCGCCCGGCGTGCTGATGATATGAACGGCCGGATTTCGTGCCGTTCAAGGCCTAAATCGCTACCTTATAATTTACCATATCCTCCGTTTGATGGCAAGAAGAATACCGGAAAAAAATGACACTTTTTTTCTGAAAACCGGCAAGTTTGCATAATTAATGGATAAAAAAGTTATGTAAATTAAGACGCGGCCAATTTCACCTTCACGTTTGTGCAGCCGCTCCGGAAGGGGAGGAGAAGCGCCGCCGCTTTTTCACCGCGCGCGGAGAGCGCTCCCGTGCCCGGGCCAAAATATTTGCCGCTTTTTTGCGCTTGGCTCTTTATTTTTCTGTTCTCTTAGGTTATAATCAATAAGAACTCTACCTAATACAGGAGGACAACATATGAAACAGTATCTCGAAATCGTCGATGTTCTCGCGCGCGAGATCCTCGACTCCCGCGGCAATCCCACTGTCGAAGTCGAAGTTACGCTCGACGACGGCACGGTCGGCCGTGCGGCCGTTCCCTCCGGCGCTTCCACCGGCATCCACGAGGCCTGCGAGCTCCGTGACGGCGACAAGTCCCGTTACGGCGGCAAGGGCGTCTCGATCGCGGTCGAAAACGTCAACGGCGAGATCGCCGAGGCCATGCTCGGCCTGAACGTGCTCGACCAGGTCTCCATCGACAAGATGCTCTGCGAGATCGACGGCACCCCGAACAAGACCCGTCTCGGCGCCAACGCGATCCTCGGCGTGTCCCTCGCCTGCGCGAAAGCCGCGGCCGAGGCCACCGGCGTCAGCCTGTACAACTATATCGGCGGCGTCAACGCCAAGACCCTGCCCGTCCCGATGATGAACATCCTCAACGGCGGCGCGCACGCCTCCAACAGCGTCGACATCCAGGAATTCATGATCATGCCCGTCGGCGCGACGAGCTTCAAGGAAGCTCTCCGCATGTGTGCCGAGGTCTTCCACCAGCTCAAGAAGACCCTGAAGTCCAACGGCACGCCCGCCGCCGGCGTCGGCGACGAGGGCGGCTACGCCCCCAACCTGGGCGCCGATGAGGACGCGCTCAAGGTCATCGTCAAGGCCATCGAGGAGGCCGGCTTCAAGCCCGGCGAGGACTTCATGATCGCCATGGACGCCGCCGTGTCCGACTGGTTCGATCCCGAGGACGGCAAGTACCACCTGCCCAAGCGCGGTACCGTCATGACCAGCGACGAGATGATCGACATGTGGGAAGACTTCTGCAACAAGTACCCCATCATCTCCATCGAAGACGGCCTGGGCGAGGACGACTGGGAAGGCTGGGTCCGCCTGACAAAGCGCCTCGGCAGCCGCGTCCAGCTCGTCGGCGACGACCTGTTCGTCACCAACGCCAAGCGCGTGAAGCAGGGCATCGAGATGGGCGCCGCGAACGCCGTGCTCATCAAGGTCAACCAGATCGGCACCCTGACCGAGACCCTCGACGCCATCCAGACCGCTAACCGCGCGGGCTACACCGCCATCGTCTCCCACCGCTCCGGCGAGACCGAGGACACCACCCTGGCCGACCTGGCCGTGGCCGTCAACGCCGGACAGATCAAGACCGGCGCTCCGTCCCGCTCCGACCGCGTGGCGAAGTACAACCAGCTGCTCCGTATCGAGGAAGAGCTTTTCGACGCCGCCCAGTATCCCGGCCGCGCCGCCTTCTTCAACATCAAGTAAGGAAACCCGGAACAAAAAAGAGGAAGTCGAACGACTTCCTCTTTTTTTGCGTATAAAGCTTCCGTTTCAGGGCAAGAATAGGATCGCAAGACATTTTCTGCAAACGGAGGTAGTTTTATGAACAGCAGCAGCTCCGGGAAAAGTCCGGAGAGTTTTCTGACGGGGAAGGGCTTCTACATAGTCCTTTTCCTGTGTGCCGCAGTCATCGGCGTTTCCGCCTGGGTGATGGCGACAGGGAATGAGGCTATGAAAAAGTCCGAGAGCGGCAGCGCTGTCGGCGGGCACCGCGTGGAGACCGTGATCGCCCCGGCGGCAGAGGGCAGCGACTGGATCGACGAGACCGAGATCGCGCCCCCCGACGTGCGCGCCGAGACAATGGCCGAGCCGGAGGCGCAGGAGGAGAGCGCGGAGGAGACCGTCTCTCAGAAGGCGCCGGCGGTCTACGTCTGGCCCGCGCTGGGCCAGGTGGAGCGCGGATACAGCGTCAGCGCCCTGAAATACGACGAGACCCTGCAGGACTGGCGCACGCACAGCGGCATCGACATCGCCTGTGAAGAGGGCGCGAGCGTCGTCGCGGCGCGCGGCGGACAGGTCGTCTCGATCGTGAACGACGGGCTCTACGGCACCGTGCTGACCATCGATCACGGCGACGGTATGCGCAGCGTGTATGCCAATCTTGCCCCCGAGACCGAGGTCCCTGAAGGCGCGTGGGTCGACGCCGGCGTGAGGGTCGGTACGGTCGGACGCAGCGCGCTCTGCGAGATCGGGCAGGACGCCCATCTGCACTTCGAGCTGCGCCAAAGCGGCGCGAGCGTTGATCCCGCGGTCTATCTGCCTGCTTGAGGGGATCTGTTTCGCTGCGTGATTTTTTGCGCGAAACGAAAAAAATTTTATTGACAACAGGCTTGCCGTCTGATAGAATTCTCATGCTGTTTCAATAGCGTATGGCGGCATAGCTCAGTTGGCCAGAGCATTCGGTTCATACCCGAAGTGTCCCCGGTTCGAATCCAGGTGCCGCTACCATGAAAGGCACATGTACCATGTGCCTTTTTTATGGCCCGTTGGTCAAGTGGTTAAGACACCGCCCTTTCACGGCGGTAACATGGGTTCGAGTCCCGTACGGGTCACCAAAAAAGACGGCTCCGATAGGAGCCGTCTTTTTTTGGTGACCCGCCGCTTCGCGGCGGGATACTATCCGCTGCGCTCAATTTATTGGG
The DNA here is from genome assembly GCA_017449185.1 of Oscillospiraceae bacterium. Taxonomy (GTDB): domain Bacteria; phylum Bacillota; class Clostridia; order Oscillospirales; family Oscillospiraceae; genus Limivicinus. The sequence goes on from JAFSJZ010000028.1 coordinate 13,942, forward strand.
AGAGGGCTCTGAGCCCCCTCCCAATCCCTCCCCAAAGGTTCTCAGCGGAAACTGCACGACTTGAGAAACTCTTTCTTTTCCTTCTTGATGTCGGTAGATTTATCGAACAGATTGTGATAAACTGATTCAAAAGAAATCAAAAAGAAGAAAAGAGGAAAGACCATGCTGGACTTTTTAAGGCAAGAGGGTATTGACGAGCAGCTGATCGGGCGCATCGAGCAATACCGCCGGGACTATCCCGTCGCGGAGAGAGACGCGGCCAGGATCCCGTCCCCCAAATTCAAGTATTACGGAAGCGATATCTGGAAGCTGGCGATCACAGCCATCCTGTCGGGAGAGAACATCCTTCTCGTCGGTCCCAAGGCGACCGGCAAAAACGTGTTCGCGGAAAACCTCTCCGCCGTCTTCGGAAGACCCGAATGGGACGTGTCCTTCTATCTGAACACCGACGCGTCGACCCTGATCGGGACGGACACCTTCAAAAACGGCGAGGTCTCCTTCCGCAAGGGCCCCATCTACGCCTGCGCCGAGGCCGGCGGCTTCGGGATCCTGGACGAGATCAATATGGCGAAGAACGAATCGCTGGCCGTTCTGCACGCGACGCTCGACTTCCGCCGGATCATCGACGTGCCCGGCTATAGCCGGATCAGCCTCGCCCCCTCGACCCGCTTCATCGCTACGATGAACTACGGCTACGCGGGCACGCGCGAGCTCAACGAGGCGCTCGCCTCGCGCTTCATGGTCATCAACATGCCGATCATCTCCGGCGCCGACCTGGAAAAGCTGCTGCAGCAGCAGTATCCGTCCCTCAAGGCGGAATACGTCTCCCAGCTCACGGCCCTCTTTGAAGAGATACGCCGCAAGTGCGAGAGCTCCGAGATCTCGACCAAGGCGCTGGATCTGCGCGGCCTGCTCGCGGCGGTCAATCTCGTCTACAACGGCCTGTCCATGCGCGAGGCCCTGAACATCGGCATCATCAACAAGAGCTTCGACGAGTTCGAGAGGACGCTCGTGGAGGATATCGTCTCCGCCCGCATCGACGGAAAACTGACGAAGGAAGACGTTTTCGCGGCGGAACAGGGCTGAGCCGGCCCGCGCTTTACGACGATGGATCAGACAGTTTCGGAGCTTCAGAAGCGGCGCGCAGACAACATCATATGGAACTGCGCGAACGACTACTCCTTCGCGCCGGACTTCAAGGCCTATGACAGCAGCGGCGATGTGGACATCTACTGGAACATCATTTTCGGTTCCGCCAGACGCCACTACGAGTATGAAAAGCTCGAGGGCCTCTTCGCCATGCTCGACAGCTACAAGGACGCCGCCGTCTACGAATCGGTCTTCTGGAGCGCGCTCGAGCCTGTCCTTTTCCGGGCGGAGCTGAAGGACCGCCCCGTGCTCGAGCGGCTGCGCCCCGCGCCGGCGGAGTCGGAGCTGCGATTCCGCGACGACATGACGACGGACGAGATCGTCGAGACCGCCAGGCAGTTTTTTTACGAACGCTGCGGCCTGTACGGCGACGGAAGGATGCGCCTGAACTTCCGTCTGCGCCGCCTGAGGCGCTTTTCGGTTGACAGCTTTCTGCAGAGGGGCCCGCTCTTTACGCATGAGGAGGGCCTCTATCACGGCGACATCGCCGGACTGAAGGGCGACTTCACGCTCAGCAACAAGATGACGGAGGCGGAGCTGCGCGCGTTTCTGGAGACGAAATTCGGCAGGTCGATCGTCCCGCCCGCACGGCTCATGCAGCTGGAAAGGCAGCTCTGCACCGGCAATCACCGGTTCACGCATCTGTTCTACACAAGAGGGGAGACCGTCGAGCTCCACGGGGTCTACAGCACCTTCGAGATGCATCAGAGAAGGCGGCAGGCGGAAGTGATCGCGAACAACCGCGCCTACTATCAGAAAAACCTGCTCCGGAACAGGCTCCTCATCGCAAAGCTCAGCACCGACATCATGAATTCGGTGCTCCTGCACTTGCAGCCTGCCCCCGTGAAATCCGGCGCCGGTACGCTCGACCCATCGCTCGCATGGCGCTCCGCCGCGCTCGGAGACGAGAAGATCTTCAGGCGGATCGAGAACGAGAACGCCGGCGACATGAGCGTGGATATCCTGCTCGACGCCTCCCATTCGCAGGTCAACCGCGCGCACAAAATTGCCTCTCAGGCCTACATCATTGCTGAGGCGCTCTCCCGCTGCCGCGTTCCCTGCCGGGTGATGAGCTTCTGCTCGATGAGCGGCTTCACCGTCATGCGTCTGTTCAACGATTATGCCTCCGACTCCGACAACGGCAGCATCTTCGACTATTACACCGAGGGCTGCAATCGCGACGGTCTTGCCGTCCGGGCGGCCGGGGAGCTGATGTCCCATGCGTCCTATGAGCATAAGATGCTCATCATCCTCTCGGACGTCAAGCCTCTGGACGCCGCGGCCAAGATCCGGAAAGACGAGCGGGACGTGGGGCTGAGCTACGACGGGCTGCGCTCGCTGAGGGATACGGCGCACGAGGTACGCCGTCTGCGCGCGAACGGGATCTCCGTCCTCTGCGTTTTCACCGGCGAGGACGACAACCTCCCCGCGGCCAGGATGGTATACGGCCAGGATTTTGTCAGGATACGCGACTTCTCCCTCTTTGCCGACACCGTCGGGAAGCTGATCATCGACCAGATGAAGAGCTATTCGAACTGAACCGTGCTACATAAACGTATAACGAGCCGCGCCCGAAAGGGCGCGGCTCGTTATACGTTTATCTCAAACCAGCTTGTCGAGCAGCTCCTCAAGCCTCTGCTTCGCTTCCTCGCGGCTCCAGAGCGGATCGGCCTCGTAGAGCTTTTCCTCGCCGCGGAAAAAGCTCGGCACGCGGTAATAGTCGTATTGCTCGGCCAGAGCCGCGTTCTGCGCTTCGTCGATCCATTCGATCTCGACGGAGGAGAAGGCCGGATGCTCTTCGCACAGCTCTCCGATCAGCTCGCGCGCCTGCAGACAGTAGGGGCAGCGCCGCAGGATAAAGGCGGTGAGTTTCATATCTGTTCCTTTCTGTATATTTACTCCGTTTCGCCGACGCTGCCGACGCGCGCGGCGCGCCGCTGCTCGAGCACGGCGTTGATGCAGCCGCCGATGAGCAGGAACATCAGACAGTAGTACATCCACATCATCGCGACCATGATCGTGCCGATATAGCCGTAAGCGCCGAACTTGTCGGAGATCGAGACGTACAGCGAAAAGACCCACGAGAAGCCCGCCCAGGCCAGGGCGCAGAACAGCGCGCCCGGCCACTGCGCGGAGGCGCGGCGGCCGCCCGCGGGCACCCAGCGGTAGAGCAGGATGAAGCACAGCGTCAGGATCGCGAGCACGAGGAGATAGCGCATGTATTTCGTCAGCGAGAAAAGCCCCTCGACGAAGGCGTTCTCCGGCAGGATCGAATGGAGGTATTCCAGGATCACGCTGCCGTAGACCATCACGACCAGGCTCAGCACGATGATGCCGATGAGGATCAGCATGTAGGCGAAGGCGCGCACGAAGAACACGATCACGTTGTCGCGCCGCTCCACGCCGTAGATCGCGTCGAGCCCCTTCATGATCGCGCGCATCGCGCCCGAGGCGGAGAAGATCGTCAGCACGACGGACAGGGTGATGACGCCGCCGCCGCTTCGGTAGATGCTCCCGACGATCAGCCTGATGACGTTGTAGACGGAGGAGGGCACCGTGTCCGCAAAAATATTCAGCAGGTCGGCCTGCTCGAAGGGCAGGAAGCGGATCAGGCTCACGAGCAGCATCAGGATCGGTACGAGAGACATGAACAGGAAATAGTCGGAGGCCGCCGCGTATACGGCGACCTTCTTTTTGCCGATCATGTCCCCGATCGAGGCGACGGCGGAGACCGTCTTTTTCAGAGGAGACATGGCTTTGACTTAAGATGCTCTTCAGACCGCGCCCGGCTTGCCGAGCATGCGGAACATGTTCTTCTTATAGGCCTCGACGCCCGGCTGGTTGAAGGGATTGACGCCGGACATGTAGCCGGAGATCGCGCAGGCGAATTCAAAGAAGCAGACGAGAGCGGCAAAGCCTTCCTCGTCGCGCGCCGCGGCCTCGATGACGATATTCGGCACGCCGCCGGAGATGTGGGCCTCCTTCACGGCGTCGGAGGCGATGCGGCAGACCTCGTTCAGGTCGCGGCCGGCGATGTAGTTCAGCCCGTCGCCGTCGGCCTCGTCGAAGGGGACCTCGTAGCTGCCGCGCGCCTTTTCAAAGCGCACGACACTCTCCATCAGCATGCGCGGGCCCTCCTGGATGAACTGGCCCATCGAATGGAGATCCGCGGTGTACTCGACGCTCGCGGGAAAGATGCCCTTTCCGTCCTTGCCCTCGCTCTCGCCGTAGAGCTGCTTCCACCACTCGGCCATGAAGCGGAAGCTCGGCTCGTAGCAGCCGAGGATCTCCACGCCAAAGCCTTTGTTGTACAGATTCTGCCGCGCGGCGGCGTACTGCCAGGCGGGGTTTCCTTCACCGGGAACGGAGAGCGCTTCCATCTCGGCGATGGCGGCGTCGATCACCTTTCTCACGTCGATGCCCGCGACGGCCATCGGCAGCAGACCGACGGCGGAGAGCACGGAAAAGCGGCCGCCCACGTCGTCGGGGACGACAAAGCTCTCCCAGCCTTTTTTGTCGGAGAGGGACTTGAGCGCGCCGCGGCGCGCGTCGGTCGTGGCGAAGATGTGCTCGTCGGCCCCGGCGCCGTATTTCTTCTCCAGCAGCTCGCGGAAGATGCGGAAGGAGACGGCGGGCTCGAGTGTGGTGCCGGACTTGGAGATGACATTCACGTCAAAATCGTCGTCGCCGAGCTGGGCAAGGACATCCAGAAGATAGTCCGCGCTCAGGCCGTTGCCGACGAAAAAGACCTTCGGATCGCCCGGGGCGGGAATGGGCCGCAGCAGCTCGATCGCGCCGCGCGCGCCGAGATAGGAGCCGCCGATACCGACGACGACGAGCGCCTTCGAACGCGCGCGGATCTTCTCGGCCGCGGCGACGATGCGTTCAAGCTCGGTTTCCCTGATCTTCTGCGGCAGCGTGAGCCAGCCGGTGAAATCCGCGCCGAGCCCGCTGCCGTCCAGCAGCGTCCTGTGCGCGAGAGATGCGAGCGCATAATCGGGACCCGCGGCGGTGAAAAAGGCGCGGGCGCCGGAGAGATCGACCTTGACCATGGGAAAATCCTCCTGTAGTTCATAAGTAGTGTGTTTCGATATTTTTATTATACATCATCGAGGGGGAAATTCAAGGACGGCTTTTTTAGGTAAACGATGAACAATTCCGCGAGATCGAATTGCGAGGATCTTTTCGTCACAAAGAAGGCGAAAAATCGCAGGAATACTTTGTGTATTTCAAGATTTTGAGACAAACTTGCGGCGGGAAAAGCCCGCAAGGCGCCGATGCGGCATTTGTTCAGCGCTTACCTGGAGCTCAGAGCCCGACCAGGCTGCCGGCGAGCGAAGCGAGGATGCCCCAGAAGCTGATGCGCTCGACGTCCGCCGCCGCGACAAGTTCCCGTCTGGCGATCTCCTGGCCGCCGCGCGTCACGATGAGCTCCCCGACGGGATCTCCCGCATGCAGCGGCGCGCTCTGGGGTTCCTTCAGCTCGCGGGAAAAAGAGCAGTCCCCGCCGCCCTTTCCGACGAGCAGGGAAGCGCCGCCCTCTCCGAGCGCAAGCGGCACGGAGGCGCTCTTTCCGTATTCCACCGCCGCCTCGCCCAGAGCCTCGCCCTCCGGCAGAGAGACGAGCGTGTAGTTGGCAAAGGCGTAGTTTAAAAGCGCCTTCGCGTCCGCGTTGCGCGACTCGATCGAGTCGCCGTGCATGATCACGGCGATGTATTCCACGCCGTCGCGCTCCGCCGTGGCGGCGAGACAGTACATCGCCCCCGCGGTATAGCCGGTCTTGAGTCCCGTACAGCCGGGGTACCAGAAGACCAGCTTGTTGGTGTTGCTCAGCCCGAAGGCCCCGCCGCGGATCGAGTCCATCCAGATCGTCGTATAGTTCTTGATCAGGTCGTGAGAGATCAGCTCGCGCGACATCAGCGCAACGTCCCAGGCCGTCGTGTAGTGCTCGGGATCCTCAAAGAGCCCGGTACAGTTGGTAAAGCGGCTCTCGTTCATGCCCAGCTCCGCGGCGCGGCGGTTCATCCGCTCGACAAAGACCTCCTCCGTGCCGCAGAGATGCTCCGCCATCGCCACGGCGCAGTCGTTGGCCGAGACCACAGCGATGCATTTGAGCATCTCGTCCACGCTCATCTGCTCGCCCTCCTCGAGATAGACGCAGCTCCCGCCGAAGGAGGCCGCCCGCGCGCTGGCCGTCACGGTATCGCCGAGCGCGATCTTTCCGCTCTCGAGATCCTCGATGATCAGCAGCAGCGTCATCACCTTTGTCACGCTCGCAGGCGCTCTGCGCTCATGCGCGCCTTTTTCGTACAGCAGCTCGCCGGTGGCCTTCTCCAGCAGTACGGCGCTCGGCGCGGAGATCTTCAACTCGTTGTCCCGCAGCGGTTCGGCGTGGGCGACGCCCGAGCCGAGCAGCGCGGCTGCCAGCGCGAAAGAGAGAAATCGTTTCACCTGTGTCTCACCTCGTTGACGGATATGCCGGCGCGGAGAGGGATATGATCGGTTGACAGGATTATGCATATTTCGACAAAAGGAGAGAGAAATATTCACGTTGCGAAAAAATGAATGCGATGTGAACACAAAGGTTTTCAACATTTCCAACAACTTTTTCCACAAATGAAAAACTGAATATCCATTTTCACAGGCCTCGAAGAGTTACCATAAAAGACTCGACATAAGAAGAATTCACAAATTGTTGTTGACGCTCCCGGGGCGTGATAGTACAATAAATCTGTTCGAAAGGAGCGGTGAGCCGTGAGACGGGTTTTCAACTGGGACAAGAAATATCTGCACTGGGGCGTGACGGCCTTCTGCGTCATCGCCTGCAGCATCCTGTTTTATATGGCCCTGGCCTACCTCCCGGCTATCGGGGGGGCGCTGAAAAAGCTCGTGCGGATCCTCAGCCCCTTCATCTGGGGCCTGGTCATCGCCTATCTGCTCTCTCCGCTCTACAACGGGCTGTACATGGGCTTTTTCCTGCCGCTGACGGTGAAGCTGTCGGGCAAAAAGGAACGGGCCATGCCGCGGCTGGCAAAGGGCCTGTCCGTGCTGCTCTCGATTCTGGTTTTTCTGGCCGTGATCACGGCCCTGGTCTATCTCATCATCCCGCAGCTGTATTCCAGCATTGAAACCATCGTCAACAACAGCCCGGTCTATATGGAGCGTGTCAGCACTTGGCTGGAGGATCTGCTCGCCAGCTATCCGGAGGTGCGCGAGTTCGCCGCGGAGAAGCTCGAAGAGATCAACACAAACCTCTTTACCTGGCTGCGAGAAACGATCCTTCCCGGACTCGGAAGCGTCGTGAGCAACCTCACCGCCGGCGTGTACTACTTCGTCCGCGCGGTCTATAACCTCGTCATCGGCATCATCGTGTCGGCGTATCTTCTCAGCAACGGCGAGGCCGCCTCCTCAAGGGCCAAGCGCCTGTGTTACTGTCTCTTCGGCATCGAGCGCGCCGAAAAGCTCCGCGAAGCGATCCGCTTTACGGACAAGACCTTTATGGGCTTCATCAACGGCAAGCTGCTCGACTCCGCGATCATCGGCCTGATCTGCTACATCGTCTGCGCGATCCTGAAAATGCCTTATACGCTGCTCGTCAGCGTCATCATCGGCGTAACGAACATCATTCCCTTCTTCGGCCCGCTGATCGGCGCGATCCCCAGTCTCTTCCTGATCCTGCTGGTCAGCCCGGTCAAGGCCCTGATCTTCCTGGTCTTCATCATCATCCTCCAGCAGGTCGACGGCAACATCATCGGCCCGAAGATCCTGGGCGGGACCGTCGGCATCAACGGCTTCTGGGTCATGTTCTCCATCATCCTCGGCGCGGGGCTGTTCAGCTTCTGGGGCATGCTGCTCGGCGTGCCGGTCTTCGTCGTGCTCTATACGGGCATCATCCGCCTTGTCGAGCGCAAGCTGAAGAAGAGAGACCTCCCTGTGGACCCGGAGAGCTATACGGACCTCGACCATATCGACCCGGTCACGCGCGAGGCGATCAAGCTTCCGCCGGAGGAAGAGGACGAGCCGAAAGCCCCGGAGCGGAAAAAAGCAAAAAAAGAAGATAAAGAAAAAATCACGGCGGACAAATAAGTCCGCCGTGTAATCAAAACAGTTGTTCCTACCGGTGCGCCAGCGTGTCGTGCGCATCCTTCAGCGCCTGACACAGCGCTTGTGCGTCTTCGGGAGTCGTCAGACGGCTCAGCCCGATGCGCAGGGCCCCGTCGATCGTGCGCGAAGGCAGCCCCATCGCTTCCAATACGTGGCTCCGCCCGCCCTTTTTGCAGGCGGAGCTTTTTGATACGAAGATCTCCCGCGCCTCGAGATAATTCATCAGCACCTCGCTGCGCCAGCCGGGCAGGGAGACGCTCAGGATATGGGGCGCGGCGGAGTCGATCCACGCAAGCTCCGGGATCTCCGTGCGCAGGCGCTCGAGTATACCGGCCTTGAGAGAAGCCATACGCGCGCGGCTTTCGGCCATCTGTTCGGCTCCGACGCGAGCAGCGGCGCCGAAAGCGGCGATCTGAGGCACGGCCTCGGTCCCGGCGCGGCGGCCGCTCTCCTGCCCGCCGCCGACCACGAAGGGCTTCAGACGCAGTCCGCTGCGGATATAGAGCGCGCCCACGCCCTTGGGCGCGTGGATTTTATGGCCGCTGACGCTGATCATGTCCGCACCGAGAGTTTTGGCGGAGAAGGGGACTTTCAAAAAAGCCTGCACCGCGTCGGTGTGCAGCAGTGCGCGGGACTTTTCCGCGCGCAGCATGCGCGCCACGCCCGCGATATCCGTTACGCCGCCGGTCTCGTTGTTGACCAGCATCAGGCAGACAAGCGCCGTGTCCTCGCGCAGGGCGGCCTTTACGTCCTCTGCGCGGACCGCGCCGGAGGCGTCGGGGGCAAGGCGCGTGATCTCCCAGCCTTGCTGCTCGAGGAGATCGAGCCCCTTGCGCACCGCGTCGTGCTCGACGAGAGAAGAAATGATGTGCCTGCCCACTCTCCGCGCGGCCTCGGCCCCGCCGAGCAGGGCCCAGTTGTCGCTCTCGGAGCCGCAGGAGGTGAAGACGAGCTCCTCCGGCCTGCAGCCCAGTGCGCCCGCGACCTCGCCGCGCGCGGAAGCGAGCAGCTTCGCCGCCTCGCGCCCCTTGGCGTGGGTGGAGCTTGGATTGCCGTAGATCTCCGTCATCGCCCGCAGCGCGGCCTCGGCCGCTTCGGGGCATACCGCCGTCGTCGCGGCGTTGTCAAGATAGTGTTCCATGATTCGATTATCCTTTGGAGAGGTTTGTTATGCTTTACATTATAGCCACTCTCGGCTGCAAGGTCAACCAGGTCGAGACGCAGGCGATGGAGGAAATGCTGCACGCTCACGGCCACAGACGCGCCCAAATGGGCGAAAAAGCAGACGCCGTGATCGTCAATTCCTGCGCCGTCACGGCGGAAAGCGGGCGCAAGACGCGCCAGATGATCCGCCGTCTCCATGACGAAAACCCGGGCGCCGTCGTCGCGGTGAGCGGCTGCTATTCCCAGCTCGAGCCGGAAAAGGTGAAGGAGCTCGGCGCCGCCGTCGTGTTCGGCGCGGCCGACCGGGGAAAGTTCGTCGAAGCGATCGAAAGAGCCGTGGAAGCGGGCGAAGAGAGGATGTGGATCGACAGGCCTTTCGAGCGCCGCGTGTTCGAGGAGCTGCGCGCCGGGGCCGTCGAGGGCCGTACGCGCGCCATGCTGAAGATCCAGGACGGCTGCCACAATTTCTGCAGCTACTGCATCATCCCCTACACGCGCGGTCGTCTGCGCTCCCTGCCGCTCGAGGCTGCTGCGGACGAAAGCGCGCGCCTCGCCGCGGAGGGCTTCCGCGAGATCGTGCTCACGGGCATCGAGGTGGCCTCCTACGGCGTGGATCTGCCGGGACAGCCCGGCCTTGCCGACGTGATCGAGGCCGTAGCCGCCGTCTCGGGCGAGATGCGCATCCGACTCGGCTCGCTCGAGCCGACGGTCATAACGGAAGAATTCTGTGAAAAGACCGCGGCGCTCAAAAAACTCTGCCCGCATTTCCACCTCTCGCTGCAGTCCGGCTGCGACCGCACGCTCCGGGCCATGAGGCGCAAGTATAATACGGAGGAATTCTTCGCCGTCACCGAGCGGCTGCGGAAATATTTTCCCGGCTGCGCGCTGACGGGCGATCTGATCACGGGCTTCCCCGGCGAGACGGAGGAGGACCACGCCGAGACGCTGCGCTTCATCGAAAAGTGCCGCTTCGCTGCGCTGCACGTCTTCCCGTACTCCCGCCGCCCCGGCACGAAGGCCGACGCGATGCCGGGTCAGCTCACCGCCGCGGTGAAGAGCCGCCGCGCCGCCGAGGCGCAGGCTGTCGCCGACGCCATGCGGAAACGGTATCTGCAGGAAAACCTCGGCGCCGAGCTGGAGGTGCTCTTCGAGAGCGGTACGGGCGAGGGCTCCGCGGGGCACAGCGGAAACTATCTGACGGTGCGCGTGCCGGAGACGGGACTGGCCGGACAGGTCAAAACCGTCAAAATCACAGGCGTTTCGGGGCAAGAGCTTGTCGGAATTCCCATTTGAAAAGACCGCCCCGAAATGATATAATTCGGGTAGTTTCAACGGGGGGTGATCCCATGACAAGAGAAGAGGTCTTCAATTTTGCCGCCGGACCCTCGACCATGCCGCAGCGCGTGCTCGAGAGGGCTGCATCCGAGCTGCTCAACTATAAGGGCACGGGCGTCTCCGTCATGGAGATGAGCCATCGTTCCGCCGCTTTCCGGGAGATCTTCGACACGGCCAAGGCCTCGCTGCGCGAGCTGCTGAAGGTGCCGGAGAGCCACGAGATCCTGTTGCTGCAGGGCGGCGCGACGCTGCAGTTCGCGGCCATCCCGATGAACCTGCTCGCGGGCGGCGTGGCCGACTACGCCGTGACCGGGCGCTTTTCCGCCCGCGCGGCCGAGGAGGCGAAGAAGTACGGCACCGTCCACCTTGCCGCCGACACCTCCGCCACCGGGCACGACCGCATCCCCCGTCAGGAGGAGCTGCGCCTCACCGAGGGCGCGAACTATTTCTACTACTGCGCCAACAATACGATCTACGGCACCGAGTGGCACTACGACCCTGAGACGGACTGCCCGCTGGTGTGCGACATGTCCTCGGATATCCTGACCCGCCCGGTCGACTTCTCACGCTACGCGCTCGTTTACGCCGGCGCGCAGAAGAACATGGCCCCCGCGGGACTCACTGTCGTGATCGTCGACCGCTCTCTCGTCGGGGGAGAGCTGCCGTACACGCCCGAACTGATGAGCTATGAGGCCATGATCCGCACAGACTCGATGCTCAATACGCCGCCCTGCTGGTGCATCTACATGCTGGGGCTGACGCTGGACTGGATCCGCGAAGAAGGCGGGGTCGAGGCCATGGCCGAGCGCAAACGGGAGCGCGCGGCGCTGCTCTACGACGTGCTGGACTCCAGCCGCTTTTACACCCCCCACGCGAGACGCGAGGACCGCAGCTTTATGAACGTCACCTTCACGACGCCAAGCGCGGAGCTGGACGCGGCCTTCGCCGCGGGCGCGGCAAAGCGGGGGATGATCAGCGTCAAGGGGCACAAGAGCGTCGGAGGCATCCGCGCCTCGCTTTACAACGCCATGCCGCCCGAGGGCGCGAGGAAGCTTGCCGAATACATGAGGGAGTTTGAAAAAGAGCATGTTTGAGATAAAGACCATGAACAGCATCTCGCCCATGGGCATCGAGGTGCTGGAGAAAAAAGGCTGCCGCATCGGCCCCGACGTCGAGAAGCCGCAGGCCATGCTGATCCGCAGCGCGGAACTGCACGACTACCCCTTCAACGAGGAGCTGCTGTGCATCGCGCGCGCCGGCGCGGGCACCAACAACATCCCCGTCGAAGACTGCGCCGAGAGAGGCATCGTCGTTTTCAACAGCCCCGGCGCGAATGCCGAGGCGGTCAAGGAACTGGAGATGTGCTCGCTCGTCCTCGCTTCGCGCGACGTGCTGGGCAGCATCGAGTGGGTCAAGTCCATCGCCGGCGAGGGAGAGAAGATCCCCAAGCTGGTTGAGAAGGGCAAGAACAGCTTCGGCGGGCCGGAGCTCATGGGCAAGACCATGGGCGTGATCGGCCTGGGCGCGACCGGCGCGCTGGTCGCCAACCTCGCCGTCTCGCTGGAGATGACGGTCTACGGCCACGACCCCTTCATGAGCGTGGACGCGGCCTGGAACCTCTCGCGCGAGGTCATCCGCGCCGAATCGCTGGACGATTTGCTTGCCAGGAGCGACTATATCAGCCTCAACGTCCCCTACACCGAGGAAACGCACCACATGATCAACGCCGACGTACTCTCCCGCGTGAAGGACGGCGTGCGCATCATCAACGAATCGCGCGGCGAGGTCGTCTGCGACGAGGATATGCTTGCCGCGCTCGAGAGCGGCAAGGTCGCCAGATACGTGACGGACTTTCCGAACGACAAGCTGATCGGCCGGAAAAATGTGATCGCGACGCCGCATCTCGGCGCCTGCACGCCCGAGAGCGAGGACCGCTGCGCCGTTATGGGCGCCAACCAGATCTGGGACTATCTGCTCAACGGCAACATCAAAAACTCCGTGAATCTGCCGAACGTCTCGCTCAGCCGCATGGGCGTGTGCCGCCTGTGCGTCATCCACCGCAACGTCCCGCGCATGATCACGCGCATTCTCGACTATATCAGCGAGCGCAACATCAACGTCGAGCACATGATCAACAAGCCGCGCGGCGGCTACGCCGTCACGATCGTCGACCTCGGCACGCAGATCGGCGAGGACGTCGCCGAAAGCATCCGTGCGATGCCCGAGGTGCTGCGCGTGCGCGTGATTTAACCTGAACAGTAACGACAAGGCCGAGTTTTCTCGGCCTTTTTTTCGGGAGAAAGCCATGCTCAGTCTGTATAAGCCGACATGCAAGGACTTGTGGTTCAGGCAGGCCATGCTCGCCGACGCGGAGACGATGGCCTACAATCACGCCTGGGGCGGCGTCATTTCTTTTCCGGAGGAGGACTGGGCGGATTGGTACGCGTACTGGATCGCCCGCCCCGAGGGGAAACGCTTCTACCGCTATCTGCGGGAGGAGAACGGGAACTTCGTCGGAGAGATCGCCTATCATTTCGACGCCTCTCTCGACGGCTTCGTCGCCGACGTGATCGTGTTCGCCCCGTACCGCGGCCGCGGCTTCGGCGCGGAGGGCCTCGATCTGCTCTGCGCCGCGGCGAAGGAAAACGGCATTTCCGTTCTCTATGACGACATCGCCGCCGACAACCCGGCGATTGCGCTCTTTCTCACTCGCGGTTTTTTCGAAGAGAGCCGGACGGAGAAAAAGATCATTTTGAAAAAGAATCTGTGACATGCCCCCGGCAGACAGAAAAAAGGAGGATGCGGGTTGAAGATCCATATCATCGGCGGACCGGGGAGCGGAAAGAGCTTTCTGGCGAAGGAGCTGTCAAAGCAATATGGAATCCCTTGCTATGACCTGGACGATCTGTTTTGGGACAATGAGGCGGGGCGGTACGGAACAAAACGCGACCCGCAGGAGCGGGACGCGCTGCTGGACGGGCTCCTGCAGAAACAGGACTGGATCATCGAGGGCGTCTACTACGCCTGGTGCGGGCGCTGCTTTGAAGACGCCGACCGGATCTATCTGCTCGACGTGCCGCGCCATCAATACAGGCACCGGATCATCCGCCGCTTTGTCCGAAGAAAGCTCGCGCTGGAGGACGGAAAGAGGGAGACGCTCACATCCGTGTCGGAGCTGCTGAAATGGGCGGATCACTACCGGGAGGATAATCTGCCCCGAATCAGAAAGCTGCTGGAGGCATATTCGGAAAAAGTGACGGAGAAATAAAGGAGAGAGACCATGAAAACCATCGGCATGATCGTCGCCGTGGAGATGGACGCGGTACTCGCGCGCTACGGGCACGCCGCGGGCGTCGAGAGACGCGGCGGCTTTGAGGTGCACCGCTACGAGAGCGGGGATTATACGCTGTATATCGTCAGCGCCGGGGCGGGGGAGCTCGCCGCGGCTGCGGCGACGGAGCTGCTCATCGCCGCGTACGGCGCGGAGCTCATCGTCAACTTCGGCGTCGTCGGCGGACTGACGGAAGAGATGGCTCTCGCGCGCACGGTCGCGGTCGAGAGCGTCGTACACTATGACTTTGACACCTCGGCCTGGGACGGCTGCGAGGTCGGACGTTACGCCTCCTATCCCACGCCGCGCATCCCGACGACGCCGGAGCTCCTCGCGCGGGCAAAGGCGCTGTTCCCGGAGCTGAGGTCGGTCGTCTGCGCCTCGGCGGACAAGTTTGTCGGCGGAGCGGAGGAAAAACGCGCGCTGCACGAGCGCTTCGGCGCGGAGATCTGCGAGATGGAGGCCGCGGGTGTCGTGCTGACCTGCAACCGGGCGGGCGTGCCCTGCCTCGTGATCAAGACCGTGTCCGACGGCATCACGGGCGGCGCGGAGGAGTTCTCAAAGGAACTGGCGCGCTCGGCGGAGATCTGCCTTGCCATCACAGACGAGATCATCAGGAGGACGCTATGACGGAAAAGCTGTATTATCTCGACAGTCACCGCTTTGAATTCGAAGCCGAAGTCGCGGAGTGCCGCGAAGGAAAACGCGGCTGGGAGCTCATCCTTGACGGCACGGCTTTCTTTCCCGAGGGCGGCGGCCAGCCGTACGACACGGGAAAGATCGGTCCGGCGCGCGTGCTCGAGGTGCACGAGCGGGAGGGGGAGATCCTCCACCTCTGCGACCGGCAGCTTGCACCGGGGACATACGAGTGCGCGGTGGACAGGGAACAGCGCCTGCGCCGCATGCAGAATCACAGCGGCGAGCACGTTTTCTCCGGCCTGACGCATCAAAAATACGGCGCGGAGAACGTCGGCTTCCACATGGCTGCGGACGGAATGACCATCGACTTCGACAAGGAGCTGAGTTTTGAAGAGCTCAGCGAGATCGAGTACGAGGCCAACCTCGTCGTGCGTGCAAATCTCCCGGTGAGGGCCTTTTTTCCCTCGTCCGAGGAGCTCGCCGCGCTCGAATACCGCAGCAAGAAGGAGCTGGAAGGCGCCGTGCGCATCGTCGAGATCCCTGGTGTGGACCGCTGCGCCTGCTGCGCGCCGCACGTGAATCAAACGGGTGAGATCGGCGTTATAAAGCTCCTCACAGCCGAGCGGCACCGCGGCGGCGTGCGCCTGACGCTGCTCTGCGGCATGGACGCACTGGACGATTACCGCCGCAAGCAGGGGAGCGCCGCTGCCGTTTCTTCTCTTCTGAGCGCCAAGCGCGACGAGATAGCGCCTGCGGTCGAGCGTCTGATGGAGGCGCAGGACAAGCTCAAGGAGCGCGCCTCGATCCTCGGCATGCGCTATGCCGCGCTTCGCGCTGAGACGATCGCGCCGGGAGAGGGACATATCTGCCTTTTCGAGGAGGCGATGAGCGAGGCCGCCGCGCGCGAGCTGGTCAACCGCCTCGTCGAGAAAACTCCCGGCGCTGCGGCGCTCTTTTTGAAAGAAGAGGAGGGCTGGCGCTATATCATCGGCAGCCGGACGCTTGATCTGCGCGCGCTCGCACGGGAGATCAACGCCGGTATCGGCGGGCGAGGCGGCTGGCGCAGCGAAATGATCCAGGGCAGCGCTTCCGCCTCCGCCGCGGAGATCGAGGCGTTTTTCAAGAACCGGAATGTTTAGACAAAAGCGAATAAATTGTATAGCGCAAAGCCTTGATTTTCTTACATTTTTGACAATTCGGGGCCGGTTTTGAATTGACAAACTTATGTCAGTTTGGTAAAATTGCAGACAAGAATGGCACCATATGCGCAAAAGCACGCGCGGATGATTCCAGGCGGATTGTGCGCATGGGCTGTTGGACAGTAAACAAAATATTTGGGGGGTTATCTGTTGAAAGACCTTAAGCATCTCATCTATTTTGAGAATCTCCTTCAGGAGGCGAACAACGAGCTCGTCAAACAGGGAAAAGCCGACGGGAAGAGGGCCATCGGCTATACCTGCTACTTCATGCCTGAAGTGCTTCTCGACCTGCCCGGCTGCTTCTCGGTTCGTCTGAGAGCCCCGGGCTGCACCTCTCCCGACATCGCGACCTATTACCTCTCCGGCCGTGTCTGCCACTACGCCCGCTCCCTGCTGGAGCGCGCGCTCGAGGGCGGCTACAACTTCCTCGACGCCCAGATGGGCACCGAGACCTGCACGGCCACCTGCCGCTTCCAGGAGCATATCCAGCAGAAGCACCTCGATTCCGTCGAGGATATGCGCATCATCGACAACGATGATTTCTTCTGCACCTTCACCGACATTCCCTTCAAAAACAGCGAAAACAGCTATCAGCACTTCGAGACGCAACTGCGTGCCCACGTGCTCGAGCCGCTCAACGAGCACTTCGGCATCGACATCTCCGACGAGGCGCTCCTCAAGGCCATCGAGGAGCACAACGAGGTCTGCCGCCTGATCAATGAGATCGGCGAGTACCGCAAGCTGGACAACCCCACGATCACGGGCTATGAATTCCATGTGATCCAGCTCGTCTCCCTCGTCTGCCCGAAGTACCTGATCCTCCCGTACCTGCGCGAGACGGCCGAGGAGATGAAGACCCGCGAGCCCAACATGAAGAAGGAGTTCCGCTGCAAGGTCGTGCTGGCCGGCTCCGAGAACGACGACCCCGACTTCACCAAGCTCGTCGAGGGCTGCGGCGCGCTCGTTGTGTGCGACCGTTTCTGCTACGGCGCCGTCGAGAGCCGCGTTCCCATCGTGCTCGAGGAGGGCAAGAGCCCGCTGCGGTGCATCGCCGAGCACTATCTCAAGACATCCAACTGCCCGCGCTTCATGCCGCAGGACGAGATGCGCGCCCGCAAAAAGAGACTGGCCGATCTGGCGAAGGAATACCACGCCGACGGCATCATCGTGGCCTCCAACAAGTTCTGCGAGTACTGGAGCTACGAGCGCGTGATCGACACCTTCATCCTCAAGCGCGACTACGGCATCCCCGTTTGCTCGATCGAAAAGGAATACATCAACTCCGCCTCCGGCCAGCTGCGCACGCGCTTCCAGGCCTTTGTGGAGAGTATTGAAATCAAGCAGATCCAGGAGGGCAACTGATTATGGCTAAAAAGAATCTGACTAAAGCCGTCAGGGATTTCTGGTACGGCAAGCCGCACACCGCCGAGGAAGGCGGCCGCCGTCTCGGCGAGCTGTACGAAGACAAGACCGGTCTTCTCAAGCACAGAGAGTGGCGCGGCGTCAAGGACACATTCTACTATATGTACAATATCTGGGGCTACAACTACGTGCACATGGTCCTGGACATCCTCAAGTACAGCAACAATCCCATCGACTTCTTCAAGGGCACCTGGCGCTACCGCTGGATGGGCCAGACCTATCTGCCCGTCATCCACTGGTTTGAGCGCGGCCTGCAGGGCCTGCGCGGCGAAGCGCTCTATGCTTCTGCGTGGCACTACCGCGCGATGGTCTCCGCCTCGATCAAACAGATCTGCACCTTCTTTAATGCCGACACCCGCCTGCACGGCGGTAAGCAGAACGATGCTTACAGG
Organism: Oscillospiraceae bacterium; assembly: GCA_017449185.1. GTDB lineage: Bacteria > Bacillota > Clostridia > Oscillospirales > Oscillospiraceae > Limivicinus. Next base: position 31,677 of record JAFSJZ010000028.1, read on the forward strand.
CACACCATTTACTGCAATGAGACAACCTGCGGCACGCTGTTCTATCCCTGGAAGGACGCCGGCTATCAGTATGTCTCGATGGAAATGATCCCCTACTTCGTTACCTGCCATGTCAACAGCCATACCGTGCTCAACTACATCGACGCAGTGCAGTCCATCGGCCTGCCGGGTGACCCTTGCCCGATGTGCCAGGCCGAGGCCGGTATCTTTGTCCTGGATGATGTGCCCGACTCATCTCCCTTCATCATCACCTGCAACGAGGCCTGCGACGCTTCCGTTTCCACACACACGCTGCAGGACTGGTTTGCCAACAAGCCCCTCTTTGCTCTTCCGCTGCCCATGCAGTTCGACGACCCGCTGGTTCACAAGTACTGCATGAACGAGATCGAGGAGTGCTGGAAGTTCATCGAGGAGCAGACAGGCACGCCCTTCGACTGGGAGTGCATGAAGAAATATCTCGAGCGTCAAAACAAGCTGCAGCGCGACGAGTGGGAGAAGTGGGAAGTTGCGTCCAAGACCGACTACTACCCGATCACCGGCGTTGCACAGGCACTGTTCCGCATCTACTCCACGCAGTATGGCGTACAGACCGAATGCTGGGATGAGGCCAGCGAGAAGGTCAAGAAGATCATGTACAAGTGCGTCGAGAAGAAGATCAATCCCTTCCCGCAGACGCGCCACCGCGTGATCGCCTGGTCCTGCGCCCCGCTGTACTACTCCAACTGGTGCACCTGGGCCTACAACTGCTGGGGCTTGAACGTTATCATCAACATGGACTCGCTGATGTTCGATATGGAGATTCGCACGGATTCTTACGAGAACATGCTCGAGGACATGGCCACCTACCACATGTGGGCGCCGATGCGCCGCATGGCCGTCGGCGGCATGCACCACATCTTCGAGCTGTGGGATTACATGAAGCGCTTCAACTGCGACATGGTCGCGATGTACGACCAGCTCCAGTGCAAGGGCATGCAGGGCGTCCACGGCCTGTTCGAGGACGAGTTCCGCAAGAGAAACATCAACGCCTTCTGGATGCCGCACGCGCTGCCTGACTGCCGCACCGTCTCCCGCGCGGAGATCCGCCGTCAGATCAACGACTACATGACCACGGTCATGCACGAAGAGCCGCTCGACCCCTCGCTGCTTGACTTTGACGACTCCATGACCTGGTAATAGGAGGAAACGTAAGAATGAAAAAGCTGAAAAAATTCCTGCTCAAGTTCTGCTTGATCTTCGTGCTTCTCAACGTCGGCATCTTCGTGATCTTCTTCTTCGATCTCGACGGCAAGCTTCTGTTCAACGTGGTCGAGCCCTTCCTGAAGAAGCACTACGACAACATGGAGCGCAAGGATACGCTCGCCGAGGCCTATGACCTCGACAAGTTCCCCAAGTACAAATACGACTGATAGAAAGCATTGGAGGCAAACAAGATTATGAAATACTTTGGCGGCTGCGACGTAGGATCGACCTTTACGAAAGCAGTTATCATGGATGAGACCGGCAAGATGATCGCCGATACCACGATCCGCAGC
>JAFSJZ010000002.1 GCA_017449185.1 Oscillospiraceae bacterium
AAATTGTCTCGAGAACGTTTCCGTTCTCTTCAAAAACCCTTTTCTTGGTGCTTATTTTTGCATAAGCTGTTCTTACATTGTTCAATTTTCAAGGTACATCCCCGCCTCCCCTTTCAGGGGGCAGCTTGTATAATATAGCACAGCGGGATTGCCATGTCAAGAATTATTTATTCTTTTTCAACAACAAAAATTACTTTTCCGACATGGTCGATCTGCCCGAGTTTTGCTCGGGTAAGTCGTAATATAGCACCTGCTTTGGAACTTGTCAACGCTTTTTTGATGCTTTTTTGAGAAAAGTTTTCATCCCCCAAATCTTGTGGTTTTTCCCGCCGTATCAACACAAAATACGCAAGGGCTTCCGTCAAAAGTTACAAAACGGAAGGGCGCAGATTGACATAAAACCGCCGCTTCGGAGGAAGAACAAAACGCGGCCCGGAGCGATTTCCCCTTCGCTCCGGGCCGCCGCTGTATTTTGTGTTTTTTCTGCTTACTTTTCGCCGATGTGGCCGATGACGGGCAGCTCCTGCATGACACCGCTCGAGACGTTGCGGATGCCGACGACCGCCAGAGCCAACTGGAAAAGCCAGGCGATGGCATTGAGCCCGGGGATCCAGCTGAGGATCAGCCCGGCAAAGAAGAGCTTGCGTCCCTGTTTGGCATGGAAGCGTGTAAAGGCGTCGTTCGCGCCGAGGAGAGAGGGCAGGAAGCAGAGGAAACTGATATAGGACAGATAGGAGAGGGTACGGTTGTCCGACGCGCTTTTGCGGACGAAGTTCGCCGTGCTGTCGACGGCGCGGTGGATACGGTAAAAACCGTCCTCGTTCGTGCTGCGCTGCGCGTCATACTCGGCGGCGCGGCGGGCGGCCTCCTCCTGGCTGCGGCGGAAGTCCTCCTGCTGCTGGCGGCGGAGCTGTTCGCTCTCGGCCCACTTGCGGTTCATTTCCTGCTGCTCGCGGCGGCGCTGCTCGGCGCGGGCGCGCGCGGACTCCTCGCGGGCCTTTTCCGCTTCGCTCTTGGCCTCGCAGGCATAGGCGGAGCTGCCGCTCTGTTTTTTCTTTTCGCCCGTCTCGTCAAAGCCGCAGGCGAGGCAGATCTCCTGCCCGTCGGGGATATAGGCGCCGCATTTCTTGCAGTATGACATGACCGTCAGCCTCCAAAGATTTCTTCGGAGTGATTATATCGTATAATAGTGTGCTTTTCAACAATGATTTGTGAACATTCGTTGTGCCTCAAGCGCAGAAGCGGTGGTTTCCTATGGTCACGATCAGCGGGCGCGACCAGATCCAGGCGCTGGTGGCGGTGGCGGGGTTGAAATAGTACAGCGCGCCGCCGCTCGGGTCGCTGCCGTTCATCGCGTCCTGCGCGGCACGGAATGCGCTCTCGGCGATGGGCTGGTCGAACTGCCCGTCGGAGACGGCGGTGAAGGCGTCGGTCTGGTAGATCACGCCCGAGAGCGTGTCCGGGAAGGAGGGGTGTTTAACGCGGTTGAGCACGACCGCGCCGACCGCAACCTGTCCCTCGTAGGGCTCGCCGCGCGCCTCGGCAGAGATGATGCGCGCGAGCAGATACACGTCCCCGTCATAGCTGCCGCCGCTGCCGCCCGAGGAAGGGATGCCGAGCGCGGCGAGGGTCTGCTCGCCCACCTGCCCGTCCACCGACAGACCGTTTTTGCGCTGGAAATAGCGCACGGCGGCCTCGGTGCGGCTGCCGTAGATGCCGTCCACCGCGCCGTTGTAATAGCCCCAGGCCTTGAGCCGCGTCTGGATCTCCGTCACGGTCGCGCCGGAGGCTCCGCGCTTGTAGAGGTCGGCATGCACCGCCCCGACGAGCGCGATGAGCAGCATGTTCACCGCGAACACGACGGCGAGCGTGAGCAGCAGCTTTTTTCTGTTTTTATCCAAAGAGATCACCTCAATAAAAAGATCCTCACAGGCAAGTCTGTGAGGATCTTCGATGAATTATTCAATGATGCCTTCCCCGCGTACGGGGAAGGTGTCATCCGCAGGCTGACGGATGAGGTCTGTTGGCGTTACTTCCTCTCCCGGATCTCTTCGCCGACCTTCGCAAGGAACGCGTCCAGCGGCATCGCGCCAAGGTCCTCGCCCGTGCGGGTACGGACGGCGACGGCGCCGCTCTCGGCCTCCTTGTCGCCGATGACGAGCATATAGGGGATCTTCTGCATCTGCGCCTCGCGGATCTTGTAGCCGATCTTCTCGTTGCGCAGGTCGATCTCGGCGCGCACGCCGCTCGCCTCGAGCCTGGCGAGCACCTCCTTGGCGTACTCGGAGCTGCGGTCCGTGATCGGCAGCACCGTGACCTGCACGGGGCTGAGCCAGGTCGGGAATGCGCCGGCGAAGTGCTCGGTGATGACGCCGATGAAGCGCTCGATCGAGCCGAAAACAACGCGGTGGATCATGACGGGGCAGTGCTTCGCGCCGTCTGCGCCGACGTACTCGAGATCGAAGCGTCCCGGGAGCTGGTAGTCGAGCTGGATCGTGCCGCACTGCCAGGTGCGGCCGAGGCTGTCCTGGATATGGAAGTCCAGCTTCGGGCCGTAGAAGGCTCCGTCGCCCGGGTTGACGATATACTCCTTGCCGATAGACGTGATCGCGTCGGCGAGCGCAGCCGTGGCGATATCCCAGTCCTCGACCGAGCCGATGTGGTCGTCGGGCATCGTGGAGAGCTCGATCGTGTAGGGCAGGCCGAAGAGGGAGTAGACCTCGTCGAAGAGCCGCGCGATACGGATGACCTCGTCCTTGATCTGCTCGGGCGCGAGGAGGATGTGCGCGTCGTCCTGCGTGAAGCAGCGGACGCGGAACATGCCGTGCAGGGCGCCGGAGAGCTCATGCCGGTGGACGAGACCCAGCTCGCCGTAGCGCAGGGGCAGGTCGCGGTAGGAGTGCGGCTCGAGATCGTAGACGAGGATGCTGCCCGGGCAGTTCATGGGCTTGATCGCAAAGTCCTCACCGTCGATGACGGTGGTGTACATATTGTCCTTATAGTGATCCCAGTGGCCGGAGGTCTCCCACAGCGTGCGGCGCATGATCTGCGGGGTCGAGATCTCGAC
>JAFSJZ010000003.1 GCA_017449185.1 Oscillospiraceae bacterium
ATTTCGACCGATCTGACGCAGTCCCGCCTCGCGCACCAAAACAAACGGTCACCCCGACAGGGGTGGCCGTTTTGTTTTGGCATGAGGGGGTGTGAATGAAGGGCTTCTGTTATTCAAAAAGCGTTTTGACCCCAACGCTGACCCCAACGGCGATCCCAACGATGTCTCAAAAAGCTTCTGCTTCCTCCGCCCCCCGTCTCGGTTTTCAGAACAGGCTTTGCAGCTCCATGTCCAGAAGATCGGCGACATAGAGCTTTCCCGTCTCGACCTCGCGGCCGGTCAGCAGCCGGACGCAGAGCGCCGTCTGCAGCGCGGCGCAGAAGGGCGGCGTGAACGAGAGCGAGGCCTTGCCCGTCAGAGCGGAGCCCTCCGGGTAGATCCAGTCCATCATGCCGTCGCCGGGCATCACGATCGCCGCCTGCGCCTTCCATCCGCAGATCGCCCCGTGAACCAGCGGGATCTGCGCCTCCGTGCAGGCCTTGGCAAGCATACGCCGGGACGCGATATCATCCAGCGCGTCCAGCACCGCGTCGCAGCCCCGGATCAGCGCCTCGGCGTTCGCCTCGGTCACGAATTCCGGGACGGCCACGAAACGGACCTCCGGGTTCACGGCCGCTGCCCGTTCCGCAGCGGCCTCCGCCTTCGATCTGCCGAGAAGCGCCGGTGCGGAGAGCAGCTGCCGGTTCAGGTTGGAGGCCTCAAAACGATCGCCGTCCGCCGCGCGGATCTCTCCCACGCCGAGGCGCAGCAGCATCTCGATCAGATAGCCGCCCAAGCCCCCGCAGCCGGCAACCAGCACGGTCTTTTCCCGCAGCAGGGCGCATTCCGCCTCCGTGAGCGCGCCGAGATTTCGGATATAGCGTTCTTCCATCGTCTTATCCGCCTCCTCCTGTCAAACAGTATACTGACTTTCTGACGCACTCGTCAAGACCGGCGCGCGCGGTACTTGTATCATGCGGGAAAAAACGGTATAATTTCAAAAAAAGAAGGATACCTGTGCGGAGGATGAAACCATGCTGGAAGTGAAAACGCCGGCTGAAGTGCTGGCGCTGATTCCAAAGGAATTCAGGCCCCTGGGTGAGGCGGAGACCGTTTCCTGCACCGAAGCGGCCGGCCGCGTGCTGGCCGAGAATATCACCGCGGAGGAATATGTCCCGGACTTCGACCGCTCCACCGTGGACGGTTACGCCTGCCGCGCGGCCGACACCTTCGGCTGCTCCGACGCGATCCCGGCGGTTTTGAACGTTGCCGGCGAGGTCCTGATGGGACAAGGCGCGGATTTTACTCTTCCCCGCGGCGGCTGCGCCTATGTGCCCACAGGCGGGGCGATCCCCAGGGGCGCGGACTGCGCGGTCATGATCGAATATACCGAGGACTACGGCGACGGTACCGTCGGGATCCTGAAGCCGGGGGCGCCGGGCATGAATCTCATCTTCCGCGGCGACGACGTGTGTCCCGGCAAAGCGATCCTCCCCGCCGGCCGCGTGCTGACGCCGCAGGATATCGGCGCGCTGGCTGCCATCGGCAGAACCATGGTGACTGTGGCGCGGAAGCTGCGCGTCGGCGTGATCTCCACCGGGGACGAGCTGGTGCCGCCCGACGAGACGCCTAAGCCCGGCCAGGTGCGCGACGTGAACACGCCGCTGCTCTCGGCCATGCTGAGGGACTTCGGCGCGAAGGCGGTCAGTTACGGGATCATCGCGGACGACGAGGATCTGCTGCGCCGGAAGGTACGGCAGGCGACAGGCGAGTGCGACGCGGTGATCCTCTCCGGCGGCAGCAGCGTGGGCGTCAAGGACGCGGCCTGCCGCATCATAGAAGAAATAGGCGAGCTGCTGCTGCACGGCATCGCCGTCAAGCCCGGCAAACCCACCATCCTGGGCAAGGCGGGCAACAAGCCCCTGATCGGCCTGCCCGGGCATCCCGCGGCGGCCTGTCTTGTGGCGCAGCTGTTCGTGCTGCCGCTGCTGGGGCGGCTGATGGGAAGAACGCAAGAGGACTTCGCCGTCACGGCTTTTTTGACGGAGAGCGTCGGCGCCAACCACGGCAGAGAGCAGATCACCGCCTGCCGGCTGCGGCGGGAGGGCGAGCGGCTTCTGGCCGCGCCGATCCGCTCCAAATCGGGGCTGATCACGCAGCTGGCCGGCGCGGACGGATATTTCATCATCGAGCGCGACTGCGAGGGCCTGCCCAAAGGCGCGCAGGTGAAAGTGTTTTTATATTGAGGTATTATCCATGGGATTTGAGTATCTGACCAACGTCCCGCCGGAACAGGCGAAAAGCGAGTATCTCCGGAAGCTGCTGGAAAACGGCTTTTCCGCGCAGGTCGAGACCGTCCCGGTCCGGGACTCTTACGGCCGCATCACATCCCGTGCGGTCTACGCGCATCTCAACGCCCCGCACTACGCGGCCAGCGCCATGGACGGCATCGCCCTTCATGCCCGTGACAGCTTCGGCGCCACCGAGACCACGCCGGTCACGCTCTCCGCGGATCAGTTCGTTGTGGTGGATACCGGCGACCCGATCCCCGAGGGCTGCGACGCGGTCATCATGGTGGAGGATCTTGTCCAAAACGACGACGGCAGCGTGACCATCCACGCCGCGGCCGCGCCCTGGCAGCATATCCGCCAGATCGGCGAGGATATCTGCGCCGGGGAGATGATCCTGCCGAGCTTCATGGAGATCACGCCCGCCGCCATCGGCGCCATGATCGCGGGCGGCGTGCTGGAGCTGGAAGTCATCCGCCGCCCCGCAGTGGGCGTCATCCCCACCGGCGACGAGATCATCCCGCCCTGCGCCGACCCGAAGCCCGGCGATATTCTGGAGTTCAACTCCTCCATCTTTTCCGCCATGCTGAAGGACCGGGGCGCGGACGTAAAAACCTATCCCATTGTGCCGGATCGCTTTGAAGCAATTCGGGACACACTGAAAAAAGCCGTCGACGAGTGCGACATGGTGATCCTCAATGCCGGCTCCTCCGCCGGGCGGGACGATTATTCCGCCGCGGCCGTGCGGGAGGTCGGCGAGGTGCTCTGTCACGGCATCGCCATCAAGCCCGGCAAGCCCGCGATCCTCGGCTATCGCGGCGAAAAGCCGATCCTCGGCGTGCCCGGCTATCCGGTCTCCGGCATCATCGTGATCGAAGAATTCCTGCAGCCGCTGATCGACGCCTGGTATGGCCGGGAAAACGACAGGGGCAGCCGTACCCGCGCCAGGCTGACGCGTCCGGTCGTGTCGGGCCTCAAATACCGGGAATACGTGCGCCTGCGCATGGGTTATGTGGGCGATTCCCTGATGGCTTCCCCGCTTCCGCGGGGCAGCGGCGTGGTCTCCTCCTTCATGAAGGCGGACGGCATCCTGGAGATCCCCCAGGGAACCGAGGGCTATGCGGCAGGCGAGGAGGTCCGTGTCCGACTGCTCAGGGACAGGGGTCAGTTGAAGAACACCCTGTTGGTCATCGGCAGCCATGATCCGCTGCTGGATGAGCTGAGTGATCTCATCCACCGGGAGGACAGGCGCATCTTTCTCTCCTCGGCCCACGTCGGCTCGATGGGCGGCGTCATGGCCGTCCGCCGCGGCGAGGCGCACGCCGCCGGTATCCACCTGCTGGATACCGAGACCGGCGAATACAACCGCAGCTACATAAAAAAGTATTTTCCGCACGGCGGCGTCCGGCTCGTGCGCTGCGTCGGCCGCCGGCAGGGTCTGATGCTGCAGAAGGGCAATCCCCTCGGCATCGGGAGCTTTGCGGATATCGCAAAAGCGGGCGTGCGCTATGTCAATCGCCAGAAGGGATCCGGCACGCGTATCCTGACGGATTATCTGTGCCGGAAGGAAGGCGTTGATCCCGATCTGGTTTACGGCTACGAGCGGGAGGAGCTGACGCACAACGCCGTGGCCGTGCAGATCGCGTCCGGCAGCGCGGACGCGGGCATGGGCATCTATTCCGCGGCCAAACTCTATGATCTGGACTTCCTGCCGATCTGTGTAGAAGAGTATGATCTGCTGATCCCGGAGAAGGTCTGGAACACGGGACTTGTGAAGCAGCTGATCCGCACGCTCAAGAGCGAGGCCTTCCGGGAGCGGATCAAAGCCATGGGCGGCTATACCCTCGATCGTCCCGGCGAGATCATCGACGTGTTCTGATGCGGGACGATGATGCTGCCGCCATCGGCGCCCGTCTGTCGGCTGACGGCATTCTTCCCGGAAAGAGAAGAGAAAAGAATTGAAAAAGGAATAACCACGGTCGCTTCCCTTTCGGAGAGCGCTTCGCAAGCCGGAAAAAGGCACTCCGCATATCTCGGCGGAGTGCCTGAGGGGCAAAGTGTGTGAGCGCCGGGGGGCGGCCGTTTTGTTACAGCGAACAGACCGACGCCGCTGTGAGTACTCTGCCGAATCGTTCCCGTTTTGCCAGGCTTAGCGGCAGCTCCATCCGGTTTGCCTCCGACAGCGCCCGGTCACGCAGGATCGTGTCTGCCGGGCCGTCTGCGGCGATGCGCCCTCCCGAGAGCAGGATCACCCGATCACAGGTGTCGGGGATCATATCGAGATCATTTGTATTGGGAACAATCCGCATTTCTTTTATCCGATGCAGGAAAGGATCCGGGCGTGAATACCCTTTGATTTATTATCAGGAATGGTGTAGAATACACAGAAGAAATCATATGCTTTTGAGGACGTGCGAACGATGACGAAAAAACAGAAAAAGATGCTTTGGCGCATCCTCCTTGCCGCTGTGCTGATGGTCGCGCTGCATTTTGCGGTCAAGCAGTGGGGAGACAGCATTCATGAGCCGGTCTGGTTCCTGCTGTATCTGATCCCGTATCTGACGGTGGGATACGACATTCTCCTCAAAGCCTTCAAGGGCATCCGCAACAAACAGGTCTTTGACGAGAACTTCCTCATGGGCGTGGCGACCGTCGGCGCGATCGCGATCGCGCTGATCAACAAGAGCGGAGAATACACCGAGGCCGTCGCGGTCATGCTCTTTTATCAGATCGGCGAGCTGTTCCAGAGCTACGCCGTGGGTAAAAGCCGGAAAAACATCAGCGCCCTTATGGATATCCGCCCGGATTACGCCAACATCGAGCGGGACGGAGAGCTTGAGCAGGTCGACCCGGACGAGGTCGAGCCCGGCTCGGTCATCGTCGTGCGCCCGGGGGAGAAGATCCCCATCGACGGCGTGGTGCTCGAGGGTCTGAGCACGCTCGACACCAGCGCCCTCACGGGCGAGAGCGTCCCGCGCGAGGTACGCGCGGAGGACGAGGTCATCAGCGGCTGCATCAACCTCACGGGTCTGCTGCGGCTGCGCACGACCAAAGAGTTCGGCGAGTCGACCGTCTCCAAAATCCTCGACATGGTGGAGAATGCCAGCTCCAAGAAGTCGAAGTCCGAGGCCTTTATCTCCCGCTTTGCCCGCATCTATACCCCCGCCGTCTGTCTCTGCGCGCTGGCGCTGGCGGTGCTGCCGCCCCTGTTCTTCCTCATCCGCGGCATGGCGCCCGGCTGGGGCGACTGGGTCTACCGCGCATTGACCTTCCTCGTGATCTCCTGCCCCTGCGCGCTGGTCATCTCCATCCCGCTGAGCTTCTTCGCCGGGATCGGCGGAGCCAGCCGCGAGGGCGTGCTGGTGAAGGGATCGAACTACCTTGAGGCGCTCTCCAAGGCAAAAACGGTCGCCTTTGACAAGACCGGTACGATGACCATGGGCGTCTTCGAGGTCAACGGCATCCACCACAGCAGCATGGACAACGACACGCTGCTCGACTATGCCGCCCATGCCGAGATCTTCTCGACTCACCCCATCGCCCGCAGCATCCAGAAGGCATGGCTTGAAGGCGCAGTCTTCCTGGGCGACGGCGAGCCGGCCGGGAAAGCGGACGTCTCCGGGCGAAAGCTCGACAAGGAGCGTGTCTCCGAGGTCAGGGAGATCGGCGGAAACGGCATCGTCGCCGCGGTCGACGGCAAACAGGTGGCCGTGGGCAACGCCAAGCTGATGAAGAGCCTGAAGGTGGATTATATCGACTGCCATCACGTCGGCACGATCGTGCATGTCGCGATCGACGGGAGCTACGCGGGGCATCTGCTGATCTCCGACATCGTCAAGCCCACGGCGAAGGACGCGATCGCGACTCTGCGTGCCGCCGGCGTGACCCGGACGGTCATGCTCACCGGCGACGCGAAAGCCGTCGGCGAGGCGGTCGCCAAAGAGTTGGGCATCGACGAGGTGCAAGCCGAGCTGCTGCCCGGCGACAAGGTGGAAGCAGTGGAAAAGCTGCTGACGCAGAAGGGCGAGCGCGAGGTGCTGGCCTTTGTGGGCGACGGCATCAACGACGCGCCGGTGCTGACCCGCGCGGACGTCGGCGTCGCCATGGGCGCGCTCGGCTCTGACGCGGCCATCGAAGCGGCGGACGTCGTGCTGATGGACGACGACCCGCGCAAGATCGCGCTTGGCATCCGCATCGCAAAAAAATGCATGCGCATCGTGTATGAAAACATCTGGTTTGCCATCGGGGTCAAGCTCATCTGTCTGGTTCTCGGCGCGGCGGGCGTAGCGAATATGTGGCTCGCGATCTTCGCTGACGTGGGCGTGATGGTGCTGGCGGTGCTCAACGCCATTCGTGCGCTGGCGACGAAAAACCTGCGCGTGTGATGGAGGGGCCGGGGCCGCGTCTGTTCAAAAAGAAAAAATATTAGAAAAATAACCCCCCCGGGGGCTTCCGCAGCGGGAAAGAATCTGCTATGCTCTGTTCAGATCAGATGCTTGAGCGATCGCCCGGATCTCCCTCAATCCGCGTGTCTGTTTCACCTCTCCGACACAAAGGCGATCGCGGATCTCTCTTGCTAAGACCCTCCGTGCCGGTCACACGGGGGGTCACATGCTGTCATCCCCCGTCGATCTGCAGATCGACGAGGGATGACGTTTTTTCGATCCGGTCTCCTGCCGCGCGGGCCGGAAGGGGGAGTTCTGCCGCAAAACGCGTTGTCTTTCCGCAGCGGCTATGGTATACTGATAAACAGATTGCGGCCCGCTTGCTTTGCAAAGCCGGGCAGGGGGACGAACAGAAAGATGAAAACGCTTTTTATCGACTGCGGAATGGGCGCGGCGGGCGACATGCTCGGCGCCGCGCTGCTCGAACTGATGCCGGACCGGGATGCGGTCCTGTCGGAGCTCAACGCGCTGGGGATCCCCGGCGTGAGCTTTGACGCGGTACAGACGAATAAATGCGGCATCACGGGCACACAGCTCCTCGTGCGGATAGACGGCCGCACGGAGGAGGACGCCGAAGGGACCCGACAGCCGGATGCCCGCGCCGACCGCGGGCTGCGGGATGTCGAACAGCTGCTGTCCGGCCTTCGCCTGCCCGAAAAAAGCAGGGAAGACGCGCTCGCCGTGTACCGGCTCCTTGCCGAGGCGGAGAGCCGCGTCCACGGCGTCCCCGTGCCGGACATTCATTTTCACGAGATCGGCACGCTGGACTCTGTCGCGGATATCGCAGCGGTCTGCCGGATGATGGAGCTTCTCTCCCCGGACGAGGTGCTCGCCTCGCCGGTGCACGTCGGCAGCGGCGAAGTTCGCTGCGCGCACGGCGTGCTGCCCGTCCCGGCGCCTGCGACGGCTGAGATCCTCAAGGGCGTTCCCGTTTACGGCGGGGCGCTCAGAGGAGAACTCTGCACGCCGACCGGCGCGGCGCTGCTCAAGCATTTTGTCGACGGCTTTGGGGAGATGCCCGCGCTGCGCGTGCAGGCCATCGGATACGGCATGGGCAAAAAGGACTTTGAGCGGGCGAACTGTGTGCGCGCGCTGCTCGGCGAGCGGGACGGGGCGCAGGACCGTGTTCTGACCCTCTCCTGCAATCTCGACGACATGAGCGCGGAGGACCTCGGCTTTGCGATGGAGCGGCTGCTCTCTTCCGGCGCGCTCGACGTGTTTACCGTCCCGATCGGCATGAAGAAGAACCGTCCCGGCACGATGCTGTGCGCGCTCTGCCGGCCGGAGGACCGGGAAGAGATGGTCAGGCTCTTCTTCCGCCACACGACGACCCTCGGCCTGCGTGTGGAGGAAACTTCACGCTGCGTACTCGACCGGACGGTTGAACGGCGGCAGACCCGCTTCGGGGAACTGACGGTGAAAAAAGCGTCCGGATACGGCGTGTCGCGGGAAAAATACGAATACGAGGACTTGGCCCGAACAGCCCGGGAGAAGGACCTGAGCATCCGGGAAGTCCGTGAGGAATTGGAGAGGGAAAGAACATGGGAATGAGCCGCACACGAAAAACGGTCTACGCGGCGATGTGCCTGGCGCTCGCGCTGGTGCTGCCCTTCCTTACGGGGCAGATCCCGCAGATCGGGAAGATGCTCAGCCCCATGCATATCCCCGTCTTTCTCTGCGGCTTTCTATGCGGCTGGCAGTGGGGGCTGCTCGTCGGCTTTGTCGCGCCGATCCTGCGCTCGCTCCTCTTCGGCATGCCCGCCTTTTTCCCCGGCGCCTGCGCCATGGCCTTCGAGCTGGCGACTTACGGCCTGTTGAGCGGCCTGCTCTACGGTCTGCTCCCGAAGAAAAAATGGGCGGTCATGCTCAGCCTCGTCCTCGCCATGCTCGGCGGCCGTGCGGTCTGGGGCCTTGCCCGCTATGCTTTCGCCGGTCTGCAGGGATCCAGCTTCCCGTTCTCCGCTTTTGTCGCGGGGGCCTTTACGAACGCGATCCCCGGCATCATCCTCCATCTGATCCTGGTCCCGCTGATCGTTTTCGCACTTGAAAAACGCCCCGGAGAGCAGCGTCCGTCCGCGCGGGAAGATCAGAACGCGTCCCCGGAATCCTGACGGACATTTGGAAGAAAGAAGAGAGAACGATGGAATACCGCAAGCTTATCAAGCTCAAGGACGGGCGGAACTGTCTGCTGCGAAACGGCACGGCCGCGGACGGCCAGGCCGTGTGGGATAGCTTCGTCCTGACCCACGCCGAGACGGACTTCCTGACCACCTATCCGGATGAACACAGCTTTACCGCCGAGCAGGAGGCGGTTTTCCTGCAGGGCAGGACCGAGAGCGCCGACGAGATCCTGATCCTCGCCGAGCTCGAAGGACGGGTGGTCGGGACGGCCGGGATCGACTGCGTTGGCCGCAAGGATAAGCTCCGGCATCGGGCCGAATTAGGCATCAGCGTCGAGCGGGCCTGCTGGGGTCTCGGCATCGGCCGGGCGCTGATGCGCGCCTGCATCGAATGCGCCCGCGTCGCGGGCTACGCCCAGCTGGAGCTGAGCGCCGTCGCGGACAACGAACACGCCCTTGCGCTCTATCGGAGCGAGGGCTTTACAGAGTTCGGCCGCAATCCGCGGGGCTTCCGCACGCGCGGCGGAGACTGGCAGGAGCTCGTGCTCATGCGCCTGGAGCTGGACGGCTGAACGCCGACAGAAAAGGAATGCCCTTGAAATCCATGGGATTTCAAGGGCATTCCCGCTTTTTATGTTCAGATCCCGAACAGGTTCTGTTTGGTGCCGTACTGCATGATCTCCATGATGCGGTAGCGGTCCATCTGCAGGTGCTTCTTCATCGCAAGGGCTTCCTCGATCGGGATCTCGACGATGCCGCCCTCCTGCGTGGCGATGATGCAGTTGCTGCGGCCCTCGACGAAGGCGTTGACGGCATAATAGCCCATGCGCGTCGCAGTCTCTCGGTCGCGCGCGTTGGGCGCGCCGCCGCGCTGGATGTGGCCGAGCACGGTCACACGCGGGTCCATGCCCACGGCCTCGTGGATTTGCTTGCCGATCTCGACGGCGCTGCCGACACCCTCTGCCACGACGATCATGAAGTGTGTGTTGCCGGCGAGGCGGGAGTCCTGGATGCGCTCGACCACGTCTTTCTGAAAGTCGATCGGACGCTCGGGCACGAGCACAGTCGTCGCGCCGACAGCGATGCCGACATAGAGGGCGAGGAAGCCGGCGTTGCGGCCCATGACCTCGACGACCGAGCAGCGTTCATGCGACTGCATCGTGTCGCGCAGGCGGTCGATGCACTCGATAGCTGTGTTGCAGGCGGTATCAAAGCCGATCGTGTAGTTCGTGCAGCCCACGTCGTTGTCGATCGTCGCCGGGACGCCCACGACGGGGACGCCGAGGCGAGAGAGCTCCAGCGCGCCGCGGAAGGTTCCGTCGCCGCCGATGGCGACGACGCCGTCGAGCCCGAGCATTTTGCAGGTGCCCACGGCCTTGAGGCGGCCCTTCTCGGTCATAAATTCGTCGCTGCGCGCGGTATAGAGGATCGTGCCGCCGCGCGAGAGGATGTGGCCCACGCTCTCACGGCTGAGGGGCACGAAATCGCTGTTGATCAGACCCTGCCAGCCGCGGCGGATGCCGACGCATTCGATCCCGTTGGCGATGGCCGTGCGGACGACGGCGCGGACGGCCGCGTTCATGCCGGGCGCGTCGCCGCCGCTGGTCAGCACGCCGATGCGCTTGATTTTTTTCTCCATAGCTCTGCCCTCCGTCAGGTTTTGTTGTCAATATTGTAGCAGATGCGGACGGGAAAATCAATTTACAAACGGCATTTTCATGGTATAATTGCTCTCATAAAAACGAAGGGAGGCGGAAACATGAGCAGAAAGACAAGGGCGGCACTGTGCGTGATTGCCGCGGCCATGCTTTGGGGCACCTACGGCTCCTTTCTCACGGTCATCGCCGCGCGCGGGCTGAGCGCGAACGCAATCAACTGCCTGCGTTTCGCCGCTACCTCGCTGCCCGTGCTCGCCTTCCTGCTGCTTAAAGATCGCGCGGCCCTGCGCATAAAGAAAAAAGATCTCTGGCTGATTGCGGCGAACGGCCTGGCGAGCATCCTTTTTTTCACCTCCTGCTACGCGGCGGCGATCCGTGAGACGAAGATCGCGACGGCGGCCGCGCTGCTCTATACCGCGCCGGCCATCGTGATGCTGCTCTCAGCCCTGCTCTTCGGTGAAAAGCTGACGGGACGCAAGATCCTGTGCGTGCTGCTCTCTGTCGCAGGCTGCGCGCTGGTTTCCGGCGCGGTCGGCGCCGGCGAGACGCTGACGGCGCGCGGGCTGCTGCTCGGCCTCGGCGCCGGCCTGGGTTACGCGCTCTATTCGATCTTCAGCCGGCTTTTGCAGCAGCGCGGCTATTCGACCTTTACCAACGTCTGTTACACCTTTCTGATCGCGGCGGCGGCCTATTTCGTGATCCTGTTGTGCGGCGGCAGCGCGGAGGAGATCCTGCGCCTGCCGGACGCGACGATCCTGAGCGTCGTCTGCGGCCTGCTCACGGGGCTGCTGGCCTATCTGCTCTACACCGCCGGCCTGCGGGATCTGGAGCCCTCGCGTGCGGCGCAGCTGGCCACGATCGAGCCGGTCTTCGCCGCGCTGTTGGGCCTCACGCTCTTTTCCCAGCGTCTTTCCCGGCTCGAGTGGCTCGGGATCGCACTGGTCGTCGCGGCCGTCGTGGGCATGAACACGGGTGAGAGCAAGGCAGAATAAGATCCCCTGCGGGGGCTTGCGCGGCGACAAAGACACATGGTATACTGAAAAAAAGCAGAGAGGAGGCACAGCCCATGAGAGAAAAACTGATCGTGCTCTGCGGTCCGTCCGGCGTCGGCATCGGCGAGATTGCCGCCCGGATCTTTGCCGAAAGAGAGGACGTCGTCCCCGTCGTGCCCGTGACGGCCCGGAAGATGAAAGAAGGCGAGCGCGACGGCGTGGGCTTTTTCTTCTACGAGCTGGAGGACTGGAACATGATGAAGGCCTCCGGCGACCTGATCGAGACGACGGAGTTCGCCGGCAACGACTACGGCACCTCCCGCCGCCTTGTCGAGGAGCAGCTTGTGCGGGGAAAGCACGTCCTGGCGGAGCGCGAGCTCGGCCGCGCCGCGCAGATCAAGAAGAACATGCCCGAGGCGCTGTGCGTCTATGTCGAGCCGTCGCAGTCCGTGCTCGAGGAAAGGCTGCGCGCGCTCTCGAAAAGCGAGCGGGAGTTCGCGCTGCGCCTGCAGACGGCGGAAAAGCTGCGCGCGGAGGCGGATTTCTGCGACCTGCGCGTCAACAGCGACGACGTCGAATCCGCTGTTGCCGCGATCGGTCATTTGCTGGATTTCAACGAATAAAGAACAAGAAAAACGCCCGGACGCTTCTTTCGGAAGCGCCCGGGCGTTTTTGCATGGTCTCAGAATTCCTTTTCGTAAGTGGCGATGACCGCGTTCATCACGGCGGCGCGGAAAGCGCCCTCCTCAAGCTTACGCACGCCCTGGATCGTGCTGCCGCCCGGCGAGCAGACCCGGTCGCGCAGCGCGTCGGGGTGCTCCCCGGTGGCGAGGAGCGTGCGGGCCGTCCCCGCGAGCATCTGCGCCGCGTAGGCGATCGCGTCCTTCCGCGGCAGACCGCAGGCCACCGCGCCGTCCGCGAGCGCGTCGATGAACATCGCTGCGAAGGCCGGGCCGCAGCCCGTAACGCCGGAGGCCGCGTCGATCAGCTCCTCCGGGAGTTCCGCCACCATGCCGGAGGCGGCAAGCAGCTCGCGGACGAGGGATTTTTCCTCCGCCGTGACGGAGGACGAGGCGCACAGCAGCGTGACGCCCTCGCCGACGGCGACGGGGATGTTGGGCAGAATGCGCACTATCGGCTGCGCGCCGAGCACGCGCTCAAGCTCCGCGATCGTCCAGCCTGCGGCCATCGAGACGATCACACAGCGCCCGCGCGTATCGAGCGTTTCACGGATCTGCGCGCCCATCGCCTCGAGCCCCTGGGGCTTGACGCCGAGGAAAAGCACATCTGCCTGCGCGGCCGCGCCGAGGTTGTCTGTCAGCTCTCCGCCGAGCTCCTCACAGAGCTTTTTCGCCTTTTCCGGGCTTCGATTGGTAAGCAGCAGCTTCCCGCAAAGGGGACTTTTCGCGGCCGCGCGCGCGAGCGCGCCGCCCATGTTGCCCGTTCCGATAAATCCGACTGTCGTCATGTCTCATTCTCCCTCCGCTCTTTGGATCCGACCGTCTGCGCTGCCGCCGCCGGTGATGAGCGGCACGTTCTCAATGATCAGCGAGGAGGTGTCGAGACCGTACCACTTCACCTTGGAGCCTGCGGCGCGGCGGATGGCGTACTTCGTGTTGAGCACGAACTCGTCCCAGTCGCTCAGCTCCGTCTTGGTCGTGACGGATTTGTGGATGATGCAGAATTTAAAGGTGCCGACCGTGGACTTGCCGTAGATCGAGTACTTCTTGTCCTGATCCGGCAGTTCGCCGCGCGACTGCATGTCCTGGACGATCTGACGCAGGTAGACGTTGATGCGCTGGTCGCACTTGAAACCGAGATTGATGCGGATGCGGAAGATACAGTCGGTCCCGTAGCGCTCGAGCTCATAGTTCATGGTCTTGGGCTCGTTGAGCGTGTGGACCGAGACGAACCAATAGGCCTGTGCGCGCTTGGTGTCCTTGTCGAGGATCGAGTAGAGGATATCGCGGTCCATCAGCTCGGGGTCGGTCTCGCCCTCGAGATAGACCAGGTTGTGGGCCAGCAACGGGATCTCGCTGTCCTCGTGCAGGGCGACGAGACTGGGGACGTGCTCGCGCAGCTTCAGGCGCGTGCAGTATTTGCGCTCGAGCTGCGTCCCGCGGTACCAGACCACCATGATGAACAGCAGCAGCAGCGTCAGGAAGACCGTGACGTAGCCGCCGTGGAGGAATTTACCGAGGCTGGAGATGAAGAAGATCGACTCGATTGCGCCGAAGACCAGCAGCACGACAAAAGAGAGCAGACTCTGGCGGCGCAGCTTGCGCAGGTATACCGAGATCAGCAGCGTGGTCATGAGCATCGTCAGCGTGATGGCCAGACCGTAAGCCGCCTCGATGTGGGCGCCGGAGCGGAAGTAGAGCACGACCAGGCTGCAGCCGATCCACAGCAGGGAGTTGACCTTGCCGATATAAAGCTGGCCCTTGGTGTCGGAGGGATAGCGGATCTCGAGATGCGGCAGCAGGTCGAGCAGGATCGCCTCGGACACGAGCGTATAGGAGCCGGTGATGAGCGCCTGCGAGGCGATGATCGCGGCGGCCGCGCCGAGCACGACGGCGAAGGGACGCATGACCTCCGGCAGCATGAGAAAGAAGGGGTTGAGATCCTCGACGGCGAAGAGCGCGCTGTTGCCGCGGCTCTGCAGGATCCAGGCGCCCTGGCCGAGATAGTTGAGGATCAGACAGATCTTGACGAAGGGCCAGCTGAAGTAGATGTTCTCCTTGCCGACGTGGCCCATGTCGGAGTAGAGCGCCTCCGCGCCGGTCGTGGCGAGGAAGACGCTGCCCAGGATCATAAAGCCCAGCTTGTTCGCGGGGCTGAGCAGCACCCGGATCGCGTAGAGCGGGTTGAATGCCTTGAGCACGACGGGCAGCGACACGACGTGCAGCAGGCCCGTGATGCCGAGGAAGCTGAACCACAGCAGCATGACCGGGCCGAAGGCCTTGCCGATCTTGCTCGTGCCGGCATGCTGCACGGAAAAGAGCGCCGTGATGATCGCCAGAGTGATGACGACGACTTTCCACTGGCCGGAGCCGAGGAAACGGTCCATGCTCGGGATGCTGCGCAGGCCCTCCACCGCCGTGGTGACGGTGACGGCGGGCGTAAGCACGCCGTCGGCCAGCAGCGCCGCGCCGCCGAGCATCGCCGGCAGGATCAGCCATTTGCCGCAGTCCTTCACCAGCGAGTAGAGCGAAAAGATGCCGCCCTCGCCGTGGTTGTCCGCCTTCATGGCGATGAGCACATATTTGATCGTGGTCAGCAGCGTGATCGTCCAGATCACGAGCGAGAGCGAGCCGATGATGAATGCGTCGTCTACCGCGGTGATGCCGCCGTTGCCCTCGAGGATCGACTTCATGACGTACAGCGGCGAAGTGCCGATGTCGCCGTAGACGATGCCGATCGTTACCAAAAACAGACCAAAGCGAAAGCCCTGTCTCTTTTTCATCGTAAAACGTGTCCCTCCCAGGAGATCGATTCCCCAAGAATTCCTGCAAAACATAACTATTTTATCAAATCACGCGGCCCCTGTAAATATTTTTTTGGGTGCCGGCGCGCTCTTTTCAAGCGAGCGGGGCTGTGTTATACAGGAAAAAAGCCTTGAGGGGGGAGTCGGGACATGTCCGCGGCGCCCGCGCAGGAGCTGACCGCCACGGTCAGGATATAGTCCATGATCAGCGAGCCGCCCGCGATCAGTCCGATCTTCTCGCCGAGGTTGTCGGAGGCCACGATGTACGCGCCGCCGCCCTCGGGATAGGCCTCGATGGTCTGGCGGTAGCAGAATACAAGGATGCCGAGCAGGCAGATGACCGCGGCGACGATCGGCAGGAACACGCGAAAGGCGGCCATCGCGAGCACCGGCACCAGCAGGATCTCCTCTCCCGCGTAGCTGACGGAGGAGATCGCGTCGCTGGCGAAGATCGGGATGCCCCAGAGGACGTTGAATTTCTCTTCGCTCAGTTCGGTGTCCTCCAGACGCCGGCCGAGGAAGAAGGCCAGGAGCTTATCTTTCACTTACAATACACACCTCTCAAGAAACTGTGCCGCGCACAGATAAAAACAGATCGCGCTGACAACATAATATTTTGTCAAGAATTATCTTTCTTGTAAATCTCTTTTACATTTTCCGAGCTTTTTTCCATCCGCCATCGACGCATCGGAGGAGAAAGCGGCCGGCGGCCGCCGCATTTTTGAGCTGCGACAGGAACGCTTGAAGCGTTTTGTGCAATTGACACAAAATAAACAAGGGAAAACCCCGGATTTTGCTTGTGGCTTGTGCAATTGTATGGTATCTTGAAACTGTGATCCGGCATGAGAAAGGGGTTTTTTTATGGCACTGATCGCATCCGTTCCCATCTTACTGGTCATCGTGCTGATGATCGTGTTCAACAAACCGGCGAAGATTGCCCTTCCGATCGGCTGGGCGGTCGCGATGCTCATTGCGCTGTTCTATTGGAAACAAGACATGACGACGACTTTCGCCTGGGCGCTCGACGGCTTTCTGGAGGCTATCGGCACCCTGGTCATCATCTTTGGCGCCATCCTTATTATGAACACCCTCAAGCATTCCGGCGCCGTCACGGCCATCCAGCGCGTCTTTAACAACGTAAACCCCGACCGCCGTATCCAAGCCATTCTCGTCGGATTTGTTTTCGGCGCCTTTATCGAGGGCGCGGCGGGCTTCGGAACCCCCGCGGCTCTGGCGGCGCCGCTGATGATCAGTCTGGGCTTTCCGCCGCTGTGCGCGGCGATCGTGGCGCTGATCTTCAACAGCGTCCCCGTCGTCTACGGCGCTGTCGGCACGCCGACCAACACGGCGGCGACCGTCGTCTCCGGCGCCGTTACAGAGCTGGGCGGCGATGCGGAGGCCTACAAGATGGCCCTCACCAAATACTCCGCCATCAGCCAGGCCACCTGCACGTTCTTCATCGTCATCTTCGGCGTGTACGTCATGTGCAAGCTCTTCGGCAAAAACAAGTCCGGCAAGGAGGCTTTCGCGGCGCTGCCCTTCGCGCTCTTCACCTCGGTCGTGTTCGACGCCTTCTTCCTGATCATGGCCTTCTTCTTCGGACCGGAATTCCCGTCCCTCGTCGGTGCGATCCTGACGCTGTTCGTGGTGATTCCCGCCGCGCGGAAGGGCTTCCTCTGCCCGAAGGAGGTCTGGGACTTTGAGCCCCGCGAGCAGTGGGATCCCTCCTGGCTTGCCAAGCAGGCGGTCAAGCAGGACGTCGACAACGGCATGTCTGCCGTCATGGCCTGGGTTCCCTACGTCCTCATCGCGCTGATCCTTGTCGCGACCCGTCTGAACTGGTTCGGGCTCAAGACGCTGCTGACAGGCAGCGCCTTCAAGGCTAGCATCACGAACATCCTCGGCAACGAGAAAATCAACTGGGCCTGGAACTGGGGCTGGAACCCCGGCATCTTCCCCTTCATCCTCATCTGTATCCTGACCTTCTTCCTGCACAAGATGCCCTCTGAGAAGGTCAAGGAGTCCGTTTCCGACACCTTCAAACAGGTGCTTGGCGCGGCGATCGCCCTGTTCTTCGGCGTGTCCATGGTCTACATCTACCGCAACACCGGCATGAACGCGCAGCTCACCGACGATTCCATGCTTCTGGTCATGGCGGAAGCCCTGGCCAGGATCTTCCAGAGCGCCTATATCGTGGTGGCGCCGATCATCGGCGTGCTCGGCGCTTTCATGTCCGGTTCCAACACGGTCTCCAACACGCTCTTTGCGGGACTGCAGTTCCAGACCGCGACCCTTGTCCGTATGAGTCCGGTTCTGATCGTGGCTCTGCAGAACATCGGCGGCGCGGCCGGCAACATGATCTGCGTCAACAACGTCGTCGCAGCCTGCGCCACCACCGGCACCATGGGCAACGAGGGCAGGATCATCAAGACGAACGCCCTGCCCTGCCTGATCTACTGTCTGATCGCGATCCTGGTCCTGGGCGGAATGATCCTGCTGGGCATGGACCCGCTGGGACTCGCTGCCGCCGCGGGCTGAGGACGCGCCGTACGTCTGCAACGTCATAAAACAAAAATATTATTATATTGGAGGTACCTTTGATGCATCTTTCTTACGAGCAGGAAATCACCCTGATCAAGCGCCTGGTCATGGCGCAGGGCGTCTCGGAAAGCGACGCGCTCTCTCTTGCCGCCGTCGTCACGCACTCCGACTTCACCGGCACCTATTCCCACGGTCTGTCCCGTCTGTGCATCTACCTCAGGCAGTATATGGCGGGCGCTCTTCAGGCAAAGCCCGACTTCCGCTGCGTGAAGGATGCGGACGCCTCCCTCGTCTTCGAGTGCGGCGGCGGCTCCGGTATTGTGGCGGTCAACAGCGTCTACGACGCCGTGCTCGAGCGCGCCCGCAAATACGGCGTTGCGGCCGGCGTTGGCCGCAACAGCGCGAACATCGGCTGCGGGGGCTACTACGGCCACCGCATGGCGGAGGACAACGTGATCGGCATCGTGGTGAGCAACACCTATCCCTGCCAGGCTCCGTTCGGCGGCGCGGACCGGCTCATCGGCACGAACCCCATCATCATGGGCTGCCCCACGACGAACCCGAACCGCCCGATCGTGATCGACATTTCCACCAGCGGCGTCGCCATCGGCAAAGTCCAGGCCTACCGCCGCGAGAACAGGGAGATGCCGGAGGGCTGGGCCAATGACTATGACGGCAACCCCACCACCGATCCGCATGTCGCCTACTGCGTCCGCCCCGTGGGCGGCCACAAGGGCTACGGCCTCGCCGTGTTTGTGGATATGTTCGGCGGCGTTCTTTCCGATGCGCTCACCAGCGCCGAGATCCCCTTCGTGGAGGATCTGAAGCCCGAGCAGACCGGCTTTGCCGTGATCCTGCTGGACATTGCGCATTTCCTCAATGTGGACCGCTTCAAGGAGCATGCCTCAGCTTATGCGGAGATGCTCAAGAACAGCCGGACCGCTACCGGTGTGAAGGAGATTTTCATGCCCGGGGAGATCGA
>JAFSJZ010000029.1 GCA_017449185.1 Oscillospiraceae bacterium
TCGACGGGGGCTTCCTCGACGGGGGCTTCCTCGACGGGGGCTTCCTCGACGGGGGCTTCTTCGACGGGGGCTTCCTCGGCAGGGGCTTCCTCGACGGGGGCTTCCTCGACGGGGGCTTCCTCGGCGGGTGCTTCCTCGGCGGGGGCTTCCTCGACGGGAACCTCTTCGGCCGGGGCCTCCTCGACAGGAGCTTCCTCAGCGGCGGGCTCCTCATTCACCGGCACGGCAAGCAAGGAGGCGTCTTCTTCCGGGGCTGCCTCCTGAGCGGGGAGCTCGACCTCCACGGTATTTTCCGCCAGAGCGCTGTCTTCATCCGCGGCGGCTTCCTCCGTCTCTTCGGGCAGATCGGTGGCGTAGAGAACACGGTCGTGCGACAGATTCATTCCCAGCGAGAAAGTGATCAGCAGTGCCAGCAGCAGGGCGAGAGCTCTTTTCAGGATACGTTTTACGGTCTTACTCATGATTTCCCCCTTCTTTCTGTTCCTCCGAAGCGCGGGAGGCGAACAGAGCGATTTCCTCTTTCAGTTCTTTCTCTTCCCGCTTGGCCCGGCGGGCGCGGATCAGAGCGGCCAGCAACAGCGCCAAGGCGCCGACCGCGGGAAGAAAGACGCTCAGGGCGTCGACGACAGGCGCGTTCATGGCCGATCCTCCCTGCCCGGGAAAGCCTCGCGCATCTGCTCGCGCCAGCGACGGCGAAAGCGGCGTTTCCACAGGCGGCACAGGATCAGGGCCAGCGCACTCAGACCGCACAGGACGGCCGATAATATCAGAGCGTTCATCCCTTGCTCTCCCGGCGCAGACGCATGACGCGCGCCTCGGCGAGGGCGGCCTCCATCCTCAGGGCGGCGAGCTTTTTCTCGCTCCTTACCGTGACGAGCACATACAGCAGTGCGGCGGCAAGCAGCGCGGCGGAGGGCAGAGCAGAGCGCAGAAGGCTCCGGCTGCCCGGCGCATCGAAGACGGCCAGCGGCACTGCGTCGTCCTCGATATCCTCGGCGGGGATGGTCTCGACCACTGTGATCTCCAGG
The DNA here is from genome assembly GCA_017449185.1 of Oscillospiraceae bacterium. Taxonomy (GTDB): domain Bacteria; phylum Bacillota; class Clostridia; order Oscillospirales; family Oscillospiraceae; genus Limivicinus. The sequence continues at coordinate 1,029 of JAFSJZ010000029.1, forward strand.
GTCTTTCCCTCGTCCGTCCCGCCCGAGGAGGCCCCGCACAGAGCAACGCACAGCGCGCACAGGCAAAGCAGAGCGCACAGCGTGCGCAGCATCCCGTTCAAGCTTTTTTTCGTTTTCATTCGTTTACTCTCCCATCCGACGCACTCCGGCGTATTATTCGGGCCGGATGCAGCCGCCTAAACGGGCGGCCGCACCGGATCAGTTCAAGTCAATGTAATGGAAAGATGCAAAAGATTCCCGATATAGTCGGGGATGTACACATCCCAGTTCTCCTTGGGATAGTCAAAGAGGATTGTGCCTGCGTCCGCGTCGGTCGAAATGGGCAGAATCCTTTCTCCGGAAGCGTTTACGGCGTATACGTCGGCGTAGTCCACGCCGATGCCCGCGTCGCTGACATACAGCAGCACGGTGCCGCTCTCGACCAGGCTGCCCTCAAGCACGGGGCCCTCCGAGTCGACGTCACTCACCGTCACGGAACGGATCACGCTCTGGCGGTTGATCAGCTGCACCGTCACCGTCAGCGGGCCGTTGCGGGTAGGCTCCACGGAAAAAACTCTTGCCGATGCCTCGTATACCGGAAGCGCGCGGCCTCGGATCTCCGCCGTCACGCTGCCGATCGGCAGCGAGGGACGTACCCGGATGGTATACACCGGCAGCCCGCGCGCGCCGAGCGGCTCTGCGCTTATGTCATATTTCGGCAGTACGAACAGCAGCGGAAGCAGGAAAAACATTGCCAGCGCCGCAGCCAAAACGCCCCGCTGCAGAGAAAAACGCTCTTTGCGGTACAGCGTGTAGGAGGCAAGCGCCTCGGTGGGTACGGTGTTCTGCTCGCGTCCGCAGTCCTCCAGCACCTGCTCCAGGACCATGGCCGCGGTCAGCGCGTCGGGCAGCTGCGCTTCGGCGCGTCGTCTTGTCTGCCCCGCGGAGGCAGCGCCTCCCGGGGGGACCTCGTCTGCCGTGTCGCGCAGAAGATGCTTCTTTCCCATCCGCTCGCAGCGTCGGACAAGGCCGGGAGAGAGGTTCAGGATATCGCCGGTCTCGCTTTGTGAAAAACCCTGTGCAAAGCGCATCAGCAGCACCTGAGACTCGGCCAGCGGCAGATGGAGCAGCCTCTCGATCGTCGTCGTTCCTGCCGGCGTCTCCACAGTCTCGCTGCGGGAGGGACCGAAAAGCCGGAAGGCGATACGGCAAACCCAGGGGAGAAACAGGTCGGCGTCGGTCAGGGAGGAGAGACTTTGCAGGGCGCGGCCCATCACCGCGCGCAGCGCCCCGGGCAGATCGCCGGTCAGCGGCAGCGAGCCGAGATAGCGGCACACGCGCGCCTGCGTGGCGGTAAAGAGCTCTGCGAAGGCGTTGCTTCCGCCTTGGCTCGAGCGCCTCACCAGGTCGGTCAGATAAGCCTGATCCAGTTTATCCACGTCGGTTTCCTCTCTTTTGCAGCCTCAGTTCCGCACCTGCCGGAGACGGCGGTCCGAAAGAGCAACCAGCTCGGTAACGGTCTTGACAGCCTCGCCCTCCCGGAAGGCGACGCCGCTGGCGTAACGGACGGGAGCGTCGGGGCGCTCTGCGTTGCGCTCGTCTACCTCGCTGCGCACGGCGGCGAGAAAGCGCTCGATGCGCGCGTCGCTGCAGTCGCGGAAAATAGCTACGAATTTGTTGCCGCCGTTGCGGCCGAGAAAGCAGGCCCCGCTCACCGAGCGCAGCAGCGCGTCGGTAAAGGCCTGGATGGCCTCGTCGCCGCCGTTGTGGCCGAGCTCCGAGTTGAGAGACGAAAGGTTCGTCAGCTCCAGCGTGACGCAGCCCATGTCCTCCGGGACGTTTTTGCCCACAAAGCGGGCAAGATACATATCCACGCTGTGGCGGTTGGCGATGCCGGTGAGCGCGTCGGAATACACGGCATTGTCCAGCTCGATGTTCTCGCGCTTCAGGTCGCTGTAAGAATTGAAATCATAAAACAGGAACAGGAATGACAGCCCCAGCGTCGCCCAGAGCAGAATGCCCAGCCGGCGGATGTGGGAGTCCGCAGCCATGGCGGCGTACAGATCGCCGTCGCTCAGCACCAACAGGACAGAGATCACGGAGAGCAGGACCAGCAGCGCCAGCTGTAGGGTCTTCACGATGTCAAAACGCTTCATCCGTCACTTGCTCCTTTCAGTACCGAGATCCCGCCCGTGCCGATCCGCAGCAGGATCTTTCCCTTGATCTGGCGGCGGTTCACTTCCCCGAAAGAGCGGGAGTCCATTGAGACCGCCCTGTTATCGCCCAGCAGGAACAGACAGCCCTCCGTGACCGTGTACGGGTAGATCACGGCACCCTTTTCCTCATATGTGAGGCCCAGGGCCCAGGGGTCGTCGGCCGGCTCGCCGTTGATATACAGCTGCCCGCCGTGCAGCTCCACCCTGTCGCCGCCGACGGCCGCCACGCGTTTGACGTAGTAGTCGCCCGACGGCACCCGGAGCGACACAACGTCGCCCGGACAGTACTCCCGTGTCAGCCGGAGATACAGTACGATCTCGCCGTCGTGGAGCATGGGCTCCATCGAGCTGCCGCCCACCATGGAAAAGCCGATCACAAAACGGAACAGCACGATCAGCGCCAGCAGCAGGAGAGCGAAGTGGATCGCGTCATGCAGCCAGCCCAGCTTCAGCGCGTTATAGCGCTCTAAAAAGCGCTTTTTTTCGGCGGCCGCGCCCTCGGCGGGCGCGCCGGTCACACCGCGGCGCTCATCCATGGCCAAATCCTTCCGTACGCAACAGCTCTCACCGTCCGACAAGGGCGCTTTGCATGCCGCAACGGCATGCGCACATTCTCCTGCACAGATGAGAGCGGGATATATTTATTCACTTTATTATATATTAGAATCTCCTGCCCGCGCAAGCTTTTTTATCGTTTCCGGTCTGCGTTGAACGATCCCGGTCTTCCTGTTTCCGCCTGACCGCCGCAGCACGTTGCGATTTCCCTGCTCAGTCTGTATCTGCCGGGCGCAGGATAAACTCCTCCACGCTCAGTATACGCGCCGGAGCATCAATAAAAGCGTCAATAAATCCCGCTTTCGTGCGTAATAAGCGGAAAATCATTGATTGTTACGCCGCGCGTGGCTGCGGATCAAGACATGAAAAGCCTCTGCTGAGAAAAGAACTTTCAAAAAAGCAGAAAGGAGATACCTCTCGGTATCTCCTTTCTGCCGGTGCAGACAAGCATTTCAGCATCCTTACTTGTTTCTCAAGATCAATATGATTATTCGTATTCCACCGTGGCCGGAGGCTTGGAAGTGATATCATAAAGCACGCGGTTGACGCCGCGGACCTCGTTGACGATGCGCGTGGAAACGCGGTCGAGCAGTTCCCAGGGCAGGCGAGAGAAATCGGCGGTCATGAAGTCCGAGATTTGTACGCTTATTTAGCGCAGGGGCTTCGTGGCATTTTAAAAGTTAGACAAAGAGAGTATCCTCATACACAGCGGTCTCTTCGCTCAGAGGAGGAAGCTGCGCCAGAAACGCGTCCACCTGCTGTGGGCAGCGGCCGATATACGCGGCCGGATCCAGCAGCGTTTCCAGCTCCTCCCGGCTCATGCCGAACTCCGGACAGGCGGCCAGCCGCACGAGCAGATCGCAGTCCCCGCCCTCCTTCATCACCGCCGTGGCTTCCATGGAGCAGCGGCGTATGACCTCGTGCAGCTGCTGCCGGTCTCCGCCACGCTTCACCGCTTCCATGAGCAGGTTTTCCGTGGCGGCAAAGGGGAGATACTCCCGCACGGCCTTTTCGATGATCTTCTCGTTGACCCGCAGCCCGGCGCACACATTCCGTGCCAGACGCAGGATCGCGTCGGCACAGAGAAAGGCCTCCGGCAGGGAGATTCGGCGGTTGGCGGAGTCGTCCAGGCTCCGCTCCAGCCATTGAGCCGAAGCCGTGAGCGGGGCGTTCATCGCGTCGACCATCAGACAGCGGCTCAGCGAGCAGATGCGCTCGCAGCGCATCGGGTTGCGCTTATAGGCCATGGCGGAGGATCCGATCTGCGCGTCCTCGAAGGGCTCTTCCAGCTGACGGTCATGCTGCAGCAGACGGATGTCCTGCGCCATCCGGTATGCGCTCTGCGCGATGGCGCTCAGGCAGTTCATGATCCGGCTGTCCTGCTTTCTCGGATAGGTCTGGCCGCAGACGGGAAAGCACTCAGAAAAGCCAAAGTCCCCGGCAAGACGGCGGTTGAGTTCGTCGATCTTGCCCTCGTCGCCGTCAAAGAGCTCCAGAAAGCTCGCTTCCGTGCCCGTGGTGCCGCGGCAGCCGAGAAAGCGCATCGTGCCGAGCACGAAATCCAGCTCCTCCAGATCGGCCAGATAATCCTGCATCCAGAGCGTCGCGCGCTTTCCCACGGTGACAGGCTGCGCCGGCTGATAGTGCGTATAGCCGATCGTCGGCGTCGCCTTGTAGTTTTCGGCGAACTCCGCGAGAGTCTTCAGCAGTCCGAGTATTTCCCTGCGCAGGCAGCGCAGCCCCTCGCGGTAAAGGATCAGGTCTCCGTTGTCCGTGACATAGCAGCTGGTCGCACCCAGATGGATGATGCCTGCCGCCCCCGGCGCCGCCTTCCCATAGGCGTAAATATGCGCCATCACATCGTGCCGCACCTCTTTTTCCCGCTGCGCGGCACAGTCGAAGTCGATATCCGTGATATGTTCCTCAAGCTCCTTCACCTGAGCCGCCGTGACCGGCAGCCCAAGCTCATGCTCCGTCCGCGCCAGGGCGGCCCAAAGCCGGCGCCATGTTTCCACGCGCTTGCGCGGAGAAAACAGCTCCAGCATCTTTTCGGAGGCATAACGCGAGGCCAGGGGAGTTTCGTAACGGTCAAACATAGTCTTATGTTTTCCTCTCGGTTTTATCGGATGATGATGGCGTCCCGCTCGGGACCGACGGAGACGTAGCGGATGGGGCAGCCGACGCGCTCTTCCAGATATTCGACATATCGCTTCGCCGCGGCAGGGAGCTTCTCCCAGCTGCGGATTCCGGAGATGTCGCAGCGCCATCCGTTCAGGGTTTCCAGGATTGGCTTCGCCTCTTTCAGCGCTGTGGGGAAGGGGAAGACGTCGCTGCGTTTCCCGTCAAGCTCGTACTGTGTGCAGACAGGGATCTTTTCCATATAGCTCAGCACATCGAGCTTGGTCAGCGCAAGAGCGGTCGCCCCCTGAACCTGAACGCCGTAGCGCGTCGCGACCAGATCCAGCGGGCCGACGCGGCGCGGTCTTCCCGTCTTTGCGCCGTACTCGCCGCCGGCCTCGCGGAGCCGATTGGCTTCTTCTCCAAACAGCTCGCAGACAAAAGGCCCTTCGCCCACGCAGGTCGAGTAGGCTTTGACGACGCCTACGACCTCGTCCAGTCTGACGGAGGGCAGACCCGAGCCGATCGGAGCAAACGCGGCGATCGCATTGGAAGATGTCGTGTAGGGATAGATGCCGTAATCCAGATCCCTCAGAGCCCCAAGCTGAGATTCGAACAGAATACTCTTTCCCTCCGCCACGCGGGAACGCAGAAAAGCGCCGGTATCGCAAACAAAGGGCTTGATCCGCTCCCCGTAGGTTACGATCCAATCCATCAACTCTTCAAATGTGTACGGATTGACACCGTAGACCCCCGTCAGGATCAGGTTCTTCCACTCCAGCAGTTCCGCCAGATGCTCACGCAGCTCATCGGGATAGAACAGCTCTCCCGCCAGAACGGTCTTCTTCTGATACTTGTCCGAGTAGAACGGCGCGATGCCCTGCTTGGTCGAGCCGTACTGTCTGGAGCCGAGACGGGCCTCCTCCAGCGCGTCGAGATCTCTGTGCCAGGGGAGAAGAAGCGACGCGCGGTCGCTGATCTTCAGATGCGCCGGATCGACGCAGACGCCTTTTTGTCTTACGTCTTCAATCTCCGCCCAGAGGTTTTCCGCATCCAGCGCCACGCCGTTGCCCAGCACATTGACGACGCCGTCGTGAAAGATACCGGAGGGGAGCAGGTGCAGCGCAAATTTGCCGTATTTGTTGACAACGGTATGGCCGGCGTTGCCTCCTCCCTGATAGCGGATGACAATATCATAGTCCTCCGTCAGCAGGTCGACCATGCGGCCCTTGCCTTCGTCGCCCCAGTTGATCCCTACGATTGCACAGCTTTTCATTCGATCGCTCCCTTCCTTGTCATTCGTATTCCACCGTGGCCGGGGGCTTGGAAGTGATATCATAAAGCACGCGGTTGACGCCGCGGACCTCGTTGACGATGCGCGTGGAAACGCGGTCGAGCAATTCCCAGGGCAGGCGCGAGAAATCGGCGGTCATGAAGTCCGAGGTCTGCACGCTGCGCAGCGCGACCGCGCGATCGTAGGTGCGGCCGTCGCCCATCACGCCGACGGAGCGCATATCGGTCAGCGCGGCGAAATACTGTCCCGGCGCGTCCGGGAGGCCGGCCTTTTCCAGCTCCTCGCGGAAGATGTAGTCCGCCTGGCGCAGGATGTCGAGCTTCTCGCGCGTCAGCTCGCCGATCACGCGGATGCCGAGACCCGGGCCGGGGAAGGGCTGGCGGCTCACCAGCGCCTCCGGCAGGCCGAGCTCGCGCCCGAGCTGGCGCACCTCGTCCTTGAAGAGCAGGCGCAGCGGCTCGAGGATCTCCTTGAAGTCCACGCAGGCGGGCAGGCCGCCGACGTTGTGGTGGCTCTTGATCACGGCGGCGTCGCCGCGGCCGGACTCGATCACGTCGGGGTAGATCGTGCCCTGGGCCAGATAGTCCACCGCGCCGATCTTCTTCGCCTCTTCCTCAAAGACGCGGATGAACTCCTCGCCGATGATCTTTCTTTTCTGTTCCGGCTCCGTGACGTCCGCAAGGCGGGAGAGGAAGCGCTCCTCGGCGTTGACGCGCACGAAGTTGCCTTCCCGTTTGGAGAAAACGGCCTCGATCTCGTCGCCCTCGTGAAGGCGCATCAGACCGTGGTCGACGAACACGCAGTTGAGATTTTTGCCGACCGCCTCGGACAGCAGCGCCGCGGCGACGGAGGAATCCACCCCGCCGGAGAGCGCAAGGAGCACCTTGCCGTCCCTGACCTTGTCACGGATCGCGGCGATCGCGCGGGTCTTGAAGTCCGCCATCGTCCAGTCGCCGACCGCGCCGCAGACCTCATAGAGGAAGGCGCGCAGCATCGCTGCGCCGTATTCGGTGTGGTTGACCTCCGGGTGGAACTGCACGCCGTAGATTTTTCTTTGCTCGTCGCAGATGGCCGCCGTCGGGCAGGCCGCGCTGTGCGCGGCGAGAGAGAATCCCTCCGGCACTTTCGAGAGGTAGTCGCCGTGGCTCATCCAGGTGACGCTCTCCTCCGGCAGACCGCGGAAGAGGGCGCAGGAGGTGTCGAAGACGGTGAGGGTTTTACCGTACTCGCGCGCGGAATCGTCCTGCGCGGGGATAACCTCGCCGCCGAGCGTCTGCGCCAGCAGCTGGCAGCCGTAGCAGATGCCCAATATCGGAACGCCGAGCGAGAACACGACCGGGTCGGGCTTCGGCGCGTCCGCGTCGTAGACCGAGCGGGGGCCGCCCGTGAAGATCACGCCGATGGGGTCGAAGCGCAGGATCTCCTCCCGGGACAGGGAGAAGGGCTGCACCTCGCAGTAGACATGGTTTTCTCGCACGCGGCGGGCGATCAGCTGGTTATACTGGCCGCCGAAGTCCAATATCAGGATCTTCTGCATGGATCATTCCTCCAAAGAAGCTTTAATTAATCCCAGAAACAGCGGATGCGGGCGGTTGGGACGGCTCTTGAATTCGGGGTGGAACTGCACGCCGATGAAGAAGCGCCTGTCGCTCAGCTCGGTTGCCTCGACGATGTGTCCGTCCGGCGATTGGCCGCAGAGGCAGAGGCCTTTTTCCTTCAACAGAGCGCGGTAGTCGTTGTTGAACTCGTAGCGGTGGCGGTGACGCTCGGAGATGTCGAGCGCGCCGTAGCACGCCGCCATGCGGCTGCCCGCCTCGATGCGGCAGGGCCAGGCGCCGAGGCGCAATGTCCCGCCTTTGGAGACAGTATCACTCTGATCGGGCAGAAAGTCAATGACCTTGTGGGGCGTGGAGGCGTCGAACTCGCCGGAGTTTGCGTCCTTAAGTCCGCAGACATGGCGGGCGAACTCGATGACCGCCACCTGCATGCCGAGACAGATGCCGAGATAGGGGACGTCATGCTCCCGCGCATAGCGCGCCGTCACGATCATACCCTCTATGCCCCGGTCGCCAAAACCTCCGGGAACGATCAGCCCGGCGCAGCCGGCGAGCATGTCGGAGACGTTCTCGTCAGTGATCTTCTCGCTGTCGATCCAGCGGATCTCGACCGCCGCGCCGAGGGCAAAGCCCGCGTGGCGCAGCGCCTCGGCCACCGAGAGGTAGGCGTCGTGCAGCTGCACGTACTTGCCCACCAGGCCGATCGTGACGCGGCGCGTCGGGTGCTCGATGCGCTCAACCATCGCCTTCCACTCGCCGAGCTCCGGCGCGCGGGTCCAGAGCCCCAGCTCGCGGCAGACGATGAGGGAAAAATCGTGCTCCTCGAGCATGAGCGGGGCCTCGTACAGGCTTGGCAGCGTGATATTCTCGATCACGCAGTCGGGCTTGACATTGCAGAACATCGCGATCTTGCGGAAGATCTCCGGCTCGAGCGGCTCGTCGCAGCGCAGCACGATGATGTCCGGCGAGATGCCCATGCCCTGCAGTTCCTTGACCGAGTGCTGGGTCGGCTTCGTTTTGTGCTCGTCGCTGCCGCGCAGGAAGGGCACGAGCGTCACGTGGATGAAGCAGGTGTTCTCGCGTCCCTGCTCCAGGCTGACCTGGCGCGCCGCCTCGAGGAAGGGCTGGCTCTCGATGTCGCCGGTCGTGCCGCCGATCTCCGTGATGACCACGTCCGCCGCCGTCTCGCGCCCGACGCTGTAGATGAAGTCCTTGATCTCCTGCGTGATGTGCGGGATGACCTGCACGGTCTGGCCCAGATACTCGCCGCGTCGCTCCTTGTTGAGCACGTTCCAGTAGACCTTGCCGGTCGTGAGGTTGGAAAAGCGGTTGAGGTCCTCGTCGATGAAGCGCTCGTAGTGCCCGAGGTCGAGGTCGGTCTCACTGCCGTCCTCGGTCACATAGACCTCGCCGTGCTGGTAGGGGCTCATCGTGCCGGGGTCGACGTTGATATAGGGGTCGAGCTTCTGCGCCGCCACCTTCAGGCCGCGGCATTTGAGAAGTCTGCCCAGCGAGGCCGCCGTGATGCCCTTGCCCAGGCCCGAGACCACGCCGCCGGTCACGAATACATATTTTGTCATGTCGATCACGCTCCCGAAATGAATAAAAAATTGTTCTCCGATGCCTTTAGGGGGCACGAGGCCCCTGGCATCCGAGAACAATCTTCGCACAACGCTATTCAAATACACGAGAAACTATATCACGCGCTGCCCGGGCGTGTCAAGGCGCGCGCACGCGCACGATACGCGCCGCGGGGGAGTTGTCATACGGAAAAGATATGGAAAGAAAATCGAAGGCGCTTACAGGTACTTGGTATCCTCGGGCGGGAAGTACTCCTTCTCCGGCATACGGTAGCTCTGCGTGCCGCGGCGCTCAGCCTCCAGACAGTCCTGCACAAAATTGATGAACTCCTGCTGCAGCTCCGTCTGCCGCTCGTTGCATCGCCAGACGAGCGCGTACTCGACCTGCCGTGCGCTCTCGGTGATGATCTTCTTCACGATCAGGTTGCTTTCGTTGTAGGTGGTCATCGGGTAGATACAGATCCCGGCGTTCTGCTCGGCCAGCGCGACGGCGTCAATGTAGTTGGAGAGGTCTCCGGCGATGCGGGGCTCCTCGTCCAGCTCCGCAAACCAGGCATGGATCGTGTCCAGCCGCGAGCGGCGGCTCGGGATATACAGCGGCTGCCCGACGAGCTTCCTGAGCGGGAGGAACTCACCCTCCTCCTTTGCCAGCGCATGATCGATGGACATCATGGCCACCCAGGGTTCCCGGCCGACCGGGAGGCCGCTGAACTGCTCTAAGTTGTACGGCGCGGCCACCAGCGCCAGATCGGCAAGACCGCGCTGCAGCCGCTCCATCGCCTCGTCGCCGCTTCCGTTCCACAGGTGGACCGCCACGCGCGGGAACTCCGAACAAAAGCCTGCGATCCAGCGTGCCAGCAGGAAGGGGGCGCGGCCCTCGACCAGGCTGATATGCAGGTCTCCCGAGAGCCCCTCCAGCGAGCGCAGCTCCTGCTGCGTCTGGTCGGAGAGCTCCAGGATCTGCCGCGCGCGGCGGTACAGATGCGTGCCCGCGTCCGTGATCGTCAGATGGCGCTTGCCCCGGATAAACAGCTGAACGCCCAGCTCCTCTTCCAGACCCTTGATCTGGGCGGAGAGCGGCGGCTGACTCATGTTCAGCCGTTCGGCCGCCCGCGTGATATTGAGTTCTTCCGCCACGACGACGAAATAGTGCAAAGCCCTCAAGTCCATATGCACACCCTCTTTCTATGAGTGCAAGTATACACACTTCCTATGATTTGTGCAATCCTATTTTCCGCTCGCGCCGTAGTTCGACAGCACGCGGGCAGAGGGATCGTCGACCCTGCAGCCCTCCCAGTCCGGGTTCGGCATCCAGAAGTCTGCGATCATTTCCGCCTGGCCCGGGTAATATTTTTCAAAAATATCCCGGTAGAGCAGGCTTTCTTTGGTGAAGGGCGGGCGGTAGGCGTACTTCGCGCAGCCCGCACGGAAGGCTTCGTCGGAGTAGACCGTTTCGGCGTAGGCCTTGAGATCGTCGACCATCGAGTGGCCCACCGCGTCGGAGAAGGCCGCCTTCTGCCGCCACAGGATCTCGTCGGGCAGAATGTGATCCTTCTCAAAGGCGTGGCGCAGCAGGTATTTGCCCATGCCGTAGCTGTTGAGCTTCAGCTTCGGTTCGACGCGCATTACGTAGCGGACAAAGTCCAGGTCGCCGAAGGGCACGCGCGCCTCGAGGGAGTTGGCCGAGATGCAGCGGTCGGCGCGCAGCACGTCGTACATGTGCAGCTCGTCGATGCGTTTTTTTGCCTCCGCCTGGAAGGCCGCGGGAGACGGCGCGAAGTCCGTGTACTTGTAGCCGAAGAGCTCATCGGAGATCTCGCCGGTCATCAGCACGCGCACGTCCGTCGTCTCGTGGATCGCCTTGCAGCACAGGTACATGCCCAGACTCGCGCGGATCGTCGTGATGTCCCAGGTGCCGAGCATGCGGATCACTTCATCGAGCGCGGCGAGCACGTCCTCGCGCGTCATATGGAAAGCCGTGTGCTCCGCGCCGATATAGTCCGCGGCGAGGCACGCGTATTTCAGGTCGATCGGGTCGAGGTCCATGCCGATGGCAAATGTGCGGATCTTGCGGCCCAGGAGCTTCGCGGAGATCGCGCACACGAGGCTCGAGTCGAGGCCGCCGGAGAGCAGGAAGCCCAGCGGCGCGTCCGCGTCAAGGCGCTTTTCGACGCCCGCGATCAGCTTCTCGCGGATGGTCTTGCAGACCGTCTCGAGATCGTCGGGCGAGGGCTCGTCCACGCTCGTGAGGTCGGCGTAGCGGACGAAGCGCTCGCCGTCGTAGTAATGACCGGGCGGGAAGGGCAGGATCCTTTCACACAGGCCCATCAGGTTCTGCGCCTCGCTGGCGAAGGCGATCCTGCCGTCTGAAAAATAACCGTAATACAGCGGGCGGATGCCGATGGGATCGCGTCCCGCGATCAGGCGGTCGTGCTCGCCGTCGTAGAGGATCAGGGCAAACTCCGCGTCGAGCTTCTCGAACATGCCGAGGCCGTACTGCTCGTACAGCGGCAGCAGCAGCTCGCAGTCGGAGTCGCTCTGAAAGACGTAGCCCTTCTCCTCCAGCTCGCGGCGCACGGGCCGCCAGCCGTAGAGCTCGCCGTTGCAGACGACCTTGTTCTTTCCCAGCGAAAAGGGCTGCATGCCCTCGTCGTGCAGGCCCATGATGGCCAGACGGTGGAAGCAGAGAACGCCGCCCGGGATCGTCTCGAGACGCGTGTCGTCCGGCCCGCGGGACTTCGTTCGGTCAAAAACGGGGCGGATCTGCTCGGGGGAATACCGCTCGCTTAAAAACCCCATCACACAACACATAAAAAATAACACCTCCGGATTATTGTCGCAGCCTGTCCTTTACAAAAGGACGGACAAGCTGCGCATCCGTGGTGCCACCTTTTTTGCCGGGCATGAACCCGGCCCCTCAAAGGGATCCAACAATCCCCGGCCCTTTAACGCAGGGCTTGCGGCGCGCCTACTGGTTTTCACGTTCGGTTTGCGGCTCCGGAGTGTTCCCGTTCGGAGGCGTCCGTACCGGGCTCGCACCGTCCCCGGCTCGCTGCGACTTTCTTTCCTCCGCGGCCTGTCTCCATCAAGGCCTTTGGCTTTATATGGGTGAAGCATAGCACAGACGGAAAAGAAAGGATAATACCGCTTGCCTTACCTTTTCCATACATAAAACGAATGATAGCCGCGCATGATCGCGAAAGCCTCTCGTTTTCATAGAAAAGCGGTATGGCGCGGGGGCTTGACGAGAGCCGCGCCGACCCGTATAATTCCCGCCATATTGGAACGGCAAAGATCTCGCGCCTCTCGCGCGCATCTTTGCTCGTCGCTTTTTCGGGGGTGTTTGTATGGATATGGCGCTGTGGTTTCTGATCGGCGCGATCCTTGTATTCTTCATGCAGTGCGGCTTCGCCATGGTGGAGACCGGCTTCACGCGCGCCAAGAACGCGGGCAACATCATCATGAAAAACCTGATGGACTTCTGCATCGGTACGGTGATGTTCTTCCTGCTGGGCTACGGCCTGATGATGGGACGGCACGGCGCGCTCGGCCTGATCGGCAGACCGGACTGGAGCATGTTCCTTGACTTCGAGGGCTTCGACTGGTCCTCCTTTGTGTTCCAGCTGGTATTCTGCGCGACGGCGGCGACGATCGTCTCCGGCGCGATGGCGGAGCGCACGAAGTTTTCAGCCTACTGCATTTACTCTGCGATCATCAGCCTGCTCGTCTACCCGATCGAGGCGGGCTGGGTCTGGGGCGGCGGCTGGCTCTCGCGCCTCGGGCTCATCGACTTTGCGGGCTCCTGCGTGATCCACATGGTGGGCGGGCTCTCGGCGCTGACAGGCGCGGTCATCCTCGGGCCGCGCATCGGCAAGTATACAAAAAACGCCGACGGCAGCCTGAGCTCCAACGCGATCCCCGGCCACTCGGTGACGCTCGGCGCTCTGGGCTGCTTCATCCTGTGGTTTGCGTGGTACGGCTTCAACGGCGCGGCCGCGGCGGACGTGGGCGAGCTTGCCCGCATCTTCGGCACGACGACGATCGCGCCGGCGGTCGCCACCGTGAGCTGCATGCTCTTCACCTGGAAGAAAAACGGCAAGCCCGACGTGTCGATGTGCCTCAACGCCTCGCTGGCCGGGCTCGTCGCGATCACGGCGGGCTGCGCCAGCGTGGACGCGCTCGGCGCGGCCATCATCGGCCTTGTCTCGGGCGTGATCGTGGATCTCGCCGCGGAGGGGCTGGACCTGCGCTTCCACGTGGACGACCCGGTCGGCGCGGTGGCGGTACACTGCGTCAACGGGATCTGGGGCACGCTCGCGGTCGGGCTCTTCGCCTGCAACGAGACCTACGGCATGAAGGGGCTGTTCTACGGCGGCGGGCTTCGTCAGCTCGGCGTACAAGCTTTGGGCGTGCTCGCCGTCGGCGGCTACACGGTGCTGTGCATGATCCCCGTTTTCAAGCTCATTCAGGCGACGGTCGGCCTGCGCGCCGGCGCGGAGGAGGAGATCGAGGGCCTGGACGTGACCGAGCACGGCCTCGCCAACGCCTACGCCGACTTCCTGCCGATCGAGTCCACGCTCGGCGTCCACTCCGACGGCCCGGTTGACACCTCGGCGCTCGAGCCCTTCCCGCTGACGCTCACCTCCGGTCTGCACGAGACGCCCGTGGGGAAGAAACGCTATACGCTCGTGCGCATCCTCTGCGACGCGGAGCGCTTCGGCACGCTGCGCGACACGATGGCCTCGATCGGCGTGACCGGCATGACTGTCACGAACGTGATGGGCTGCGGCACGCAGAAGGGCAAGACCGGCCAGTACCGCGGCATCGAGATGAGCATGCACCTCACGCCCAAGCTGCAGGTGGACATCGTCGTGACAAAGGTCGAACCCTCGCTCGTGGTCGCCGCGGCCAACGCCGCGCTGCACACCGGCGAGATCGGCGACGGCAAGATCTTCGTCTGTGACGTGGAGGACGTCGTGCGCATCCGCACCGGCGAGTCCGGCTACGACGCGCTCCAGATAGCCGAATGATACAAAAAACATGGCCCCTGTCATACGTTTTTGATATAACAGGGGCCGTGCTGATAGCTTTTCTCTTGCATCGGAGAAAAACTTGTCGTACAATCGACCCGTGTTGAGAGGCCGCGCGCCTCTCTTGCGTTTTTTCGAAGCGACGAAAAGGAGGAACAAGTATGAGTACAGTACCGGAGCTGTTCGGCAGCATGGTATTCGACGACAGAGTCATGCGCGCCAGGCTTTCGTCCGAGGTCTACCGCAGCCTGCGCGAGACGATCGACGAGGGCAAAAAGCTCGACCTCTCCGTGGCCAACGCCGTGGCCGACGCCATGTGCGCCTGGGCCGTGGAGAAGGGCGCGACGCACTTCACCCACTGGTTCCAGCCGCTGACCGGCATCACCGCCGAGAAGCACGACGGCTTTCTCTCTCCAGCGCCGGACAGCCACGTGATCATGAAGTTCTCCGGCAAGGAGCTCATCACCGGCGAGCCGGACGCCTCGAGCTTCCCCTCGGGCGGCCTGCGCGCGACCTTTGAGGCCCGCGGCTACACCGCCTGGGACCCGACCTCTTACGCTTTTATCAAGGAAAAGACTCTCTGCATCCCGACAGCCTTCTGCTCCTATGGGGGCGAAGCGCTGGATAAGAAGACGCCGCTGCTGCGCTCGATGGAGGCCCTCAACCGCCAGGCCCTGCGCGTGCTGCGGCTCTTCGGCAATACGGAGGTAAAACGCGTCGTCACGAACGTCGGCCCCGAGCAGGAGTATTTCCTGATCGACCGCGAGATGTACCTCAAGCGCCGCGACCTCATCTACACCGGGCGCACGCTCTTCGGCGCGAAGCCGCCGAAGGGACAGGAGCTCGACGACCACTATTTCGGCGCGATCAAGCCGCGCGTGAAGGCCTTCATGGAGGAGCTCAACGAGGAGCTCTGGAAGCTCGGCGTCATGGCCAAGACCGAGCACAACGAGGTCGCGCCCTGCCAGCACGAGCTCGCGCCGATCTTCACGGTCACGAACGTCGCGGCCGACCACAACCAGATGATGATGGAGGTCATGAAGAAGGTCGCACGCAAGCACGGCATGGTCTGTCTGCTGCATGAGAAGCCCTTCGCAGGCGTGAACGGCAGCGGCAAGCACAACAACTGGTCCATGTCCACCGACCGCGGCGTGAACCTGCTTTCTCCCGGCGAAACGCCCTATGAGAACGCGCAGTTTCTGCTCTTCCTCGTGGCGGTGCTCAAGGCCGTGGACGAGTATCAGGGCCTGCTGCGCCTCAGCGTGGCCTCGGCGGGGAACGACCACCGTCTCGGCGCGAACGAGGCGCCGCCCGCCGTGATCTCGGTCTTCCTCGGCGACGAGCTGAGCGCGGTGCTCGACGCCATCGAGACGGACAGCCCCTATGCGGGGACGGAAAAGCGCCGCCTGCGTCTCGGCGTCGACGTGCTGCCGCGCTTCAACCGCGACACGACCGACCGCAACCGCACCTCTCCCTTCGCCTTCACGGGCAACAAATTCGAGTTCCGGATGCTCGGCTCCTCCAACAGCATCGCCTGCGCCAACATCATGCTCAACAGCGCCGTCGCGGAGAGCCTCAGGCTCTACGCCGACCGTCTGGAGAAGGCGGACGATTTCAAGAGCGCGCTTCACGACATGATCAAAAAGACGATCCAGGAACACAGACGCA
>JAFSJZ010000030.1 GCA_017449185.1 Oscillospiraceae bacterium
ATTGCGAATTCTTCCTAACACCTTGCCGCGAATACAAATACAGGGCCGCCTTAATATGGCGACCCTGTATTTGTGCGGCTGCGGAAATTGCGGCTTTGCTTCATCCGCCCCCGGCGGTGCAAAGCCGCAATTCTCTTGACCCACCCTAATTGAAACGCCTCAAGAGGGGGAACAGCGCCGCACCGCTGCCGGTGGCAGAAACAGGCGCGGCGCTGTTTCCGCAGCGGTCGAAAAACGCAAGGATCAGCGTAAGCCCGCAGCGTTTTTCGCCTAACCGCAAGGTGGGAGAACCCTCTTTCAAATCTCCCCTCTGCTGTGCTGACATGAAACCAGTCAGCCGCCGAACAACTTTTCTCGCAGGGGCGGCAATAGCCGCCCCTGAAAACGCGATCCGACCGGATGCAAAAACAGGGGCTGCGGCTGCAGCCCCTGCGGAAATGTTTTTCTTTGGCTATCATTTACCAAATCAGCACAATGTCGGGGTGAATCAAAGGAGGGAAAATACACCGTGCCGCTGCCGGGGGCAGAAAAAGGCACGGCGTATTTTCCGCAGCCGCGTCAATAGCGAGCAGGTTTACTGCCTGCTCGCTATTGACATTTGCGGCAAGGTGGTGCAAGTCCCCTTCTTTGCCGATTCAAGGGTGGGGTCCAGGGGAGGGGAAAGACGGAATCCCCTCCCCTGGCGTGCTTTCTCTTTTTGTCCACTTTCTCTTTGCACGAGCAAAGAGAAAATGGGCACCCTGCAGGTCGATAAAAAGCAAAAGGGACGCATCTTCATGCGTCCCTGTGATTGCTGTTCGGATTACTCCATCCCGTTGAGCTTCGCGGACATCGAGGATTTCTTGTGCGCCGCGTTGTTCTTGTGGATCAGGCCCTTGCCTGCTGCGTGATCGACTGTCTTAACAGCAACTTTATAGGCACTGACGGCTGCGTCCTTGTCGCCTTCGGCAACGGCTGCGTCAAACTTTTTCATCATGGTCTTGAGCTCGGTCTTATCAGCACGGTTCTTGGCACGGAGCTCCTTGGACTTTTCGTCTCTCTTGGCAGAAGATTTGATGTTGGCCATTGATTCGCCACCTCCTCCTATAAAGATTTCACATCGCATTGATGGATTATACCAAAGCGTTCTTTGAAAATCAAGAGTTTTTTTCAATTTGTCCGGCGGCTTTTTTCGGCGCTGTATTTCTTGTGGCGCAATGGGATAAGCTATACCATATATAGTTTGTTTCGGGAGGTTTTTTCATGCCGGATCCCTTTCGCACCGACCTCGCCGCCGAGGCCCTCGAGCATCTCGGCGGCGCGGGGGCCGGACTCGAGGGCGTTTCCCTGCGGCGTGAGGAGCTGGGCGGCGCGCCGCTGCTCGCCGTGGAAATCTCGGGGCGCGAGGCCGCCGCGCGTCTGGGCAAGCCGACAGGGAAGTATTACACGCTCGAGCTGCCCGCGCACTTCCGCCGCGCGGACACCTCCTTTGCCGCGCTTGCGGGCGCGGTGGCGGAGCTGATCCGCCGCTGCGGCGTGCCGGAGGAGGGCGGCGTGCTCGTCGCGGCGCTGGGCAACCCGGACATCACGCCGGACGCGCTCGGCCCGCTGTGCGCCGCGCAGGTGCTGGCGACGCGGCATCTCAAGCTGAGCGGCGACGCGCTTTGGCGGGACTTTTCCTCCGTCAGTCTCTGCCGTCCCGGCGTGCTGGGGACCTCCGGCGTCGAGTCGGCCGAACAGATCCGCGCGATCTGCGCCGCCGTAAAGCCGGCGCTCGTCATCGTCGTGGACGCGCTCGCCGGCGCGGAGGCCGACAGGCTCTGCCGCAGCGTGCAGGTCTGCGACAGCGGCATCTCGCCCGGCGCGGGCGTGTGCAACGACCGCGCGCGCATCGACCGCGCGCTGCTGGGCGTGCCCGTGACGGCCGTGGGCGTGCCGACCGGGACCGACGCCGCGGCTCCCGGGGAGAAGGGCGCGCGCGGTCTGTTCGTCACGCCGCGGGACATCGATTCGTCCGTGCGCGCCTGCGCGCGCATCATCGCCTACGGGATCAACCTGGCCCTGCACCCCTGTCTGTCCGTGGAGGAGATCGACGGCCTGGTCGGATAGTGTTTCACGTGAAACAACAGGCGCACGAAACAAAAACGTTTCACGTGAAACAAAAACCGACGCGCTTTACTAGAATCTAGAATCTGGACACTAGAAACTGCTCTTGTGGCATTGAAAAATTGAGTTTTTGCTGCTATAATGACTTCCATCAAACAAAACAGGCGGCTTTTTATGGCAAAAATCGTTGCTTTTGCAAATCAGAAGGGCGGCGTGGGCAAGACCACCAGCTGCGTCAATCTCTGCTGTGCGCTGCGCCTGCTGGGCAAAGAGGTCCTGCTCGTCGACGGCGACCCGCAGGGCAACGCCAGCTCCGGCATGGGCGTGTCCAAAAGCGCGCGCCCGAATACTTACGACATGCTCGTCGGCGGCGTCCCGGCCGCGGACTGCGTCGTCCGCACGGCGTTCGGCGACGTGATCCCCACGGGCGCGGAGCTCGCCGCCGCATCGGTGGAGCTGATCGGCGTCGAACGCCGCGAATTCGTGATGCGCGAAGCGCTGCAGACGCTGTACAGCGATTATGATTATATCCTGATCGACTGCCCGCCCTCGCTGGAGCTGCTGACGGTCAACGCGCTCGTCGCCGCCGACAGCGTGCTGATCCCGATGCAGTGCGAATACTACGCGCTCGAGGGCCTGGCCGACCTGATGACCAGCATCCGTCTGTGCAAAAAGCGTCTCAACCGCCGCCTCGACGTGGAAGGCATCGTGCTGACGATGTACGACGCGCGTATGAATCTGACCAATCAGGTGGCCGAAGAACTGCGCCGCTATCTCGGCGACAAGGTGTATGAGACGGTGATCCCGCGCAGCGTGCGCCTTTCCGAGGCGCCGAGCCACGGCCTGCCCGGCGTGGTCTACGACAAATCCAACCGCGGCAGCCGCGCCTATATGGATCTGGCGCGGGAATTCATTGCAAGATGCGAGGGGTGAGACAAGCGATGGCAGAGAAAAAGAAAGGGCTCGGAACGGGACTGGGCATTCTGTTCGGAGAAGAGGATTACGGCGATCCCAACGAGCTCAAAATGCTGTCCGTCAGCCGGCTCGAGCCGCGGCAGACCCAACCGCGCAGCGTCTTCGACGACGAGGCGCTGCAGGAGCTCGCCGACTCGATCCGCCGCTACGGCGTGATCCAGCCCGTGACGGCAAGAAAGCTGCCCTCCGGCTACTATCAGATCATCGCGGGAGAACGCCGCTGGCGCGCCGCGAGGCTCGCGGGCTTAAGCGAGCTCCCGGTGCGTGTCATCGAGGCCGACGACCGTCTCACGGCGGAGCTGGCGCTGGTGGAAAACCTGCAGCGCGAAGACCTCAATCCCATCGAAGAGGCCCGCGGCTACCGTGCGCTGATGGACGACTACGGTCTGACGCAGGAGGAGGCCGCGCAGAGCGTGGGCCGCTCCCGTCCCGCCGTGGCGAACTCGCTGCGGCTGCTCGGGCTGAGCGCCCCCGTCATGGAGATGGTGGAAAATCGAAAGCTCTCCGCGGGCCACGCGCGGGCGCTGCTGAGTCTGACGGAGGAAAAGGCCCAGCTCGCCGCCGCGAACGAGGTCCTGAAGAAAAACCTGTCCGTGCGCAAGACGGAGCTGCTGGCCGCGCGGACGCTGCGCGGCAGAAAAGAGCGCCCCTCCGCCGCAGCGGAGGTCGACTATGCCGCGGAGGTCGAGCGCGCGCTCGAGAGCGCGCTGGGGCGCGGCGTGCGCCTGCGCGAGAAAAACGGCGCGGGGCGGATCGAACTGGCATACTATGACGCCGACGACCGCGAGGCGCTGATCAGACAACTGGAAAGCTTAGGCCGCAACCAGGCCGGTAAGGAGTAAGAAAGATGCTGGATATCAAGTTTGTCCGGGAAAACCCGGAGCTCGTCAAGGAAAACATCAAAAAGAAGTTTCAGGATCAGAAGCTGCCCATGGTGGACGAGGTGCTGGAGCTGGATGCGAAAAACCGCGCGGCCATCACCGAGGCCAGCGATCTGCGCGCCAGCCGCAATTCCCTCTCCAAGCAGATCGGCATGCTGATGGGCCAGGCCAAGAAGGACCCCTCGAAGCTCGCCGAGGCCGAGAAGATCAAGGCGCAGGTCAAAGCCAACGCCGATCGTCTGGCCGAGCTGGAACAGATCGAAGAGGACTGCGCCGCGCGCATCCGCACGCTGATGCTGAACATCCCCAACATCATCGACCCCTCCGTGCCGATCGGCCCGGACGACAGCGCGAACGTTGAGGTGCAGCGCTTCGGCGAGCCGAAGGTCCCCGACTTTGAGATCCCCTACCACACCGAGATCATGGAGAGCTTTGACGGCGTCGACATGGACGCGGCCGGGCGCGTATCCGGCAACGGTTTCTATTATCTCATGGGCGACGTCGCGCGGCTGCACTCGGCCGTGCTGGCCTACGCGCGCGACTTCATGATCGGCAAGGGCTTCATTTACTGCATCCCCCCGTTTATGATCCACGGAAACGTGGTCGAGGGCGTCATGAGCCAGACCGACATGGACGCGATGATGTATAAGATCGAGGGCGAGGACCTGTACCTGATCGGCACCTCCGAGCACTCGATGATCGGCAAGTTCATCGACCAGATCATCCCCGAGGAGACGCTGCCGCAGACGCTCACAAGCTATTCGCCCTGCTTCCGCAAGGAGAAGGGCGCGCACGGCATCGAGGAGCGCGGCGTGTACCGCATCCACCAGTTTGAGAAGCAGGAGATGATCGTCGTCTGCAAGCCCGAGGACTCGATGGCCTGGTATGAGAAGATGTGGCGCTTCTCCGTCGAGCTCTTCCGCAGCATGGACATCCCCGTGCGCCAGCTGGAGTGCTGCTCGGGCGATCTGGCGGACCTGAAGGTCAAATCCTGCGATATCGAAGCCTGGTCGCCGCGGCAGAAGAAGTATTTCGAGGTCTGCTCCTGCTCGAATCTCGGCGACGCGCAGGCGCGCCGGCTGAAGATGCGCGTCAAGGGCGCGGACGGGAAGATGTATCTGCCCCACACGCTCAACAACACGGTCGTCGCGCCGCCGCGCATGCTGATCGCGTATCTGGAAAATCATCTGCAGCCGGACGGCAGCGTGACGATCGCCGAGGTGCTGCAGCCCTACATGGGCGGCACGAAGCTGCTCGTCCCGAAAAAGTGAGCGAAATTATATTAATTATAAAGGAGTGCAAGCCATGAAAAAGTTCTTTGAAGAATTCAAGACCTTCATCACCAAGGGCAACGTCATGGACATGGCCATCGGCGTTATCGTCGGCGGCGCCTTCGGTGCGATCACCAGCTCCCTCGTCTCCAACGTCATCACCCCGCTGCTGGCCTTCCTCTTCGGCGCGCCCAACACCGACGCGCTGAACATCACGCTGCGCGCGGCCGAGCTCGACGCCTCCGGCGAGGTCGTCAAGGAGGCGCTGGTCCTGGGACTGGGCACCTTTGTCGGCGCGATCCTCAACTTCCTGATCATCGCCCTGGTGCTCTTCTCCGTGGTCAAGGCCATCAACAAGGCCCGCGCCCTTGCCGAAGCCAGGAAAAAGGCAGAGGAGGAGGCCGCTGCCGCGGCTGCCGAGCCCGAGGAGCCCAAGCCCACGGCCGAGGACCTGCTCGGCGCGATCCTCGAGGAGCTCAAGGCAAAGAAGTAAGCCCGGATCCCCAAAAAAAGACGGATGGCAAACAGCCATCCGTCTTTTTTCAGCTTGTCAAAAAAGTCGTTTCAGACTTTTTTGGCTGCGCTTCAACTGCCGCGCATTTTGTCCGAGGTCAAAATGCGATTACCCGAGAAGCCTGATCGTTCAGGCTTCTCGGACGGCGGGTTATCGTACTCGAGGCGGGCCCTTGGCCCCCTCGCGCTCCCCCGCTGCTCTGTTATCGGCGGTTATTAAGTTTTTGACAGCCCTTTTTTCGGGTGCGGGTTTTCCCTTCAATACGTGTCGATCGGCGGCAGCACCTCATCCGGCAGCGGGCAGACATAGGCGCCGCCGTTGCGCTCAAGCACCTCTTCCTTCGCCTTCTGCACGAGCTCCGGCTCGGCCATCGTGCGGATGGCGGCGAGCGCAAGCATTTTCCCTGCGGTCAGCGTGGCCTTCGCGCCCAGCGCGCTGCCGGCCTGCCCGGTCATCTGCCAGGTGTGCCCGATGCTTCCGAGACAGGCGGAGGCCACCAGCAGATTCACGCAGGGCACGACATAGCCCACGTCGCCCACGTCCGTCGATCCGGCCTCCAGCCGGATGTCGTCGGCGGAGAAGTCTTTGACCTCGGCGTCCAGCGGCCGGTCCCAGATCGGCTGCCAGTTTTCTCCGTAATCCTCGGCAAAGCGCTCGCGGACAGCCTCCTTTGTCTCCTCGGGGTAGGATTCCAGATAGGCTCTCGCCAGCGCGTAGTCGCTCTCATCCCAGTCCGGCGCGCCGATCTCCCGCATGGCGCTGCTCACCAGCGGCGCAAGCGTCAGATTCGGGATGTATTCCGTAAAGGCCATGGCAAGCTCCGGCCGCACCGCGGTCTCGGTCATCATCGCGGCGCCCTGCGCGACCTTCAAAAGCCGCTGATAGAGCTCCCTGACCTGCGCGACATACGGCGCGCGCACCTCGTAGCGCACGGTGGCGCGATCCTGCACGACGTTGGGCGCGGTGCCGCCGGCGTCGATATAGGCATAGTGCAGCCGCGCCTCGGGGATCATATGCTCACGCAGATAGTTGCTGCCCACGCTCATCAGCTCCACCGCGTCGAGCGCGCTGCGCCCCAGATAGGGGCTCGCGCCGGCGTGCGCGGTGCGCCCCGTGAAGTAAAAATTCGCTCCCATGATGGCGTTGGAGTGCATGACGTCCACCATGTTCCGGGTAGAGGGGTGCCAGGTGTAGATAAAGTCGCAGGCGTCGAAGAGCCCGGCGCGGGCCATGAATTGCTTGGAACCGGCGCCCTCCTCGGCCGGACAGCCGTAATAGATCACGGTCCCGGGCTTGCCGGAGGCGATCAGGTATTCCCGCATGACGACCGCGGCCGCCAGCGCGCCCACACCCAGGCAGCAGTGCCCGCAGCCGTGGCCGGGGGCGTTGGGCCGCACCGGGTCGCGCACGGTGCAGCCGGCCTTCTGGCTCAGCCCGTCCAGCGCGTCGTACTCGCCGAGAAATCCCACGGTCATGCCTCCCGCGCCGTTGGAATAGGAGGCTGTGAAGCAGGTCGGGATCCCGGCCTCGCCTTCGGTGACCGTAAAGCCGTACTGCCGGAGGACTTTCTCCAGCAGCTCCGCGGAGCGTACTTCGCGGTACGGCAGCTCCGCGTAAGCAAAGATGCGGTCCCGGATCGAGATCATATCTCTGGCGATGCGCGCCGTTTGTTCGATCACAAACGCTTTTTCATCCATGTCGATCTTCTCCCGTCAGTACAGTACTTTATTCAGAAAGTCGCGGCAGCGCTCGGTTTTTGTGTTTTCAAACAGCTCCTCCGGCGTGCCCTCCTCGGCGACGCGCCCCTCGTCAATGAAGAGCACGCGGTCGCTCACCCGTTTGGCAAAGCCCATCTCGTGCGTCACGATCAGGATCGTCATGCCGGACCTGGCCAGTTCCCCGATCACGTCCAGCACCTCCTTGACCATCTCGGGGTCCAGCGCGGAGGTCGGCTCGTCAAAGAGGATCACCTTCGGCTCCATCGCCAGCGCCCGCACGATGGCAAGACGCTGCTTCTGTCCGCCGGACAGGCGCGTGGGGTATTCGTCGCGTTTGTCATACAGCCCGACGCGGCGCAGAAGATCCTCCGCCATCTGCGTGGCCGCTCCCTTGTCCATGTGTTTTTCCAGGCAGGGGGCCAGCGTGATGTTGTCGATCACCTTCAGGTGCGGAAACACGTTGAAGTGCTGGAACACCATGCCGATCTGCTGGCGAAAGGCGTCGACATTACGTTTTTTCCCGGTCAGCTCCTGTCCGTCGAAGACGATGCTGCCCGCGTCCGGGACTTCGAGCAGGTTCAGACAGCGCAGGAAGGTGCTCTTGCCGCTGCCGCTGGCGCCGATGATGCTCACGACCTCGCCCTCACGGACCGTCTGGTCGATCCCGCGCAGCACCTCCAGCGAGCCGAAGCTCTTGTGCAGATCTTTTACGACGATCAGTTCTTTTGTACGGTCAATCATTGATCTGCAGCCTCCTTTCCGCCATCTTCATAAAGAAGGACAGCACCGTCGTCAGCAGCAGGTACAGCCCGCCGGAGATCGCCAGCGCCGGGATGGTGATAAAGGTCGCCGACTGGACGGTCTTGAACGCGCTCGTGATCTCCACGATGAAGAAGATCGAGGCCAGCGAGGCCTCCTTGATCATCACGATGAACTCGTTCCCCAGCGCCGGCAGGATGTTTTTGATCGCCTGCGGCAGAATGATGCGGGTCATGGTATGCCGCGCCGTCATGCCCAGGCTGCGCGCGGCCTCGGTCTGCCCGCGGTCGACAGCCTGGATGCCGGCCCGGATGATCTCCTCCACGTAAGCGCTGGCGTTGACGACCAGCGCCATCATGATGCAGGCGCGCTCGCTCATGTCAAAAGGCAGATATTTCGGCACGAAGAAATAGAAAAAATAGATCTGCAGCAGCGCGGGCGTGCCGCGCAGGATCCAGACGTAAAGCCGGATCACGCTCTGCAGAATACGGGAGGGGAGCAGACGCACAAAGGCCAGCAGCGTCCCCAGGACCGTGCCCAGCAGGACGGTGAGCACGGCGATGTAAATCGTGCCCCAGACGCCCTGTATATACACATATCCGTATTTATCCCAGATCGCGGCGATCGTTTGCAGCATACGCTTCCGCCCTTTCCTTTCGCGTGAGCATCGGGCTGCGGCGCAAAGCCGCAGCCCGATGGAAAATCAGAGGATCAGAGGCCGAGGGATGCGGCGTACGCCGCGTAGGTGCTGCGCCACTCCTTGTAGATCCCGGAGGCGACCACCTCGTCGATGATCTCGTTGATGCGCGCCGTCAGCTCATCCTCGCCCTTCTTCATGCCGATCACCATCCCCAGATAGTCTTCGGAGACCGGGAAGCGGTAATCCTCGACCATGTTGATGTTGCAGCCGGCGTTGGCCTCGATATAGAGGCGGGCAAAGGAGGTCGCCGTGATGACCGCGTCCGCCTTCCCCTCCGTGACCATCATGAAGGCGTCGTTCGTGGAGGAGACGTACTTGAGCTCCTTGCAGGCCCCGCCGTAGGTCTCCCAGATGAACTGCTGAAGGGAGCCCTGCTGCACGACGACCACCTTGTCGTTGAGATCCTCCAAGCTCTTGACGCTGTCGGAGAGCGCCGAAGAGACCGCAAAGCCGTAGGAGTTTTCATCCGCGTCGTCGGACAGGAAGTAGGTCTTGGACAGGTTCATGTTCTCCGCGCGGTCCGGCTTGTAGGCCAGCGCGGAGATCGCAAGGTCGTATTTGCCCTCCGTGACGCTGCTGAGCACCGTGGTGAAGTCCAGCGGGACGATGCGGCACTCGACGCCGAGTTTTTCGGCGATGTATTTGGCAAGCTCGATGTCGCTGCCCACGTATTGCTCGTCGCCCTCCTTTGAGGGATCGATAAACTCCTCCGGTGCGAAATACGGCTCCGTCGCGACGGTGACATAGCCGCGCTCAAGGATCTCCTCCAGGCGGTTCTTGCTCTGCTCTTTCGCGGCGCTCTGGCCGCATCCGCTCAGCAGGCCCGCCAGCATGACGAGGCACAGAAGCATGGAAACGGTTCTTTTCATGTCAATCTCTCCCTTTTTTCGGTCGGTTTCTTTATTTCATTAGCGTGCTAATTTAGTGATGTGATGACTATAGCATGGAGCGCCCGATCTGTCAACCGGACTTTTCGAAAACGCCGTTTTTTTGTAAAGAGGCACAAGCGCGGCCGAGCCCCGCTGCGCGGCTTACTGCAAAATCGACAAGCCTTTCTCAGATTCTGGTGTCTAGTTTCTAGTTTCTAGTAGGAGGCGGGGGTCACGAAGCAGCAATGCGCGTTTCCGAATACTAGAAACTAGATTCTAGAATCTAGAAACTAACAAAGAAAAGAGAGACGGGGTTTCGTCTCTCTTTTCTTTATTATATATATAGTTCTTCTTGCAAAACGACTGAATCTGTGTTATAATAATGTGGTTAAAGTATGTCTATTTCTCCACAAGGGGTTTTGTCTATGAATTCACTCAACGACGTTTGGAACGAGGTGCTCAAGGTCCTCTCCAAGGACATGACGCCGACCGCGGTCAAGACCTGGTTCGCCGACTGCGAGCCCGTCGATATCGAGGGCAATACGCTGCTGATCAAGGTCAAGTCCGAGTTCAAGCGCGACATCATCTATCCCTACTTCGGCGAGACGATCCGCGGCGTGCTCTCCGACCTGTTCTCGGCGGACTTTGATTTCCAGCTGCTGCTGCCGGACGAGGCGGACAACTATAACGAGCACAAGCCGGAGAGCGGCGCCCTGCCCGAGATGGCCGGCTACACCTTCGAGGGCTTTATCGTGGGCAAGTCGAACGAATTCGCACACGCGGCGGCCGTCGCCGTGGCCGAGAAGCCGGGCGAGGCCTACAACCCGCTGTTCATCTACGGCAATTCGGGCCTCGGAAAGACGCATCTGCTGCTCGCCATCGGCCAGTACATCCGCGAGCATCATCCGGAGAAGAAGATCGAATACATCAAGGGCGACGAGTTCACCAATCAGATGGTCAAGGCGCTCAAGCAGGGCACGGCGGAGGAGTTCCGCACCCGTTACCGCAACGTCGATCTCTTCCTCGTCGACGATATCCAGTTCATCGCGGGCAAGACGGCCACGCAGAACGAGTTTTTCCATACCTTCAACAACCTCTACGAGGCCGGCCACCAGATCGTCATCACCTCCGACCGACCGCCGATGGAGATGACCCTGCTCGACGACAGGCTGCGCACCCGCTTTGAAGGCGGCCTCATGGCCGATATCCAGCCGCCCGATCTCGAGACGCGCATGGCCATCGTGCGCAACAAGGCCGCCCAGCTGGGGCTGACGCTTACGGACGAGGCCGTCGAACTGATCGCCGGGAAGATCACGAACAATATCCGGCAGCTTGAAGGAGCGATCAAGAAGCTGACGGCATACACGAGGATTCTGGGCCGCACGATCACCGAAAAAGACGTGGATACGCTGCTCGAGGACATCACCAAGGACTACAGCGTCCAGCCCGAGCACATCATCCGCGAGACTGCGCGCTACTACAACCTCCGCGTCGAAGAGCTGCGCGGCCAGAACCGCTCGAAGATCCCGACCCTGGCCCGACAGATCGCGATGTACCTCATGCGCACGCTCACCGACCTCTCGCTCAACGAGATCGGCTCGGAATTTGAAGACCGCAATCACGCGACCGTGCTCTCGTCGATCCGCAAGATCGAGGATCTGATCCGTACGGATCCGCACATGGCGTCCACGATCCGTTCGATCACCTCCAACATCAACGCGACCTAAGTTTCAACATTTTTGCTGTTGAAAGAAAAACGCGCGGCTGTGGACAAATATTTTCCGTCCGGCCTGTGAAAAAAGCGTCTTTTCTTCCACAGTTTTCTCCTCAGAGAAAATCCTTGCGCCGCAGGCCGTCAGAAAGCTTTTCCACAAAAGCGGGGCCTACTACTATTCCTTCTAAAAAAAATTATTTATTCTTTTAAAAGAAAATCGCAGAGGTCGGTTTTCCTCGACCGGAAGTTTCAAGAAAGAGAGGCAGACAACATGAAATTCAGCTGTGAAAAATATCTCCTGCAGAGCGCCTGCGCCGTCGCCGCGCGCGCGACCGCGGCCAAAAGCACGATCCCCGCGCTCGAGGGCCTGCTGCTGGAGGCCAATCTGGGCCTGCGCGTAACGGGCTATGACCTGAAAAAGGGCATCTACACCCGCATCGAGGCCGACGTCGGTGAAAAGGGCTCGGTCGTCGTAGGGGCGCGCTTCTTAGGCGAGATGCTGCGCCGCCTTCCGGACGGCATCGTCAACATTTCAGCGGATGAAAATCTGAACGTAAAGGTCAAATGCGGCCGCAGCGAGTTTAACTTCATCGGCATCTCCCCCGCGGACTTTCCCGAGCTCCCGGCCGTGGACGGCGTGAACAACGTCACGATCCCGCAGGGCATCCTGCGCAGCATGATCAACCAGACAATCTTCGCCGTCGCGACCTCCGACGCCCGCCCGCTCTACACCGGCACGCTTTTTGAAATCTCCGGCGACGAGCTGACGCTCGTTTCCGTGGACGGCTATCGCCTGGCCAAGCGCAGCGAGAAGATCGAAAAGGGCCGCATGGAGGACTGCAGCTTCGTCGTGCCCGGCAGCGCGCTGAGCGACATCGAGCGCATCTGCTCGGACGAAGAGGAAGAGGTCTCCATCGCCGTCGGCAGCAAGCATATTCTCTTCACGATCGGCGACACGGTCGTGGTGTCGAGACGGCTTGAGGGAGAGTTCCTCAACTACCGCAAGTCCATCCCCGACAGCTTCCGCTATCTGCCGAAGGTCGACAAGGCCGAATTCATGAGCTCGATCGACCGCGTGGCGCTGATCATCAGCGAGAAAAACTCCAGCCCCGTACGCCTGACCTTCTCCGAGGAGGGCATCGAATGCCTGTGCATGACGCCCTTCGGCCGCGCGCAGGATCTCTGCTCCTGCGAGGGCAGCGGCGAGGGTCTTGAGATCGGCTTCAACGACCGCTATCTCATGGACGCGCTCAAGGCCGCGGCCGCCGACAGGCTCGAGCTGTGCCTCAACTCCGCCTCCTCGCCCTGCATCATCCGCGCCGCGGACGGCAGCGACAAGTTCACGTATATGATCCTGCCCGTGCGCCTGCGCGCCGGAGACTGAGCAAGATGGAAGCGATCGCCATCAAAACCGAGTATATCAAGCTCGACGCGCTGCTGAAATACGCCGCGCTGACGGCCTCGGGCGGCGAGGCCAAGGCGGTCATCGCCGAAGGACTTGTCCGCGTCAACGGCGAGGTCTGCACGATGCGCGGCAAAAAGCTGCGTGCGGGCGACCGCGTGGAGTACGACGGACAGAGCATTCTGATCGAAAGCGATGAGAGTTGACCGTATCGCCCTCAACGGCTGGCGCAATTACGCGTGGGAGACGGTCGAATTCGATCCGGGAACAAACGTCATCACGGGAAGCAACGCCCAGGGCAAGACCAACCTGCTCGAGGCGGTGTACATGCTCGCCTGCGGGAGGAGCTTTCGCACGCGCTTTGACCGCGAGACCGTCGGCTTCGACTTTCCGAACGCGGAGATTCTTGCGGACGTTTTCTCCCACGACCGGGAGCAGACGATCCAGATCCGGCTCCAGCCCGGACAGGGAAAGAAGATCGCCGTCAACGGCGCGAAGAAGACCGCGGCGGAGCTCTCGGAGACGCTCAACGTCGTGCTTTTCTGCCCGGACGACCTGAACCTCATCAAGGAGGGCGCGGCCGTGCGCCGCCGCCTGCTCGACAACGCGATCTCCCAGATCCGCCCGAAATACGCCCAGCTGCTGGCGGAATTCAACCGCCTCTACGAGCACAAGACGCGCATTCTGAAGGACTGGCGCGACAAGCCGGATCTGCTCGATACGCTCGACGAATTCTCCGACGCGCTCTGCCGCGTTTCGGCGCAGCTGATCCGCTACCGCGCGGCCTTCACCGCCAGACTCTGCGAGGCCGCGACGCCGATCCATAAGGAATTTTCCGGCGAGGGGGAGGAGCTCAGGATCCGCTACGACACCGTGTCCACGGTGACGGACCCCTTTGCTCCGGCGAAAGAGATCTACTATCAGATCTGCGAACACCAGGAGAAACACCGCCAGGCCGAAATAGACAGCGAGCAGTGCCTGACCGGCGCGCACAAGGACGATCTGGAGATCCTCATCAACGGCCGCAGCGCGCGCGCCTTCGCCTCGCAGGGCCAGACAAGAACGGCGGCGCTGTCCGTCAAGCTGGCCGAGCGGGAGATCTTTCTCGACGAGACGGGCGAGTACCCGATCCTGCTGCTCGACGACGTGCTCTCGGAGCTCGACGACGCGCGGCAGGCCTTCGTGCTCAACCGCATCGGCGGCGGGCAGACGCTGATCACCTGCTGCGAGGACGAGGGGATCTCGAACCGCACCGGCGGGAAGGTGCTCGTGGTCGAGAAAGGCAGGATACGGTAGATGTACCTGCACCTCGGAAAAGGCACGGTCGTAAACGAAAAAACGATCGTGGGCATCTTTGACCTTGACATCACCTCGCAGTCTCACCTCACGCGCGGTTTTCTCGCCGCGGCCGAGCAGGCCGGCGAGGTCGAGAACGCCGCCGAGGACATTCCGAAAAGCTTTCTTGTGTGCTGCGACGGAGAGCGGCGGACGGTGTATTTGAGCCAGATGTCGTGCGCCACGCTGCTCAAGAGAGCGGCGGAGGGGCTAAAATAAAGCATTTTCATTTCAACTCTTTGGAGGAAAATATGGCAGATTTTGAAGAATTGAAGGAAAAAGAAGAAGTGCTCGAGCAGAGCTACGACGCCTCGCAGATCCAGGTCCTCGAAGGCCTGGAGGCCGTGCGCAAGCGCCCGGGCATGTATATCGGCTCGACCTCGTCCTCGGGATTGCACCACCTCGTTTATGAGATCGTGGACAACGCCATCGACGAGGCGCTCGCGGGCTTCTGCACGCATATCTACGTCGCGATCAACGAGGGCGACACGATCACCGTCACCGACAACGGCCGCGGCATCCCCGTGGACATCCAGGCGCAGACCGGCCGGCCCGCGCTGGAGGTCGTCTACACGGTGCTGCACGCCGGCGGCAAGTTCGGCGGCGGCGGCTACAAGGTCTCCGGCGGCCTGCACGGCGTCGGCGCCTCGGTCGTCAATGCGCTGAGCGAGTGGCTCGAGGTGCAGGTGCACCGCGACGGGCAGATCTACGAGATGAAGTTCTCCCGCGGCGCGATCACCGAGGAAATGAAAGTCGTCGGCACGACCGAGCACCACGGCACGCACGTCACCTTCAAGCCCGACCGCGAGGTCTTCGACGACACGGTCTACGACTATGAGATCCTGCACACGCGCATGCGCGAGCAGGCTTTCCTCAACGGCGGCCTGACCATCACGATCGAGGACAGGCGCCCGGGGAAGGAGCAGAAGGACACCCTCTGCTACGAGGGCGGCATCCGCGAGTTTGTGCGCTTCCTGAACAAGCACAAGGCCCCGCTGCACGAGGACGTGATCTATCTCTCCGGCGCGAAGGGTGACGCGATCGCCGAGATCGCGCTGCAGTACAACGACGGCTACAACGAGAACATCGTCTCCTTCGCCAACGACATCCACACGCCCGAGGGCGGCATGCACGAGACCGGCTTCAAGACCGCGCTCACCAGAGTCATCAACGCCTACGGGGTGAAGAACAACGTCATCAAGGGCGACGACAAGGTCTCCGGCGAGGACGTGCGCGAGGGCATCTCGGCCATCATCTCCGTCAAGCTGCCGGAGGCGCAGTTCGAGGGCCAGACCAAGCAGAAGCTCGGCAACGCCTATATCCGCACGCTCGTGGACAACATCGTCAACGATCAGCTGGCCACCTACTTTGAAGAGCACCCCGCCGCGGCCAAGGCCATCCTCGAGAAGGCCATGATGGCCAACCGCGCGCGCGAGGCGGCGCGCAAGGCCCGCGAGAGCGTGCGCCGCAAGACCGGGCTCGAATCCGGCCAGATGCCCGACAAGCTGCAGGACTGCAACGAGCGCGACCCCTCGCTGTGCGAGATCTACATCGTCGAGGGCGACAGCGCCGCCGGCTCGGCCATCCAGGGCCGCGACAGCCGCTTCCAGGCCATCCTCGCGATGTGGGGCAAGATGCTCAACGTCGAGAAGGCGCGAGCCGACAAGATCTACGGCAACGACAAGCTCTATCCGCTGATCGTCGCGCTCGGCGCGGGCATCGGCGAGGAGTTCAACATCGACAAGCTGCGCTATCACAAGATCATCATCATGGCCGATGCGGACGTCGACGGCAGCCATATCCGCACCCTGCTGCTGACCTTCTTCTTCCGCTACATGCGCCCGCTCATCGAGCGCGGCTACGTGTACTCCGCCGTGCCGCCGCTGTATAAGCTCCAGCGCGGCAAGACGCAGCGGGTCGCCTACTCCGACGAGCAGCGCGACGCCATCAGCGCCGAGATGCGCGGCGACAATCCCAACGTCAAGATCGACATCTCCCGCTTCAAGGGCCTCGGCGAAATGGACCCGCACGAGCTGTGGGAGACCACGATGGACCCCGAGAAGCGCACCCTGCGGCGCATCACGCTCGGCGACGCCATCGCCGCGGACCAGGTCTTCACCGTCCTCATGGGCGAAGAAGTGGAACCGCGCCGCGAATGGATCGAGCAGAACGCGAAATACGTCGTCAATCTCGATATTTAAGGAGGTGGGGTGAAAATGGCAGCGCATAAACGCGATTACAAGCCGGAGGACATCGCCTTCCCGAATCAGGCGATCACCGAATCCGAGCTGGTCGGCGAAATGCAGACGAGCTATATCGACTACGCCATGTCCGTCATCGTCGGGCGCGCCCTGCCCGACGTGCGCGACGGCCTCAAGCCCGTCCACCGCCGCATCCTCTATACGATGTACGAGGGCAATCTGACCTCGGACAAACCTTTTAAGAAATCCGCCACCTGCGTGGGCGACGTGCTGGGCCACTACCACCCGCACGGCGACACCTCGGTCTACGACGCGATGGTGCGCCTGGCACAGGACTTTTCGATGCGCTATATGCTCGTCGACGGCCACGGCAACTTCGGCTCGGTCGACGGCGATCCCCCGGCCGCCTACCGCTATACGGAGGCGAGGCTTTCGAAGATCTCCAACGAGATGCTGCGCGACATCGACAAGGAGACCGTTGACTGGGACCCCAACTTTGACGAGAGCCGGAAAGAGCCGCGCGTGCTCCCCTCCCGCTTCCCGAACCTGCTGGTCAACGGCTCGAGCGGCATCGCCGTCGGCATGGCGACGAACATCCCGCCGCACAACCTGCGCGAGGTGATCGACGCCTGCGTCTGCGTGCTCGACGACCCGGAGTGCGAGCTCGCGGATCTGATGAAGTATATCAAGGGCCCGGACTTCCCGACGAAGGGCATCATCATGGGCCGCAGCGGCATCCGCCAGGCCTACCTCACCGGCCGCGGCCGCGTGGTCATCCGCGCGCGCACCGAATTCGAGGAGTACGGCCGCGACGGCCGCACCCGCATCATCGTCACGGAACTGCCCTATCAGGTCAACAAGCGCCAGCTGATCAAGGCCATCGCCGACCAGGTGCACGACAAGCGCCTCGAGGGCATCTCCGACCTGCGCGACGAGACCGACCGCAACGGCATGCGCGTCGTCATCGAGCTCAAGCGCGACGCGAACCCCCAGGTGGTGCTCAACCGCCTCTTCGCGCAGACCGCCATGCAGTCGAGCTTTTCGATCAACATGCTCGCGCTGGTCAACAACCAGACCCAGCCGAAGATCCTCTCTCTGCGGCACATCCTCGACGAATACCTCGCCTTCCAGGAGGACATCATCGTCCGCCGGACGCGCTTCGACCTGAGAAAGGCCGAGGAGCGCGCCCACCTGCTCGAGGGATTGCTCATCGCGCAGGACAACATCGACGAGGTCATCCGCATCATCCGCTCGAGCTACGACGACGCCAAGCAGCGCCTGATGGAGCGCTTCGGTCTCTCCGACGTGCAGGCGCAGGCCATCTGCGACATGCGCCTGATCCAGCTGCAGGGCCTCAACCGCGAGAAGCTCGAGCAGGAATATAAAGAACTGGAAGAGAAGATCGCGTACTA
>JAFSJZ010000031.1 GCA_017449185.1 Oscillospiraceae bacterium
AATAGCCGAGGGCGACCTCGTCAAAGTTGCCGGCGCGGACGATCGGGTCCTGCTCGGGCATGGGGTTCTTTTCCATCTTCATGTTAGCCATTTCTCTTCCCTCCCGTCATGTTGCAGATATGCTGGGCGGCGGCGTCCTGCTCGTCCTTATAGAAGGCGGCGCGCTTGAGGAGACTGTCAAAGTCCACCTCGTGGGCGTCGAAGTCCGGCCCGTCGACGCAGGCGAACTTGGTCTCGCCGCCGACGATGACGCGGCAGCCGCCGCACATGCCGGTGCCGTCGACCATGATCGGGTCGAGCGAGATGATGGTCTTGATGCCGTAGGGGCGGGTCACGTCGGCGAGGAACTTCATCATGATGTCCGGGCCGATGGCGATGACGCGGTCGAACTGCGGCTTGCCCTCCGCAATGTTGGCTTCGATCTCGTTCTTGAGGAAGACGGTCGTGAAGCCCTTCTCGCCGTAGGTGCCGTCGTCCGTGCACATGATGAGCTTGTCCGACGCGGCCTTGAGCTCTTCCTTGAGGATCACGATATCCGCGCTGCGGAAGCCCGCGATGAAGGTGACCTCGATGCCTTTTTCGTGCATCTCCTTGGCGATGGGATAGGCGATGGCGCAGCCGACGCCGCCGCCGACGACGCACACCTTCTTCAGGCCCTCCATCTCCGTGGCCTTGCCGAGCGGGCCGACGATGTCGGAGATGACGTCGCCCTCGGCGACGGTGTGCAGCATCCTCGTGGTGCGGCCGGCGGCCTGCACCATGACCGTGACGGTGCCCTTTTCGCGGTCATAGCCCGCGACCGAGACGGGGACGCGCTCGCCCTGCTCGTCGAGCCGGAAGATCACGAACTGACCGGCCTGCGCGTGGCGGGCGATGAGCGGCGCCTCGATCTCGAAGAGGCAAATGGTTTTCGCGTCGTTGAGAAAACGCTTGGTTACTACTTTGTACATAGTCCACCTCTTATATTTGTATTGGTTTGTTCGTCAGCTCAGCTTTTCCATCTCGTCGAGCAGCTCGCCGAAGAGCGCGAGCGCGGAGTTGACCGGCTCGGGCGAGGACATGTCGACGCCCGCGATCTTCAACAGGCTGATCGGGTCGTCGCTGCCGCCGGAGGAGAGGAATTTCTTATAGTCGCGCACGGCGCTCTCGCCCTCGGAGAGGATGCGGTTGGCGATCGCCACCGCGGCGGAGAAGCCGGTCGCGTACTGGAAGACATAGTAATTGTAGAAAAAGTGCGGGATGCGCGTCCACTCGAGCGCGATGGGCTCGTCCGAGACCATGTCCGGGCCGAAGTAGAGCCGGTTCAGCGCCAGATACTTCTCGCACAGCGCCTCGGCGGTAAGCGTCTCGCCCGCCTCGGCCATGCGCCCGAGCATCAGCTCGAATTCGGCGAACATCGTCTGCCGGTAGACCGTGCCCTTGAAGGAATCGAGGAAGTGGTTGATGAGCCAGGCCCGCTCGCCCGGATCGGTCGTCTTTTTCAGCAGATGCCGCACAAGCAGCACCTCGTTGCAGGTGGAGGCGACCTCCGCCACGAAGATGACGTAGTCGCTGGTGTTGACCGGCTGGTAGCGGCAGCTGTGCCAGCTGTGCAGGGCGTGGCCCATCTCGTGGGCCAGGGTGAACATCGAATCGAGCGTGTCCTTGTGGTTGAGGAGCACGTAGGGGTGCGGCCGCGCGCCGCCGGTGGAATAGGCGCCGCCGCGCTTGCCCTCGTTCTCATACACGTCGATCCAGCGGTGCTCGAAGCCCTCGCGAAGCAGTGCGGTGTAGTCCTCGCCGAGGACGGAGAGCGCCTCGAGCACGGTGGTCTTGGCCTCTTCAAAGCCGATCTTGCGCGAGCCGGCGGAGACGATGGGCGTGTAGACGTCCCACATGTGCAGCTCGTCCACGCCGAGAAGCTTTTTGCGCAGCGCGACATAGCGGTACATCTTGTCGAGATTGCCGTGGACGGTTTCGATCAGATTGGTGTAGACCTCCGTCGGGACCTCGGTGACGTCCAGCGCGGCGGAAAGCGTGTCGGGATACTTTCTGGCGCGTGAGAAAAACAGCCTCTGCCGGAATTCGGCGTCGAGCGTGGCGGCGAGGGTGTTGCGGTAGGCCCCCATCCGGGCGTAATAGCTCTCGAACGCGCCGCGGCGCAGGATCCTGTCCGCGCTCTCGAGCAGGGGGACGAAGGTGCCGCCCGTCAGCGCGTGTTCCTCGCCGTTTTCGTCCTTCACCGCATCAAAGCGGACGTCGGCGTCGCGGAAGGCGCCGCCGATGCGCTCGGGACCCATCGAAATCTCTCCCGCGGCGGCGAGCAGCTCTTCCTCCCTGTCGGAGAGGATGTGCGCGGCACGGCGGCGGATCTGATAAATGCTGCGGCGGTAGGTCTCAAGCTCCGGCTGCGCGATGTAAAAGAGGTTGAGCCGGTCTTCGTCGATGGACATGATCTCCGGCGTGGCAAAGGCCGCGGCGGAGGCGATCGCAATATAGCAGCTTGTCGCCTTGCCGCGCATGTCCTGATAAAAGCCGTCGGCGGTATCGCCGTCGGAGGAGCAGCTCGCATAGGTGTGCAGCGGCATGAGGCGCAGCGTCAGCTCGTCCTGCAGACGGAAGAATTCCAGCAGCGTCTCGGCGCTCTCGCCAAGGCGGCCTCGAAAGCTCTCGATCCGAGAGGGCATCTGCAGCAGGGCTTCATATTCCGCCTTCCAGGCCTCGTCGTCCGGGTACATGTCGCGCAGATCCCAGGTGAATTCCGCGGGGACTTCGCTGCGTTTCGGGATGCGGTTTTCGGCCATGTGCATACCTCCTTGCGTGCTTGTTTTTGTCCGAATTATTATATCACCATTCACAGACGAATACAATCGCTCTCGCGCAAAAAAGGCATCCCGCCGGGATGCCTTTTTGCCTTCTCCGCGTTTTACTGCTCGAAGCTTTTTGCCTTGTCGAGGATGAACTGGCGCAGCCAGTCGCCCGCCTCTTTGTTCTTGAGCGCGAAATCGATGATCGCCTCGAGATAGCCCTTGAGGTTGCCGGTGTCGTAGCGGCGGCCCTCGAAGTCCACGGCGCACATCTTCTCACGGTGGCAGAGCTCTTTCATGCCGTCGGTGAGCTGGATCTCGTTGTTGCGTCCGGGAGCGGTATGCTCGAGGATGTCAAAGATCGCCGGCGTCAGCACATAGCGGCCGAGGATCGCATAGTCCGAAAGCTTTTCCTCCAGCGTCGGCTTTTCGTTCATGTCGCTGATGCGGAAGACCCGGTCGGAGAGCTTCTCCTCGAGCTTGACGGAGGAATATTTGGTGATCAGCTCGTCGGGGACCTTGCGCACCGCCACGGCGCTGCAGAGATTTGCCTCCGCGGCCGTGACGAGCTGCTTGAGAACAGGCGTCTCGGAGAGCATGATGTCGTCGCCGAGCAGAATGGCAAAGGGTTCGTCGTTGACAAAGCTCTTCGCGCGCCACACCGCGTGGCCCAGACCCTTCGTCTCCTTCTGACGGACAAAGTATACGTCCGCCATGTCCGCGACCTCACGCACGATCCGTGCGTCCCGGAGCTTGCCGTCCGCGATCAGGCGTTCCTCCAGGTCGGGGGCGTAGTCGAAATAGTCCTCGATGGGGCTCTTGCCGCGATTCGTGACGATCAGGATCTTCTCGATGCCGGCGGCGACGGCCTCCTCGACGATGTACTGGATAACGGGCTTGTCCACCAGCGGAAGCATCTCCTTGGGGATGCTCTTGGTGTTGGGCAGCAGCCGCGTGCCGAGACCGGCGGCGGGAATGATGGCCTTTTTGACTTTCATGCTTCTCGTCCCTTTCCTTTTCGCCTCAGGCGTTCGTTTTTTCCGTAAACTCGCGGAAGAACTTTTTCCCCGGCAGCAGCCGCATCAGCGGCAGGCCGAGCAGAAACAGCACGACCAGCTCGCCGAAGCCGACGGAGGCGGCCGTGAGGAGGTACACGTCGAAGTGCTCGAAGACGTGCAGGCCCTCGTAGGCTCCGACGATGACGGCTCCGACGATGACGGCGTTGAATACGACCGGCATCAGGCAGGCCAGGGCGTCGTTGCCGAGCGTGTGCCGCCGCTTGCCGATGGCCGCGGTGCACAGCGCTGCGAAAAGCGTCGCGAGCGAGCCGAACACGATATCGAAGATGTTGGCAGTCATGAGATTGGCGAGGATGCAGCCGGCGAACAGGCCCCAGGCCGTGCAGGGCATAAAATAGGGCAGGATGCAGAGGACCTCCGATACCCGGAACTGCAGCGCGCCGTAACTGATCGGCGCGAGGGAAACGGTGAGCACCGCGTAGGCCGCGCCCGTGACGGCGGCGGCGGCGAGCTTGCGCGTGAGAGAGGCTTTGCTGTTGTTCATATTGAGGGATCCCTTCCATTTTTTATACAGGGTGTGGAAACCTGTGATGTTTGCTGTTTTCAGAACCTGATTCAGATCCTGTATGCGGTTTCACATGGCTGTCTCCGCGGTCATCTTACCATGTTTGTCCAAAAACCGCAATCCCATTCTCGTTCCCTGATCCGTTTCACCCGATCAAGGCTGTGTTTGTCGGCGGATGTCGCTTGACAAGCTGCCGCGCCGGGGCTATAATCACACACGAAAAGGGGCGCTGGGTACTCCCGGCTGAGAGAAGGTAATCGAGCCTTTAAACCCTGGAACCTGATCCGGATAATGCCGGCGTAGGAAGCGAAATGCACTTCTCGGGCAGGTTCAATATGCTTATTGAGCCTGCTTTCTGCATTCCCGCCTCCCCAAAGAAAAGGAGGAACAACGATGAAAAAAAGCAATCTTACCCTTCGCGCGCTGACCGAAGGCGCGGTCCTCGTCGCCGCGGCGCAGGTGCTGAGCCTGCTCAAGCTCTGGGAGATGCCCTGGGGCGGCAGCGTCACCCTCGCCATGATCCCGATCCTGCTCTTCGCGGTGCGCTGGGGGCTGGGGCCCGGCCTGCTGGCCGGCTTCGTCTTCGGCGTGCTGCAGTTCACCTTTGACGGCGGCTTCGCCATCGGCTGGCAGTCCATCGTGGGAGACTACCTTGTGGCCTTCACGGTGCTCGGCCTCGCAGGCCTCTGCCGCGGGAAAAAGAGCGGCATTTTTACCGGCACGCTCGTCGGCTCTCTGGCGCGCTTTCTGGTGCACTACGTCGTCGGCGCGACGGTCTGGGCCGCCTACATGCCCGAGGAGTTTTTCGGCATGACCATGCACACGCCCTGGTTCTATTCGCTGCTGTATAACCTTGCCTACATGCTGCCGAATACCGTGATCTGCCTGCTGGTGTTCGCGATCCTCAACAAGCCCCTGGGGAAATACCTCCGCGGCGAGGACCTGAAAAAGGACTGAGACGGGCAAGTTTCTGTTGACAGACTATAATAGTATAAGTTATAATGACCACTCGGCGGCCCCGCCGCCGGGTGGCGTTTTTACGCCCTGTATTTGTCAACTACTTCCCGTCCCCGACTAAGGCGGGATGTTGAGTATCATTACCGAAAGGAGAAAACACGATGCTTCGTACCTATCAGCCCAAGAAGCTGCAGCGCAAGAAAGAGCACGGCTTCCGCAAGAGAATGGCGACCGCCAACGGCCGCAAGGTCCTCGCCCGCAGAAGAGCGAAAGGCAGAGCAAAGCTCTCGTACTGATCGATAAGGGCTTTGAAGAGCAGATCGGCAATTTGATACGTTTTTTCAGGGCGGAGCGATCCGCCCTAAAGGTGTTTTCACGATGAACAGCAGGTGCACACTGAAAAAGAACAGTGATTTCCGCCGCCTGTACGCGAAGGGCAAATCCTGCGCCAACCGCTGTCTCGCCGTCTACTGCCGGCGCAGCGGCCGCGGCGTCAACCGCATGGGCTATACCGTGTCGGCGCGTCTGGGCGGGGCCGTCGTGCGCAACCGCGTGCGCCGCCGCCTGCGCGAGATCGCGCGTCTGAGCGCGCCGGAGCTGAAGACCGGCTGGGACATCGTCGTCGTGGCGCGCATGCGCGCCGTCGAAGCAAGCTACGCCGAGCTCGAGAGCGCCTACCGGGACGCCTGCCGAAAGCTCGGCCTGATGCGGGAGGAAGAGTCATGAAAAAATTCATGCTCGCGGCGATCCGCTTCTACCGCAAGCGCATCTCGCCCCTGAGCCCGCCCTGCTGCCGTTTTATCCCGACCTGCTCGCAATACGCCCTGGAGGCGATCGAAAAATACGGCGCCCTCAAAGGAGGGTGGCTGGCCTTCCGGCGTATCTGCCGCTGTCATCCTTTTCACGGGAAGGACTATGACATCTACGACCCCGTACCGTGACTATCAAACAAAGGAGTAATCTATCCTATGTGGGCAGCAATCACCAAGCCTTTTGCGTGGCTGTTCGTCTGGCTGTATAACCTCACCGGGAACTACGGCGCCGCGCTGCTTCTCTTCGCGCTCGCCGTCAACCTGGTCATGACCCCCTTCATGGCCAAGAGCAAGAAGGGCATGATGCGCCAGACCCGTCTGCAGCCCAAGATCCAGGAGCTGCAGCGCCGCCACGAGGGCAACCAGCAGAAGCTCAACGAGGAGATGCAGAAGCTCTACCGCGA
>JAFSJZ010000032.1 GCA_017449185.1 Oscillospiraceae bacterium
ACGCTCTGATCGACAACGGCCGCCGCGGCCGCGCCGTCACGGGCGCGAACTCCCGTGCGCTCAAGTCCCTGTCCGACATGCTCAAGGGCAAGCAGGGCCGCTTCCGTCAGAATCTGCTCGGCAAGCGCGTCGACTACTCCGGCCGCAGCGTTATCGTCGTCGGCCCGGATCTGAAGATCTACCAGTGCGGCGTGCCGAAGGAAATGGCCATCGAGCTCTTCCGCCCCTTCGTGATGAAGAAGCTGGTCGCGGACGGCGTGGCGAACAACATCAAGTCCGCCAAGAAGATGGTCGACAAACAGCGCACCGAGGTTTGGGATGCGCTCGAGGACGTCATCAAGGAGCACCCGGTGCTGCTCAACCGCGCGCCTACGCTCCACCGTCTCGGCATCCAGGCTTTTGAGCCCGTGCTGGTCGAGGGCCGCGCCCTGCGCCTGCACCCGCTCAACTGCACGGCCTTCAACGCCGACTTCGACGGCGACCAGATGGCCATCCATGTGCCCCTCTCCGCCGAGGCCCAGGCCGAGGCGCGTATCCTGATGCTCTCGGCAAACAACCTGCTGCGCCCGCAGGACGGCCACCCCGTCACGGTCCCGACGCAGGACATGATCCTTGGCTCCTACTATCTGACGATGATCCGCATCGGCAAGGCCGAGAAGGGCGCCGAGCGTCTGCTCGTCACCGATCCGGGTGATACCGGCTTCGAGAGCGGCAGCATCGTCGACGGCGACGAGATCTACGAGGCCAACCAGAAGGCTGCGCTTGAGCATACCAAGCCATGCGCTTATCGCTCGCTGCTTTGCTACCGCGACGCCAACGAGGCCATCATGGCCTACAACGAGGGCAGCGTCGGTCTGCACGCTCCGATCCGCCTGCGCGTCACCAAGACCATTGACGGCGTCGAAGTCAAGCGCGTGATCGACACCACCGTGGGCCGCATCATTTTCAACGAGCCGATCCCGCAGGATCTCGGCTACGTCGACCGCAGCGATCCCGAGCACGCCTTCGACCATGAGATCAGCTTCCAGGTCGGCAAAAAACAGCTCGGCAACATCATCGACCGCTGCATCCAGAAATACGGCTTTACGATCTCGGCCGAGGTGCTCGACAGCATCAAGACTCTCGGCTACCGTTACTCCACGAAGGCCGCCATCACGATCTCCGTCGCGGACATGACCGTCCCGAACACGAAGAACGAGATGATCCAGGCCACCGAGCAGGAGGTCGTCAACATCGAGCGCCAGTACAAGCGCGGCTTCATCACCGATGACGAGCGCTACCGTCTGGTCGTCGCCGAGTGGGAAAAGACCACCAAGGAAGTCACCGACGCCCTGTCCAACTGCCTTGACGAGTTCAACCCCATCTATATGATGGCCAACTCCGGCGCCCGCGGCTCGATGAACCAGATCCGTCAGCTCGCCGGTATGCGCGGCCTGATGGCGAACACCTCCGGCAAGACCATCGAGATCCCGGTCAAGTCCAACTTCCGCGAGGGCCTGTCCGTTCTGGAGTATTTCATCTCCACGAGAGGCGCCCGCAAGGGCATGGCGGACACGGCTCTGCGTACCGCCGACTCCGGCTACCTGACGCGCCGCATGGTCGACGTCTGCCAGGAAGTCATCGTCCGCGAGAAAGACTGCGGCACGGCCGACGGCGTGTGGGCCTCCGCGGTGTATGACCGCGGCCAGCAGGTCGAAAGCTTCGGCACGGCGATCCACGGCCGCTTCCCGGCGAAAGATATCGTCGATCCCAAGACCGGCGAGGTCCTCTTTACGACCGACCATATGCTTATGCCCGAGGACGCCGCCGTACTCGAGGCGCACGACATCCACCGTGTCTTCATCCGCAGCGTTCTTACCTGCGAGGCGCGCCAGGGCGTGTGTGCGAAATGCTACGGCATCAACCTCGCGGTCGGCCGCCCGGTCAACATGGGCGAGGCGGTCGGCGTTATCGCCGCCCAGTCCATCGGCGAGCCCGGCACGCAGCTGACGATGCGTACCTTCCACACCGGCGGCGTAGCGGGCGACGACATCACCCAGGGCCTTCCCCGTGTCGAGGAGCTCTTCGAGGCGCGCAAGCCCAAGAAGATGGCCGTTCTGGCCGAGATCTCCGGCACTGTCGCGATCGAAGAAGCCAAGAAAGGCATCATGTACACGATCACGATCACCAACGAGGCCGAGGGCGCCACGGCGGTCTATACCGTGCCGCACTCCGCAGGCATCCTGGTGCACAACGGCGACCACGTCGACCGCGGCCAGGAGCTGACCTCCGGCGCGCTCAACCCGCACGAGGTGCTCCG
>JAFSJZ010000033.1 GCA_017449185.1 Oscillospiraceae bacterium
AAGGAGGGGAGAAGTCCCCTCCTTTGCCGTTTCAATTAGGGGGTTTCCAAAGGGGGGAAGAATTCGGAATCTTCCCCACTTTGGCGTGCTTTCTCTTTTTGTCCACTTTCTCTTTGCACGCGCAAAGAGAAAATGGACACCCACTAGGTCGTTAAGACGCAAAAAGCGGGCGGCCGAAGGCCGCCCGCTTTCTAAAACCAAAAACAATTACGCTATCTTTCCTCGCGGAAATACGGCAGGCCGAGCGAGGCGGGGGGCTGGTTCTCGCGGCGGTTGCGCATCGAGGTGATGACCAGCACGATCGTCGTGACGACGTAAGGCAGCATCTTGTACAGCTCCTTGACGGCAAGATTCATGCCCGAGGGGATGTACATATGCAGGATATACAGTCCGCCGAAGAGGAAGGATGCCAGTACGCCGACGTTCGGACGCCAGACCGTAAAGATGACCAGCGCGATGGCAAGCCAGCCGCGGTCGCCGAAAGCGTCG
Organism: Oscillospiraceae bacterium; assembly: GCA_017449185.1. Classification (GTDB taxonomy): domain Bacteria; phylum Bacillota; class Clostridia; order Oscillospirales; family Oscillospiraceae; genus Limivicinus. The sequence goes on from JAFSJZ010000033.1 coordinate 490, forward strand.
GAGGACCAGACGCCCTTGGTGTAGTCCATGATATAGTACAGGCCGCCGAGACCCGCGATCATCGAGCCGGTGCAGGTGGCCACGTACTTGTAACGCGCCACGTCGACGCCGGCGGCGTCCGCGGTGTTGGGGCTCTCCCCCACGGCGCGCAGGTGCAGGCCCGTGCGCGTGCGTTTGAGGATATATGCCGCGACGAGCGCGATGACGATGGCCAGATAGGCCAGAAAACCATAGCTCAGAAACAGCTTGGAAAACCAGTTCGTGCTGCCGGCGGCGCCGGCGACCGAGGCGCTGAAATAGCCGCTGGTCTTGGCCAGCACGATCGCGGGGACGGGACTGCCGGAGAGCTTGATGAGCGAGCCGCCGAAGAAGTTTCCCAGGCCGACGCCAAAGGTCGTCAGCGCCAGGCCGGTGACGTTCTGGTTGGCGCGCAGCGTGACCGTGAGGAAGCAGTACAGCAGGCCCATCAGCAGCGCCCCGACGAGCGAGCACAGCACCGGGATGGCCACGGCGAGGAAGGCGCTCGGCGCGCCGGCCTGCTCATAGAAGAAAGCGCCGACGACGCCGGAGATCGCGCCGACGTACATGATGCCCGGAATACCGAGGTTGAGGTTGCCGGATTTTTCGGTCAGCGTTTCGCCGGTGCTGCCGAAAAGCAGCGGCGTGCCCTGCATGACGGCGCGGGGGATGAAGGAGACGAAATCAAACATGGCTCAACCCTCCTTTTCGGCCGCTTTGCGGAAGTTGATGCGGTAGCTGATGAAGAACTCGCTTCCGATGATGAAGAACAGGATGATGCCGGTCAGGATATCGCCGAAGGAAGAACTCAAACCGAAGTTCGTGGCGATCTCGCTGCCGCCCTTGCCGAGGAACACCAGCAGGAAGCTGGTGAAGATCATCCACACGGGGTTGAACTTGCCCAGCCACGAGACCATGACGGCCGTGAAGCCGCGGTTGGCGGTGATCGTCGTGGTCAGCGTGTGATCGGTGCCGCCGACGAGCAGCATGCCGGCCAGACCGCAGATCGCGCCGGAGAGCAGCATCGTGCGGATGATGACGCGGTCGACCTTGATGCCGACGTAGCGGGCGGTGCGCTCGCTCTCGCCGACGACGGCGAGCTCGTAGCCGTGCTTGGAATAGTTCAGATACAGGTACATCACGACCGTGAGGATCGCGACGACGATGATATTGAGCAGATATTTCGACGAGCCCACCTGCGGCAGCCAGCCGGCGTTGGTGCTCTGGTTGATGATGCCGATCTGACCCGCGCCCTTGGGCACCTCCCAGACGATGATGAAATAGGCCACCAGCTGGATCGCGATATAGTTCATCATCAGGGTGAAGAGCGTCTCGTTGGTGTTGAAGCGGGCCTTGAAGAAGGCGGGGATCAGCGCCCAGATCGCGCCGGCAAGAATACTGGTGACGAGCATCAGGCAGATCAGCGCGGCGTTGGGGAGCTTGCCGCCCAACAGGATCATGCAGGCCGCGGTGGCCAGGCCGCCGGCGAGCATCTGTCCGTCGCCGCCGAGATTCCAGCAGCGCATGCGGAACGCGGGCGTGACGGCCAGCGCCACGCACAGCAGGATCGCCACATTCTGGCCCAGCACCCACATCTTCCGGGCGCTGCCGAAGGAGCCCTTCCAGATCGCGGCGTAGACCTGGATCGGGTTCTCGCCGGTCAGCAGCGTCGTGATGAGGCCCGCGAAGAGCAGCGCCAGCAGGATCGCGCCGCCGCGGATCGCCCAGGCCTGATACCAGCGCAGCTCGCCGCGCTTGGTGATATGGATCAGAGGTTCGCGTGTCTTTTTCATCAGCCGTTCCCTCCCAGCTTCGTCATCATCATGCCGACGTCGCGCTTTTTCGCGCCGCGGCCGGGCACGATGCCGCTCACCTTGCCGCCGCAGAGCACAAGGATGCGGTCGGCCAGCTCGAGCAGCACGTCGAGGTCCTCGCCGACGTAGATGACGGCGACGCCCTCGGCCTTCTGGCGGTTGATGAGATCATAGATCGTATAGGACGAGTTGATGTCCAGCCCGCGTACGGCGTAAGCCGTCAGCAGCACCTTCGGCGCCGCGGCGATCTCACGCCCGACGAGCACCTTCTGCACGTTGCCGCCGGAGAGACGGCGCACCGGCGTGGAAACGCTCGGCGTCGAGACCTCCAGTTCCCGCACGACGGTCTCGGCCAGGGTCTTCGGCGAGCGGCGGTCGGTAAAGAGCGAGCGGCCCTTGCGGAAGGAGCGCAGCATCATGTTGTCGGACAGGTCCATGTTGCCGACGAGGCCCATGCCCAGGCGGTCCTCCGGCACGAAGGAGAGCGTGACGCCCATCTCCGCGATCGAGAGCGGATCCTTGCCGATGAGCTCCTCGCGGCTGCCGTCGTCCTCGATGTACTCGATGCTGCCCGCCTCGACGGGCTGCAGGCCCGCGATGGCCTCGAGCAGCTCCTTCTGGCCGCTGCCGGAGATGCCCGCTATCCCGAGGATCTCGCCGGAATTGGCGGTGAAGGACACGCTGTCGAGCTTGACGACGCCCTCGATGTTGCGCACGGTCAGCCCCTTGACCTCGATGCGGGGCTTCGGGTCGACCGGGACGGGCCGCTCGATGTTCAGCGTGACGGCGTGACCGACCATCATGTTGGTCATCTCCTGCGCGTTCGTGCGCTTCGTCGGCATGTCGCCGATGAACTGCCCGTGACGGAGGATGGCCACGCGGTCGGACAGGGCCTCGACCTCGTGCATCTTATGGGTGATGATGACGATGGCCTTGCCGTCGTCGCGCATGTTGCGCAGCACGGCGAAAAGCTTGTCGGTCTCCTGCGGGGTCAGGACGGCCGTGGGCTCGTCGAGGATCAGGATGTCCGCGCCGCGGTAGAGCACCTTGACGATCTCCACGGTCTGCTTCTGGGAGACGGACATGTCGTAGATCTTCTGATCGGGGTCGACCTCGAAGCCGTAGGCGTCGCAGATCGCACGGATCTTCTCGGCCGCGGCCTTCAGATCGAGCTTGCCCTCGAGGCCGAGCACGATGTTCTCGGCGGCGGTCAGCACGTCGACGAGCTTGAAATGCTGGTGGATCATGCCGATGCCCAGGGAGAAGGCGTCCTTCGGCGAGCGGATCACGACGTCTTTGCCGTCGATGGAGATCGTCCCCTCGTCGGGGAAGTAGATGCCGGAGAGCATATTCATCAGCGTGGTCTTGCCGCTGCCGTTCTCGCCGAGCAGCGCCAGGATCTCGCCGCGATAGATGTCAAGCCAGACCTTGTCGTTGGCGACGACCGGGCCGAAGGTCTTGGTGATGTTGCGCATTTTTACTGCGGGAGTCTTGTTGTCCAAGGCTGTACCCTCCTTTGAAAACGCCGATATGCTGTAAAGAGCAACGCAGGGACTGTTGCCCCCACGCTGCTCTTTGCAGCATATCTGAGGCAAAGAGCGGGAAAATATGAGGAGCGGGAAGCCCCGGAGAAGATCCGGGACTTCCCGAATGTGTTTTTAGAACGCGACGTCGAGCAGCTCGATGCCGTCGATCTGGAGATCGAAGTAAGGAGCGGAGCGCAGGCCCTCGCCGGACTCGTTGAAGTAACCGTCGACGATCACTTCGGTGTCGGGCGTGTAGGCGGGATCGGTGTCAACGTCGGCCAGGTAGCTGGTCAGGGTCTCGCCGCCCACGGTGAAGTTGGCGGTGTCGAAGACGTGGATGGAGCCGTCCAGCAGGCCGGCCTTGACCTCTTCGATCTTGGCGGCGGTGCCTTCGGCAGCGACCTTCTCGTTGAGCTCAAGCAGCTCGACGGAGCCGGTCTCGATGGTGCCGGTCCAGTCGGTGGCAATGGCCTCGCCGTTGGCGACGCAGTTGATGATGTACTCGAAGTAGGGAGCCCAGTTGATGCGGGAGGAGATGATGTAGGTGTCGGGGCCGGCTTCGATCGTGGAGCCGTTGTAGGAGACGTCGGGAACGCCGGCGGCCTGGCAGACGTTCGGGGCGCCCATGGAGTCGGCATGCTGGGAGAGGAGGACGCAGCCGCTGTCGATCAGCTTCTGAGCGCCTTCCTGCTCAAGGGGCATGTCGTACCAGGAGCCGGTGAAGGTGACCTTCATCGTGACGCTCGGGCAGACGGACTTCGCGCCGAGGTAGAAGGAGGTGTAGCCGGAGATGACTTCGGCGTAGGTGTAGGCGCCGACATAGCCCATCAGAGCCTGATCGGCGGTGATCTTGCCGGAGTCGATCATCTCGTTGAGCTTCAGGCCGGCGGCGACGCCGGCGAGGAAGCGGCCCTCATAGATGGAGGCGAACGCATTGTGGAAGTTGGCCAGACCCTCGGTGTGGGCCTTGGTGCCGGTGGCGTGGCAGAACTGGACGTCCGGGCACTCCTTGGCGGCCTGGATCATGTAGTCCTCGTGGCCGAAGGAGTCGGCGAAGACGATGTTGCAGCCGTCGTCGACAAGGTCGAGCGCGGTCTCATAGCACTCCTGGCCTTCAGGAACGCCGGTCTTGAGGATGTACTCGATGCCGAGCTTCTCGCAGGCTTCCTTGGCGGCGTTCATGAAGTTGAGGTCATAGGTGGACTGCTCGTCATGCAGGAAGATGAAGCCGACCTTGACGGCGGGGGCTTCGGCAGCGGGGGCTTCGGCAGCGGGGGCTTCGGCAGCGGGGGCCTCGGCGGCGGGAGCCTCGGCAGCGGGAGCCTCGGCGGCGGGCGCGGCGGTCTGGCCGCAGGCGCACAGGGCGAACACCATCACGAGCGCGAGGAACAGAGCGATAGTCTTTTTCATGTTGTCTCTCCTTTTCATTTTAGCCGATACCGCCTGCCATAAAAGCAAACTCGCACTGCCTTGCCGGTGAACGACAAAGACAATGCGAAAAACAACACAAGAGGCGCAGTAGGAAAAACACTGCGCCCTCGAATCGGTCTTCGATAGTCCGGTCATTTACGGCGTCCGGGTAGAAACTTCAAATCCATATCATTTGCTATATATCGAAAGCGGTATTCGGTTTTTACGCTACCAACATATCAGTTGTGTCGAAAAAAGTCAAGTGTGTTATTCCGCAGATTTGCACAGGCAGAGGGCGGCGTTTTTGTGAACTTCTACCAAAAACGCCGCCCTGTTGAAAAGTCTCTAAAGCCTTGCGAGAGAATGCTTTAAGTATTAAAAGGAAATTATTGACAAAACGTCAGCCCCTCGTCGCTCATCTCCGCGATCTTCGCCAGCGACTCGATCCTCATCCCCTGTGCGCGCAGGGCGTTTCCGCCGCCCTGGAAGACCTTCTCGATCGCGATCCCCGCGCCGACGACGGCGGCCCCCGCCTGCTCGCAGAGCGCGCGCAGCCCGACGAGCGCCGCGCCGGTGGCGAGGAAGTCGTCGACGATCAGCACGCGGTCTTCGGGGCCGAGATAGTCCTTTGAGACGACGACGGTGCTGGTGTTGCCGTGGGTGAAGGACTCGACCTCGGCGGCGTAGACCTCGCCGGAGATGTTTTTCGTCTTGCTCTTTTTGGCGAAGACCATCGGGCAGCCGAAAACATAGCCGGTTACGGCCGCGATCGCGATGCCGGAGGCCTCGATCGTGAGGATCTTGTTCACGCCCTCGCCGCCGTAGAGGCGGCGGAGCTCCTGCGCCATCTCCCAGAGCAGCGCGGTATCGATCTGCTGGTTGAGAAAGCTGCCGACCTTCAGGATGCCGCCGGGCAGCACTTTGCCGTCGGACAGGATGCGCTCTTCAAGCAGTTTCATATTCGTTCCTCCTGTGAGCATTAGAACTTCCGGTAAGCAAGGGACGGAGCGTCGAGAGCGGATCGCGAGAGGATTTGTGTTTTGCCGAAGGTTCTTTTTCGCAGGCATACTTTGTGTATGTCAAGAAAAAGAGACAAAGGCAGGGCGCAAATCGTCCGCGAGACGCCGATGGCGTTTCGGCCCGCGCTTACCCCAAAAAATACCGAAAAAAGCCCGTCTTTATCGGCAGACAGGCTTGTTTCGGGTAATGTTCTATTACACAGCGCGGGTGACCTTGCCGCTGCGGAGGCAGCGGGTGCAGACGTAGACGTGCTGAGGCGTCCCGTCGACGATGGCCTTGACGCGCTTCACATTCGGCTTCCAGGAACGGTTGGTCCGTCTGTGGGAATGGCTGACCTTGATGCCGAAGCTCACGCCCTTGTCACAGAACTGGCACTTTGCCATCTGAAGCACCTCCTTGCTCGTGTGTTTTTATCCTGGTCGGATAAACAGCTTTTATATAATAGCAGAGAGGAAAGGCAAATGCAAGCAAAATTTTCGCCCTTTTTGCGCATTTCGCGCCGCTTTTTTTCACATGGCACAATTCGTTGCTCCGCGCGGCGCCGAACACAAGATGTTGTTCTGCGCCGCCGGGATCGGGACGGCGCTCGGGCGCAATTGTTAAGAAGTCTAAAACTTTCCCGCCGAGCGTGGACAATTCTTTCCCGATGCGCTATACTGATATTATGTTAAGCAGTTTCCTCTGGAAAGGAGTTCGCATATGACTTCCGGAAAAATCAAAGCGGTGCTTTTCATCATCGTTTTTCTGCTGATCGTCGCCGTTATCGCGTCCTGGTTCGTCAACCGGGAGGACGCCAGACGGGCCGAAGCGGAAGCGGCGGCCGCGGCCGCTGCGGCGGCGGCCGTGACGCCCGCGCCCACGCCGGAACCCACGCCCGAGCCGACGGCCGTGCTCATCACGCCGCAGCCGAAGCCTGCGCCCGCGGCGACGCCCGTTCCCACGCCCGTGCCGACGCCGACCCCTGCGCCGACGCCTGCGCCCACGCCCGTGCCCGTGTACGGCGACCTGCTGGGCACCGGCAGCTTCTCGTCCGAGACGGGGACGGGCATCGACCTGTCCGTAGACTGGAGCGTCAACACCGTCAGCGCGGACAAGGTCAGCGTGTCGATCACGGTCAGCGTGCTTTCCCGCAACGTCTATTCCGATCCCATGCCGCTGGGCCTGCACGTCGGCGACCAGTACCTGACGCTCACCTCCAACCTCGTGGATTACGACGGCAGCGATCTGACCTATCACACCCTCGGCGCGCAGAGCTTTACGGTCACCGCCCCCGCGGGACAGACGACCTCGATCCCCGTCGAGGTGAGCTGGCACTTCGCCGGCACCTACGGCGTGTACGATGTTCCCGTCATCGAGTGCGGCACCTATATCAACGTGACGAGAAACTGACGTCGAACGTTCAATAAACATACCGGGCCGGAGCGCTTCTCCGGCCCATTTTTTCGGAAGGAGAAGCCTATGACCGAGCTGTCCCGCGAGATCCTGCGCGACTGGCAGGTGCGAAAAACGAAAGAGCAGAAGAGCCGCTTCATCGCCTTCCTGCAAAGCCGGCTGGACGGCCTGCAGGCGGAGGAGGGGAAAGGCTGGCCCCGCTGCCGCAATCTGGTGCTGGGCGATCCGGAGAGCGCCGAAGTGGTCTTTACCGCCCATTACGACACCTGCGCCCGCCTGCCCTTCCCGAACTTCATCACGCCGAAAAACCTGCTCGTTTATCTGCTCTATCAGCTTTTGATCCTGCTGCCCTTTTTCGCGGCGGCGGCTCTGCTGGCCTGGGTGCTGATCCGGCTCGGGGTACACGGGCCTCTGTCGTTCATGCTCGCGTGGTTCGCCGCGCTCGCCGCGATCCTGTACGTGTTCCTGCTCGGTCCTGCCAATCCGCACACCGTCAACGACAACACATCCGGCATCGTGACGCTTTGCGAGCTGATCGGCACCCTGAGCGAGGAGGAGCGTGCGCGCTGCGCCTTCGTCTTTTTCGACCACGAGGAGAGCGGGCTCATCGGCTCGTCCGTCTTCGCCTCCCGGCACAGAAAGGCGATGAAGGAGCGGCTTGTGATCAACTTTGACTGTGTCTCCGACGGAGATCATGTCCTGATCGTCCAGAGCCGCCGCGCCAAAAAGCGCGCGGGCGCCGCGCTGGAGCAGGCCTTTGCCTCCGCCGGAGACAAGCAGACGTATCTGGAGGGGCCGCTCGGCGCCTTTTACCCCTCGGATCAGGTCAATTTCCGCTGCGGCGTAGCGGTGGCGGTGATGAACCGCTCGCCGCTGCTCGGGCTGTATATGGCGCGTATCCATACGGCGAAGGACACGGTCTGCGACGAGAGGAATTTTTCTTTCCTCGTCGAGTGCGCGCAGCGCTTCCTGCGGCTGTACCGGGCGGAAAAGTGAGGCGATTGACGGATCGGCAGGCTCAGCGGTATAATGGGCCTGCCGATTTTTTTCGCGGAGATGAGAGAGAAATGCGCACACCCGAACAGGTAAACGAGATCGTCCGGCTGCTGCTGGCGGAATACCCCGAGGCGAGCTGCACGCTCGACTATGACAAGGCTTATGAGCTGCTGTTCTCCGTGCGGCTGGCCGCCCAGTGCACCGACGAGCGCGTCAACATGATCACGCCCGCGCTCTTCGCGCGCTTCCCGACGCTGGAGTCCTTCGCGGAGGCCGACGTGGAGGAAGTGGAAAAGTACGTCCATTCCTGCGGCTTCTTCCGCGCCAAGGCGCGGGACATCGTCGCCTGCGCGCAGGCGCTGCTTCAAAAGCACGGCGGGCAGGTGCCCGACACGATGGAGGAACTCACCGCCCTGCCCGGCGTGGGGCGCAAGACCGCGAACCTGATCCTCGGCGACGTGTTCCGCGTCCCCGGATCGGTGGTCGTGGACACGCACTGCATCCGTCTGTCGAACCGTATGGGGCTGGTCGACGACCTCAAGGAGCCGGAGAAGATCGAGCGCGCGCTGCGAAAGATCCTGCCGCCGGAGAGCTCGAGCGACTTCTGCCACTGCATCGTGCTGCACGGCCGCGCGGTCTGCGACGCGAGGAAGCCGCTGTGCGAAAAGTGCTGCGTGCGGCATCTGTGCCGCCATTTTTCGGGATAAATAAGGCTCCCTTTACGCAAGGGAGGCTTCTTCGCATGATGAAAGGAGATTTTGAATCCATGACCAACCGGCAGAAATGGAAGGCGCTTTCGAAGCGCCTCGACGAGATCGAGGCCTACGGCCGCTGCATCGGCAAGGTCGGCTTCGACATGGAGTGCTGCGCGCCCGAGGAGGGTATCGAGCGCGCCGGCGAGGATATGGCCCTCGTCGGCAAGCGCCTGTACGCGCTCAGCCACGCCAAGGGCTTCGAGAAGCTCATCTGCGCGTTGCACGAGGACAGCGAGGGGCTGACGCCGGTGCAGAAAAAGGCGGTCGGGCACCTCTATGACGACTACGCCAGGGTCAAAAACATCTCCGCCAAGCTCGACTACGAGATGGATCTGGCCTCCAACCGCGCCTACGGCGCCTGGCTGAAGGCCAAGAAGGCCGACGACTTTTCGCTCTTCCGCGACAGTCTCGGAGAGCTGATCCGCTATCAGCGGCTGACGGTGGAACTGCGGGACGAAAAAAAGGCCACGGTCTACGATACCTGTCTCGACGACAAGGAAAAGGGCGGAAGCATCGAGCAGCTGGACGCTTTCTTCGCCGCGCTGCGCACGCGCATCGTGCCGCTGCTGCGCCGCGTCACGGAGGAAGGAAAACCCATCCGCGAGGACTTTGTGAGCCGCCCGGTGCCGATCCCGCGGCAGGAGGCCATGTCGCGGTACCTCCTCGAGCTCGAGGGCCTGCGCCAAAGCGCGCTCGTGCTGATGACGACCGAGCACCCCTTCACCGACAACTACGGCCGGAACGACGTGCGCGTGACGACGCATTATCACGAGGAGTGCTTCCTCTCCAACGTCTTCACGACCCTGCATGAGGGCGGCCACGCCCTGTTCATGCAGAACGAGCCGCAGGAATTCTTCGACGAACACTGCGCCGAGCGCATGTCCAACGCCATGCACGAGACGATCTCGCGCTTTTACGAGAATCTGATCGGCCGCAGCGAGGCCTTTATCTCCCTTGTCGCGCCGCAGATCCGCGCGCTGTCCGGCGGCGTGTTCGACGACGTCTCCGACCGCGAGCTCTACGAGGCCGTCAACGTCGCGCGGCCGAGCCTGATCCGCACCGAGGCCGACGAGCTGAGCTACTGCCTGCACATCATGGTGCGCTACGAGCTGGAAAAGGCCTTTGTCAACGGCGAGATCACGGTCGACGAGATCCCGGCGCTGTGGAAGGCCAAGTATAAGGAGTATCTCGGCGTCGAGGTGCCGGACGACGCGCAGGGCTGCCTGCAGGACGTGCACTGGTCGAGCGTCTATTTCGGCTATTTCCCGTCCTACGCGCTGGGCAACGCATACGGCGTGCAGATCCTGCGCGTGATGGAAAAGGACTTCGACGTGTTCGCCGCCGTGCGCGCGGGCGACCTGGTAAAGATCCGCGACTGGCTGACCGCGCGCGTGTTCTCGATCGCCTCGATCTCCACGCCCGACGAGTGGATCCGCACGATCACCGGCGAGAGCCTGAATCCGGACTATTATCTCGACTACCTCGAGGAGAAGTTCACGAAGCTCTACGAGCTGCGATAGGGTTTATCCCGATTTAAAAGACGGGAAACACGGTCCCGTTTCTCATACTGGGTCAGAGTCCGTTTTCTCTTTGTGCGTGCAAGGAGACGGGAAAACGCTCCCCTTTCTCTTGCTTGTCCAAGAGAAAGGGGGAAAGAGAAGGACACAAGGGAGGGGAAGATTGCGAATTCTTCCTAACACCTTGCCGCGAATACAAATACAGGGCCGCCTTAATATGGCGACCCTGTATTTGTGCGGCTGCGGAAATTGCGGCTTTGCTTCATCCGCCCCCGGCGGTGCAAAGCCGC
>JAFSJZ010000034.1 GCA_017449185.1 Oscillospiraceae bacterium
CCGCGTCCTTGGTCGCCTGACGCTGCGCGTCGGTGAAGTAAGCCGGGACGGTGATGACGGCCTCGGTCACGCTCTGGCCCAGATAGGCCTCGGCGTCGGCCTTGAGCTTCTGCAGCACCATCGCGGAGATCTCCTGCGGGGTGTAGCTCTTGCCGTCAACGGTCACTCTGTAATTCGAGCCCATTTCGCGCTTGATCGAGGAGATCGTGCGGTCGGGGTTCGTGACGGCCTGGCGCTTGGCCACCTGGCCGACCATACGCTCGCCGTTCTTGGCGAAGGCCACGACGGAAGGCGTGGTGTGCGCGCCCTCGGCGTTGGCGATAACGACAGCCTCGCCGCCTTCCATGACGGCCACGCAGCTGTTGGTGGTGCCGAGGTCAATACCGATGATTTTTCCCATGATGTTCATCCTCCTATATAGCGATTAAAATTATTAACAATGTGAGTTTCCAGTTTCTAGATTCCAGTTTCTAGACACTAGATACTAGACACTAATTAGCCACCTTGACCATCGCGAAGCGGATCACCTTGTCGCCCAGCCGGAAGCCCTCCTGGAAGACCTCGACGATCTCGTTCTCGCCCTTCGTCTCGTCGTCCACATGCATGACCGCGTTGTGGAGGGCGGGGTCGAAGGTCTTGCCGAGCGATTCGATCCTCTCGACGCCCAGACTCTCGAGGGTCTTGTTGAACTGCGCCATGATCATCTCCACGCCCTTGCGGTAGGCCTCGTCGGCGGTGGACTGGTTCAGCGCACGCATGAGATTGTCGTACACGGGCAGGAACTGCTTCAGGGTGTCGGCGCGGATGTCGGCGTAGAGGGCGTCCTTCTCGCGCTGGCTGCGCTTGCGGTAGTTGTCATACTCGGCCAGCAGCCTCAGGTACGCGTCGGATTGGCCCTGCGGGGGCTCGGTCTTCTCCTCCTTCGGCGCGGCCGGCTCTTCCTTTTTCTTTTCGGCCTTGTCCTTTTTGGCCTTTTCCTTCTTCTCTTCCTTCGGCGCGTCCTTCTTCGGCTCTTCTGCCTCGGACTTCGGCGCCTGGGTTTCCTCGATGACTTCCTCGGTCTTCTTTTCGTCACTCATCGTTGAAATCTCCCTTGATGATCAGCTTGTTGTGCAGGCCCTCGGGCGGGGCCTCGCCTCCGCCGAGCCTCCTCGAGAGGCCGTCGGCCAGGAAGCGGAGCTTGGCGGCGACGGCGGAATAATCCATGCGCGTCGGGCCGACCACGCCGATGAGGCCGCGGGTGTTGTCGCCGGCGTCGTAGCTGGCGATCACCACGCTGGAATCCTTGAGCTCCTCGGCCACGTTCTCCGGCCCGATCAGCACGCGGACCTCGTTGCTGCCGGGCAGGCTTTCCGCCGGCAGGAGCTGCCCGCCGCCGGAGAGATAACTCATCAGGCGGTGCGCCTTGTCGGGGTCGCGGAACTCCGGTTGGCTGAGCAGCCTGTTCTCGCCGGAGACGAAGGCCACCGGCGCGGAGGACGAGGAGAGCACCTCGAGCACGAAGGAGGAGATCACGGCCGTGATGCCCATCGTGTCGTCGGCGCTGCGCTCGGTCGAGGCGATCAGCACCGGGGTGACGGCGTCCTCGCCGATGTGCGTGAAGTTGGCGTTGAAGAGCGTCGCGAGCTTGCGGATCATCTTTTCATCCACCGAGATCGGCAGATGCACGAGCTTGCTGCGCGCCGAGTGGTCGGAGAGCATCAGCACGATGATGAAGGTGTTCGCGTCCACGTAGATGAGGTCGAAGCGCAGGACCGTCACGGCCTCGCGCGTGGTCAGCGCCATGGCCGGGTAATTCGTGAGCTGCGAGGCCAGGCGGCTGACGTCGCCGATCGTGTCGTCGAGCTCCTGCAGACGCTGGTTGAGGCGGCGGTTGAGATCCTCGCCCTCCTCGATGGTGAAGCGCTGCTTCTCCATCAGCTCGTTGACGTAGAGCCGGTAGCCCATCGCCGTCGGAACGCGCCCGGCGGAGGTGTGCGGCTGTTCGAGGTAGCCCATCGCGACGAGCTCGGCGAGCTCGTTGCGGATCGTTGCCGAGGAGCAGCCCAGGCCCGCGCTCTCGGCGATGGCCTTGCTGCCCACGGGTTCGGCGGTCCGGATATAGGCGTCCACGACGGCGGCGAGTATTTTCTTTTTTCTCTCGCTGATAGCCATGTTAGCACTCCCTGCTGCCGACTGTTGGCACTCTTATCTTCCGAGTGCTAATATAGCACCCGGCCCTGCATATGTCAAGCGTTTTGCCCGGGATTGCGGGGAAAATTCACAGTTTGGACAAAGAAAAAAAGAGGCGGCCCAGCGGCCGCCTCTGCAGGACAGAGTAAAAATCTAAATAAAGGCATACTTTGCCAATCTCTCCATCGCCTCTTTCAGGCGGGAGAGGGGCAGCGCGAGGTTCATGCGGATCGTGTCGGGCCAGACGAAATCCTCGCCGTTCTGCCAGATCACGCCCGCGCGCACGCCGCGGCGCTGCAGCTCGGCGATCGTCACGCCGTGCGCCCGGCAGAATTCGCCGCAGTCGAGGAAGAGCATATAGGTCCCCTGCGGACGCATGACGCGCACGCCCGGGAAATTTTTTTCGATAAAGCCGCAGGCGTAGTCAAAGTTGCCGTTCACAGCGCGGATCATCTGCTCGGCCCATTCCTCGCCCTCGGGCGAGTAGCCGCCGATGAGCGCGTGCATCGACAGCACGTTGCAGGAGTTATAGTGGCTCTGCGCGCTCTGGCGCTCGACGCGCTCGCGCAGGTATTTGCTGTAAATAATGTGGTACGAGCCGACGAGTCCCGCCAGCGAGAAGGTCTTGCTCGGAGCGTAGAAGGCCATCGTGCGCGCGCGCGCGTCCTCGCCGAGGGACTGCGTCGGGATGTGCTTATACCCCGGCATGACGATGTCCGACCAGATCTCGTCGGAGATCACGAGGCAGTCGTTGTCACGGAAAACGGCCATCGCCGCGTCGAGCTCGGCGCGCTCCCACACGCGGCCGGAGGGATTGTGCGGCGAGCAGAAGATGACGAGATGGATGCCGTGCTCGCGGATCTTCGTGTCCATGTCGGCATAATCCATGCGCCAGATCCCGTCCCCGTCCCGCACGAGCGGCGAGTGGACGAGCACGCGCCCGAGCGTCTCGATCGTGTGGGTGAAACCGACGTAGGTGGGGGAGTGGACGAGGATCTTCTCGCCCGGCGCGGTCAGCGCCTGCACGGCGGAGGCCACGCCGCCGAGCACGCCGTTTTCGTAGCCGAGATGTTCTCTTTCCAGCCCCTCGACGCCGTTGCGGCGGCGCTGCCAGGAGAGGATGCTGTCGAGATACTCGTCGGAGAGACGGAAATAGCCCAGCGCCGGCATCTCGAGCCGCCGCCGGATCGCCTCGAGCACCGGCGGGGCGGTGGGATAGGCCATGTCCGCGATCCACATCGGGATCGGATCAAAGCCCTCGTCGGGCGTCACGCCGGGAAAGGGGATGATATCCGCAGCGACGGAATCGCGGCCGCGGCGGTCCAGCACGGTCTCAAAATCATAGATCATGGCGCATAACCTCGCTTTTTTCTTTCATTCTGAGGAGAGAAGTGACGAAAAACCCGAAAAGATCCTTCGCTGCGCTCAGGATGGCAGCTTTCTTTTTCCCATATTGTCAGTATAACACAGATTTTCCGTTGAAAACAGGCCTCCGTGATGATAAAATTATTGTATTATTTCCCGATATGGAGGACGCATCATGGACGACAAACGCATCGGCACCGGCATCGAGGGCCTCGACCGCGCGATCGACGGTCTGCGCAGCGGCGACACCGTGCTCTGGCAGATCGCCCACATCCGGGACTATATCTTCGCTGCGACGCAGTTCGTGGCGCACACGGCGCGCGACGGCCAGCGCATCGTCTATCTGCGCTTCGGCGACCACGACGAGGTCATCGACGCCCAGGCGCTCGCGGAGCGCGGCGCGAACGTGAAGAAATACTCGCTCGACCCTACCGTGGGCTTCGAGACCTTCGCCGTGCAGGTGCACCGCATCGTTGCCGCCGAGGGCGCGGGCGTGTTCTACATCTTCGACTGCATCACCGAGCTGCAGAAATACTGGTTCTCGGACATGATGGTGTGCAACTTCTTCTGCCTGACCTGCCCCTTCCTGCGCGAGCAGCAGTCGATTGCCTACGTGCCGATCATGTACGAAAAGCACATCTACGAGACGGTCTCGCGCATCCGTCACGCCGCGCCCGTGCTGATGAACATCCGCACGATGAACGCCGCGACCTATATCCATGCGGTCAAGGTCGAGGGGCGGCACACCGAGTATATGTACTTCCCGATCAAAATCGACGGGGCGAACTGTACGCTCGTCACCTCCAGCGCCGAGAGCTACGGCATCTTTGACATCTTCACGCAGACCGGCGAGCGGCGCGACTGCTGGGACAACATGTTCGACTTCGCCGCCGCGGGGGCCGAGGAGCCGACGGACGAGGAGGGCCTCGCGCACAAGGACAACATCATCCGCTGCCTGCTCGGAACCGAGCCGCAGCGCTTCGAGCTGTGCCGCAAATACTTCACGACAGCCGATCTCATGGCCATCAAAAAGCGCGAGATCGGCACGGGTTGCATCGGCGGCAAGGCCGTCGGCATGCTGCTGGCGCGCCGTGTGCTGCAGGAAGAGAACCCGGAGCTCTTCGCCAGGCGCGTCGAGGAGCATGACTCGTATTTCATCGGCGCGGACGTATTCTACACCTATTTCGTGCAGACCGACGCCTGGAGCCTGCGCACGAAGATGGTCAACCCCGAGGACTATCTCGCCGTCGCGCCGGCCATCCGCGAGAAGCTGCTGCACGGTGAGTTCATGCACTCGATCAAGGAGCAGTTCCGCTCGATGCTCGAATACTTCGGCCAGTCGCCGATCATCGTGCGCTCGTCCTCGATCCTCGAGGACGGCTTCGGCAACGCCTTCGCGGGCAAGTACGACAGCGTATTCTGCCCCAACCAGGGCACGCCGGAGGAGCGCTACGCCGAATTCGAGGCCGCCGTGCGCACGGTCTACGCCTCTACGGTCAACGAGGACGCGATCCGCTACCGCGCCGACCGCGGCCTCCTCAGCCGCGACGAGCAGATGGCGCTGCTGGTCATGCGCGTGAGCGGCGATATCCACGGCGACTACTACTATCCGCACGTCGCGGGCGTGGGCCACTCGCAGAACCTCTATGTCACGAGCGCCGCGCAGGCGGCGGAAAACCGCGGCATGCTGCGCCTTGTCTTCGGCATGGGCACCCGCGCCGTCGACCGTGAGGCCGACGACTACGCGCGGCTCCTCGACATGGCCAGGCCTCTCGCCCCGCCGAAGGTGGCCTACGGCGACGAGTATAAATTCTCCCAGCACAAGATCGACGCGATCAACCTGAAGAAGAACCGCTTCGAGACCGTGGAGATCGACAAGCTCGACAAGCGCGACTTCAAGACCGATTCCTTCCTCTTCATGGAGCCGGACGCGCCGACGCGTGCGCGCTTCCGGGAGATGGGCGTCGACTATCCCGTGCCGGACATCGTGAATTTCGACAAGCTGCTGCGCCGCACGGACTTCTGCGAGGTCATGACCAAGCTCATGCACGATCTGGAGAAGCGCTACGACTACCCCGTGGACGTGGAGTTCGCCTGCAACTTCCGTCCCGACCGGGAGTACAAGATCAACCTCCTGCAGTGCCGCCCGCTGCAGACGCGCGGCATCGGCGCACAGGGCGTCAAGCCGAAGGTGAAGGACTATTTCTTCCGCATCAACGGTAATTTCATGGGCGGCAATGTCTGCCTGCCCGTGCGTTACGTCATCCTGGTAGACGTCGAGGCCTATCTCGACCTGAGCGAGCAGAAAAAGTACCACGCTGCCCGCTGCATCGGCAAGCTCAACGAGCGCCTGAAGGACGAGCACACCGTGCTGATGGGCCCGGGCCGCTGGGGTACGACGACGCCCTCGCTGGGCGTGCCGGTGAACTACACGGAGGTCTCGAAGTTCGACTGCATGTGCGAGCTGGCCTACAGCTCCCACGGGCTGCGGCCGGAGCTGAGCTACGGCAGCCACTTCTTCCAGGATCTTGTCGAGGCCGGCACCTTCTACACCGCGATCTACCGCGGCGAGCATGGCTGCGAATTCAACGATGCGCTCTTCGGCGAGTATGAAAACCGCTACCGCGCCCTGCTGGGCGACGAGGCCGAGGAGGAGATGGAAAAGGTCATCCGCGTCTTCGATACGGAGGGTCGGGCGATCCTCTATTCCGAGATCGCCAGCCAGGAGTGCTTCCTCGCGAGGATTTAGTTTATCAATTCAGAGGCGATCGAAATGAAAGAGAACATCGAAGAGCTGTATCCGAACCCCGCCGACCGGCCGATCCCGATGCGCCGGCAGCTGGCCTACGCCTTCAACGAGCTGGCCTCCAACCCGATCTATACGCTGACGCTCTCGTTCCTGACCTTCTTCTACACGGACGTACTGGGGATGAACGCCGCGCTCGTCGGCGTGATCGTGCTCGTGAGCAAGGTCTTCGACGGCGTCAGCGACCTCTGGGCCGGCAACCTCATCGACCATACGCACACGAAGGCTGGCTCGGCGCGGCCCTGGATCCTGCGCAGCGCGGTGCTGCTCGCCGTATCCTACGTGCTGCTCTTCACCGTTCCCGACTGCGGCACGGTCGGCAAGGCGGTCTATATCTTTGTCACCTACAACTTCGCGATGACGGTGGCCTTCACGATCCTCAACTGCGCGATCAACGCGATGCCCGTCTACATGTCCAACCACTCCGCCAGCCGCGCCTCGGCCTATTCGATCCGCATGATCTTTGCGGGCGTGGTGCAGATGGTCGTGTCGCTGGTCTGCCTGAACATCGTCGACGCGATGGGCGGCGGTCAGCGCGGCTGGATCCTGATGTCTGCCGTCTTCGCGACGATCTCGCTCGTCGTGCTGGTGATCGTCTACTTCGGCACGCGAGAGACCGTGACCGAGCTGCAGAAAAACGAGGAAAACGTCCCCTTCGCCGACGCGATCCGCGCCGTGCTGAAAAACAAATACTGGTTCCTCGTGCTGGGCATGATCCTCGTCATCGTGTTCCACCAGGTCTCGGCGCTGACGGTCGGCGTATACTACGCCAAGTACATCCTCTTCGATGAAAAGCTGGCCGGCAGCCTCGTGACCTATCACCACGTCGGCGCAGGCGTCGGCATGCTGGCCATGCCCTTTATCCTCAAGCGCAACATCGCGAAAAAGAAGGCCGTGGTCATCGCGGCCTGGTGCATGATCGCCGGCTCCGTGACGGCCCTCCTGCGCAGCGACGGGATCTTTCTGATCCTCTCGCTGGCGCTGCGCGGCTGCGGCTTCGGCGTTGTGAACAGCCTCTATTACGGGATGCTGGCCGACTCGGTCGACTACGGCGAGTGGAAGACCGGCATCCGCTCCGCGGCCGTGACGACCAGCGCGGGCAGCGTCGGACAGAAGCTCGGCGCGGGCCTCGGCACCGCGCTGCTGGGCGTGGCCATGTCCGCCGCGGGCTACGACGGCCTTGCCGCGACGCAGACGGCGGCGGCGATCGGCGTGATCCGCTTCATCTTCGTCGTCTTCCCGATCGTGCTCTACGCGGCGCTGCTCGTGCTGATGCACTTCTACGACCTCGACACGCAGCTGCCGGAGATCAAGAGGGCGCTCGAGCGCAGAGCGGGAGAAGGCGATGAATAAGCGCGTCGGCCCCTATGAGATCGAGCAGATCTGCCCCGCGGTCTGGGCCGTCGACACCGACGCGGACGAGTCGCTCTATCTCGTCTGCGGCAGCGAGCGCGCGTATGTGATTGACACCGGAAGCGCGGCCGAGCCGCTCATGCCGCTGATTCGATCCCTCTGGGACGGCCCGGCGGAGCTGCTGCTGACGCACGCGCACTTCGACCACATGTACCGCAGCGACGAGTTTTCCTCCGTCTCGCTGCTTGACGCGGAGATCGCCGCCTGGGCAAAGACGCTTGGCCCCATCGTGTGGATCAGCTCCGCCGCGAGCGGAAAATGCCCCAAGCGCTACCCGGTGAAGACCTGGCGCGCGCTGCGGGACGCAGACGCGCTGGATCTCGGCGGAAAGACGCTGCGCGTCATCGCCGCGCGGGGACACACGCCGGGCTCGATGATCCTTGCGGACGAGGAGGACGGCCTTCTCTTTACCGGGGACGCTTTCGGCTCCGGCAGCTTCGCGTGGATGTGGATGCCCGGCTGCAGCTGCCTGAGCGCGTACCGCGACAGCCTGCGCGAGCTGCTCGTCCGGCTCGCGCCCTACCGGGACTTTCGCATGCTCGGCGGGCATCGGCGGCAGGGCGTTCCGACGCAGGCCGATCCCCACGCCCGGCCGCTGACGTACGCGACCGTTGCGGATATGGAGAAACTCTGCGGGGAGATCCTCGGCGGCTCCCTCGCGCCGGAGAGCGAGGAGCGCAACTTCAGCGTGAAGAATTATTTGTACCGTTACGGGGACGCCGCGATCGTCCTCACCAAAGAAAAAATAAAATGATCGGAGAGTGGCAAACATGAGCGAAGGCATCGTCTGGTATCTTCCCTTTGAAGAGAGCCTCATCGTCTGGCTCCAGCAGCTCGGCGCGGGCACGGCCCTGCAGAAAGTCCTGTTTTATCTGAACAACTTCTTCTCGTTCCTCGGCGAGGAGGTCGTCTGCATCGCCGTGATGGGCTTTCTGTTCTGGGGCATCGACAAGAAAAAAGGCGAGCGGCTCGGCATGGCGATCCTGCTGGTCAACGTGGCCATCGGCCTGTTGAAAAACATCTTTTCCCGCCTGCGGCCCTGGATCGTCTCGGACCGGATCGAGCTGCTGCGCGACGTGGACGGCTTCTCCTTCCCCAGCGGCCACAGCGCGAACTGCACCGCGCTCTACCCGACCCTCGCCTATGAGTACAAAAACAAGCGCCTCCTGACCTGGATCGCGATCTTCGTGCCTCTTCTCTGCGGCGTCAGCCGCTGCTACGTCGGCGCGCACTGGCCGACGGACGTGCTCGTGGGCTGGTGCACCGGCCTTCTGATTTTCGTGCTGACGGAGGCCGCGCTCCGCAGGACGAAGAACAAGTACGTGTTCTATCTGATCGTGATCGCCGTCAGCTCGGTGGGACTGTTCTACTGCACGACGAACGACTATTACAACTCCTACGGCATGCTCGTCGGCTGCGTGGCCGGCCTGTATCTGGAAGAGAAGAAGGTCCGCTTCGCCAACACGGACAATCTCTTTCTGGCGCTGCTGCGTACCGTCATCGGCGGCGCGCTGTATTTCGCCCTGAACTCCTTTATCAAGATCTTCATCGGCAACATCTTCCCCGAGGGGACGCAGGGCTACCTGCTGATGCGCGCGGTCCGCTACGGCCTCGTCATCTTCCTGCTCATCGGCGTATATCCGATCAGCTTCCGGCTGGAGGAAAAGATCTTCCGGAAAAAGACCGCGGCGTAATATCACACACAAAAACACGCAGCAAAAAAGCAGCAGCGCAGGCTTGTACGACAAGTCTGCGCTGCTGCTTTTTTTGTTTTTCAGGTCAGGAAATCGCGGAGCTTCTTGGATCTCGACGGGTGGCGGAGCTTGCGCAGGGCCTTGGCCTCGATCTGACGGATGCGCTCGCGGGTGACGTTGAACTCCTTGCCGACCTCCTCGAGCGTGCGGGTGCGGCCGTCGACGATGCCGAAGCGCAGCTCGAGCACCTTCTTCTCGCGCGGGGCGAGGGTGTCAAGCACCTCCTCGAGCTGCTCGCGCAGCAGCGAGAAGCTCGCCGCCTCGGAGGGCTCGGAGGCCTCCTCGTCGGGGATGAAGTCGCCGAGGTGGGAATCCTCCTCCTCGCCGATGGGCGTCTCGAGGCTGACGGGCTCCTGCGCGATCTTGAGGATATCGCGCACCTTGTCCACGGGCATGCCCATCTCCGCGGCGATCTCCTCGGCCGAGGGGTCGTGCCCCAGCTCCTGCAGGAGCTGGCGGGAGACGCGGATGGTCTTGTTGATGGTCTCGACCATGTGCACGGGGATGCGGATCGTGCGGGCCTGATCGGCGATGGCGCGGGTGATGGCCTGGCGGATCCACCAGGTCGCGTAGGTGGAGAACTTGTAGCCCTTGGTGTGGTCGAACTTCTCCACGGCCTTGATGAGGCCGAGGTTGCCCTCCTGGA
>JAFSJZ010000035.1 GCA_017449185.1 Oscillospiraceae bacterium
CGGCGATCAGCGCGCCCATGTCGAGCGAGAAGATCGTCTTGTCCTTCAGGCCCTCCGGCACGTCGCCGCTGACGATGCGCTGCGCGAGACCCTCCGCGATCGCGGTTTTGCCGACGCCCGGCTCGCCGATGAGCACGGGGTTGTTCTTCGTCTTGCGCGAGAGGATGCGGATCACGTTGCGGATCTCGCTGTCGCGGCCGATGACCGGGTCGAGCTCGTTCTCGCGGGCGCGCTTGACGAGGTCCGTGCCGTATTTCGTCAGCGCGTCGTAGGTGCTCTCGGGATTGTCGCCGGTGACGGGCGAGGTCTTGACCTTGGCAAGCTCCGCGGTGAAAGCGCTCTTCGTGATGCCGTGGTCGGCGAAGAGGCGCTTGATGGCGGGGGAGGCCGCGGCGAAGAGGCCGATCATCAGGTGCTCGACAGAGACGTATTCGTCCCCCATGCTCTTGGCGGCCTTCTCCGCGGCGCTGATCGCACGGTCCGCCTCCGGCGAGAGGTAGACCTGCGCGCCCGCGCCGACCTTCGGCAGCGCCGAGATCGCGGTGTCGAGCTCGGAGAGCACTTCGTTGCAGTCCACGCCCATGCGGCCGAGCAGAGAAGGGATCAGTCCCCCGTCCTGATCGACGAGCGCGTAGAGCAGATGCTCCGGCGCGAGCGTGCTGCTGCGGCTCTCCTCCGCCATCGCGCGGGCGGTGTTGAGAGCCTCGAGGCTTTTCTGTGTAAAGTTCTGAGCGTTCATTCAGAACACCCCCATTCCAATGTTTTACTTGCGTCAGATGCGCAGCTTCGCGCTGCGCATGTAGGAATAATAGGCCGCCTCGACCTCCTGAGGGTCGAGCCGCCCGGTGAGATAGTGCTTCATCAGCTTGTCGAAAAGCTTGATATATTCCGAGATCGCGCCGGCCAGCTCCTCGGCCGTGCAGTCGCGATCCGGCGCGCAGAGCGAGCGCACGAACTTGCCGTCGTAGAGCGCGTAGTCGATCTTCATGCCCGTCGGCGCGGCGAGATGCAGATCCTCGATGCGCTTCCACAGACGGAAGAACTCGGTCATCGAGGCGATCAGCGCCGCGGACTGGGTGCGGAATACGACCGAGAGCTCGCCGATCGTCTCGCCCGCGCCGCGGTAGAGCTCCACCTCGTATTTTACGGTCGGGCGGTACTTGTATTCCAGCGAGCTTTTCAGCGACATCGAGAAGCTGTTCGGCGCGAAGAAGGGAACCAGCTCGCGCGAGGGGGCCATCAGCTCTGAGATCGTCGAAAGCACGTCGTTGATGCGCCGCTCGGGCGTGGTGTAATTCACATACTCGGCCAGGATCTGGTTGATGAGATTCGAGCGGTTCGTCCCCAGCGTGTGGGCCAGAGCGTCGACCTCGCGCACGACCTCGTCGTTGAGCATCAAGCTGTACAGCGTTTTTTTCATGGCGTACACACTCCTTGTGCATTCTACGGATATTATAGCATTTCAAAAAACTTTGTCAAGAATATTATATAAATAATTTTGCAAATTATATATGAACGGGCAAAATCCGGCCCCGCGTTTTCACTCTTGATTTTTCGACGCGCTTTGGGTATAATGGCAAAGCCAAGTAAACAACGGCCCGTGAGGCAAGATGCCGACGGCGTACGGGACGGCGTTTACTTCAACTCGGACAGGTATCGAAGTGGTCATAACGGCCCTGACTCGAAATCAGGTAGTCTCGCAAGAGGCTCGTGGGTTCGAATCCCACCCTGTCCGCCATAAAAGAACGGTAATTTTGATAGAATTGCCGTTCTTTTCTTTTTGTGATAGAATGCTTTGAGTAGACGAGGCCGAGAGCCTGTCTGCACTGTTGTTGAATGACGATTGGTAAACAATAGGACAAATTGGGATTTGAAGAAACAATCGTGGATTTTGTGGAGATATAGTATGAGCGATGAGAAGTCACTGCTGGAAACGACATTGAATACCCGCGACCTTGGAAGATATCAAAGTACGGTATCCGGAAACCAGTTAAAGACCTGGCATATACTGCGAAGTGATGTTCAGAATTATCCTTCCGTCAACGATATCATCCTCTTAAAAAAACACCGGATATTGACGATATTGGATCTGAGAGGCACAAATGATGTGAAGAGAAAGCCCAGTGGGTTTGCGAATCAGGATGGTTTTTTATATATCAATATACCCATTGATGAAGGCAGTGGAATACCGGAAAGCACGGACGTTGTCAGTGAAAGCTACCTGAAAATTGCAGAAAGCCCGAACCTACCCTGTGTGTTTAGGACAATTGCTTCCGCACCTGAAGGGGTGATGATAAACTGCACAGCTGGCAAAGACCGTACAGGGGTTGTAAGTGCTGTTCTGTTGGGATTATGCGGGGTGTCTGATGAAGATATCATTCGTGATTATATGCTGACGAAGACGTACAACAGAGAAAGATTCGAGCTAATCCATCACAACTTTCCAGAGATCGACATGAATATAGTCATTCCAAGTGAACGATATATGAAAGAATTTCTCAAAATGTTAATAGCCAAATATGGCAGCTTTCGGGATTATTTGACTGCAATCGGGATAAAGAAGGAAGAAATAGATAATATAGCAGTTAAACTGCTATAAGCAATTCCCTGATATATTCCGGTTTGTCAGCGTTCCCCTATCGTTCAAGATGCACCCCCTTGACTGTTTGCACCCCCCTAAAGTGAAATGCACCCCCCTGAACAGGCGGTGCACCCCCCTGCGGGAAATTCTATCAAAACAGTGTAACAAATCCAAAAGACAGATCCCCGCCATCCGGCGGGGATCTGTCTTTTGGCATTCCCGGCGGGGATTCGAGGGGCGAGGGAGTGAATGGAGCGCCGGGGGAATTGCGGCTTTGCACCGCCGGGGGCGGATGAAGCAAAGCCGGAATTTCCGCAGCCGCGCCGCTTCTCGGGCCGAGCCTTTACGGCGAAGCCCGGGAACGGCATCTGCGGCAAGGCGGAAGTCAGAGCCGAGCCCGGGCCCGCCCGCAGGCGGGGAATCCCACCCTGTCCGCCAAGAAAAAACGGTAATTTTGACAGGATTGCCGTTCTTTTCTTTTGCCCAAAATGGCTTCCCCTTGAGGGGAAGCTGTCGCGAAGCGACTGATGAGGTGGAAAAAACCCGACCACCTCATCCGCCCCCGTGCGCGCACGGGGGCACCTTCCCCTCAAGGGGAAGGCTGTACCGCCGCGGAGGCATTTCCGCAGGCGGGGAATCCCATCCTGTCCGCCAAACAAGGATTGCCGTCTAGACAAGATAGCAATCCTTTTTCTTTTGTGTTATAATAAGAACAGGATTCAACGAATACCGGAGACGTTTCCGGTAAAGAAAAGCGGAGAACAGAATATGCCATTTCAAATCATACGAAACGATATAACCAAAGTGGAGGCCGACGCCATCGTCAACACCGCGAATCCCGAAGCGGCTGTCGGCGGCGGTACGGACTGGGCCATCCACAAAGCTGCCGGGCCGGAGCTGCTTGAAGCACGGAAGAAAATCGGCGAGATAGAGATCGGCCAATCTGCAGCCACACCGGCTTTTCAGCTCTCCGCCAAATATGTGCTGCATACGGTCAGCCCGGCCTGGATCGACGGGCATCACCGGGAAGAGGAACTGCTCCGCAAGGCGTATGACGCCGCGCTGCAGCTTGCCGATGAGCTGGAATGCAAGTCTGTTGCGTTTCCTTTGATGGCGGCCGGCACCTACGGTTTCCCGCAGGATCTGGCCCTATCGGTTGCCATCCGCGCCTTCACGGACTTCCTGCTCGAGCATGAGATGCAGATCTACCTTGTCCTCTTCAACGCCAGGGCGTTCGGTATCGCGGGTTCCATATTTGACGATCTGAAGAGCTATATCGACGACAACTACGTTGCCGAAAGAAGCGAAGAGGAGCATCTCATCGATGCGCGGCCGTATGCGAACTTGCCCGCACGGCCTCGCCGCCGGGAAGAGCTTGCCGGCGTCATGCGAGCGGAAAGACGGCGCGCGCGCAGAGAGACGTTTGACGCCTGCATGACGCAGCCCGCTCCGCTTGAAAAGCCGAAAGCGGCTGCCGCCATGCTGGAAGACGCCCTGAAACAGCACGAGAAGACCTTTTCGGAGTATCTCCTGGACCTGCTCAGGGAACGGAACGGCAAGGATTCCGAGGTGTACAAGCGTGCGGAGGTGAGCAAGCAGCTGTTCAGCAAGATCCTGAACAATCCGGATTACCAGCCGACCAAGAGCACGGTCATCCAGCTGGCGGTCGGGCTGGAGCTCAACGTCCCGCAGACGCAGAAGCTGCTCGAAAAAGCCGGATATGCGCTGACGCGCAGCAGCAAGGCGGATATTGTTGTGGAGTACTGTATCAGGCATAAACTGCACAGCGTGCCCTTCATCAACGAAGCCCTTTATGATTGCGGACTGCCTCTTCTGAAGACGGGGCTCAAGGCATAAAAAGGTCAACGGCGAGTTGACCGCTACCCCTTTCCTTTGCGGTATGATAAGGCCACAACAAAGGAAAGGGGTATTTTCTTATGAACAACAATCTCACGGAAATCGTATTCATCCTGGACCGCAGCGGCTCGATGGCCGGCCTTGAGGGCGACACCATCGGCGGCTTCAACGCCATGGTGGAAAAGCAGAAGAAGGAAGCGGGCGAGGCTCTTCTCTCCGCCGTTCTGTTCTCCGGCGGCAGCGATGTACTCTATGACCGCGCAGACATTCGGAAAGTCGAGCCGATGACGGAGCAGCAGTACCGGGTCGGCGGCTGCACCGCCCTGCTGGACGCGATCGGCGGCGCGGTGCATCACATCGCGAACGTACACAAGTACGCCAGAGAAGAGGACCGCCCGGCAAAGACGATCTTCGTCATCACCACGGACGGGATGGAAAACGCCAGCCGCGCCTACACCTACGACGAGGTGCAGCGGATGGTCAAGCACGAGCAGGAGAAGTACGGCTGGGAGTTCCTGTTCCTCGGCGCCAACATGGACGCCATATCGGCCGCACGCAGCTTCGGCATCCGCGCGGACCGCACCGTCAGATACAGAAGCGACAGCGCCGGGACGGAGCTGAATTACCGGGTCGTCAGCGAGACGGTCGCCCGGGTTCGCAGACGGGAAAGCATCGCCCCCGACTGGTGCGCGCCGATCGAGGCCGACGTCCGGAAACGCGGCGAATAACATGCGGCAGAGGGATTACAGGGATGATAACACTGGAGGAAGCAAAACAGATCGCCGCGGAATGGCTGAGCGATATCAGCGGCTGCACGGAATACACCACCGCTTACGCGTTCTATAATCCGCGGAGCGAGGATTCTGTCGGCGGATGGGACGCATCAGTGGCAGTATTGAAAGAAAGCGGCAGGCGCTGCAGCTTCACCGCGTTCATTTCAGACTATGGCGGCGGAGAGATGATCCGCGAGATCACGTTTGAAAAGGGGGAAGGAAAATGTACGGAGCCATTTTGGGCGACATGATCGGCGCGCCCTATGAGTTCGACAGGGGCAAGAAGACAAAGAAGTTCCCGCTCTTCTGCACGGAATCTCATTATACCGACGATTCCGTCATGACGATCGCCGTGGCAGAGGCGCTGCTGGACAAGCGGTTCCGGGACGATGAGACCGTTAAGGCCGGTCTTGTCGACAGCATGCGCAAATGGGGCAGGAAGTACCCCGACGCCGGGTACGGCGGTAGGTTCCGTCGCTGGCTGAGGGCAGAGGAGCCCAAACCCTACGGGAGCTACGGCAACGGCTCGGCCATGCGCGTCTCCTCTGCCGGCTGGCTGTTCGATACGTTGGAACAGACCCGGCACATGGCGCGGCTCACCGCCGAAGTCACGCACAATCATCCCGAGGGGATCAAGGGCGCGGAGGCCGCGGCCGGCGCCGTCTATCTGGCGCGGACAGGCCACAGCAAGGAGGAGATCAAGGACTACATCGCGAAGGAATTCGGATACGATCTGTCCAGGACCTGCGATCAGATCCGACCCGGGTATCATCATGTGGAGAGCTGCCAGGGCACCGTGCCGGAGGCGATCACGGCCTTTCTGGAAGGCACGGACTTTGAAGACGTCATCCGCACGGCTGTTTCTCTCGGCGGCGACTGCGACACCCTGACCTGCATCGCGGGCAGCATCGCGGAGGCCTTCTACGGCGTGCCGGAGCAGATGAAGGACGAGTGCCGGAGCCGTCTTCCGAAGGACATGCTGGATGTTCTCGGCCTCTTTGATATCGCCCGGGAGCACGGGCACGACAGGTTCCCCGATTCTTTCCTTACCGGAAACAGCATGATCGAAGAAGCGATTGCCCGTTATTATGAGCAGAGCGATCAGGATAATCTGCTGGCTGTGGTCAACGCGATCCTGTACCGGATGCACGCAATCGGACACTTCCTGATCCCCGCCGTCATCCGGGAGGACGGGGCTTCGTTTGATCTGCACCGCATCCGGGCAAACGACGGCAAACTGTGGCTGGCCGTCTTTACTTCGACGGAGGAATACGAGAAGGGGCAGAAAGCCTCCGTCCTCTCGTATTTCATCGACGCCTTCCTGGAGATCTGCGCGGACATGCAGGAGGAAGGGATCGTCATCAACCCGTGGGGACAGTCGTTCCTGCTGACAAAAGATCTGATCAAACTACTGCTGCAAGTGAGCAAAGAAGGGAGCGCACCATGAGAACGATTCGAGTAACCGGCAAGGGGCAGATCAAAGTCAAGCCCGACATGACCCGCATCACCATGACGCTTACGGGGCTGAGTGAAGAATACGGAGAGTCGCTCCGCCGATCCTCCGAGGATACAGAAGCGCTGAAAGACCTGCTTTCCGGCTTCGGCTTTGAGCGGTCCGATCTGAAAACGCTCAGCTTCAGCGTGGATACGGAATACGAGAGCTACCGCGACGAGAACAATGACTACAGGCAGCGTTTTGTCGGATACCGGTTCAACCACCTTTTGAAAGTGGAGTTTGCGTCCGATAACGACAGGCTTGGCAAGATCCTGTACGCTCTGGCCAACTGCCGTGTCAGGCCGGAGTTCCGCATCAGCTACACCGTGAGTGATCCGGAGGCCGCCAAGAATATGCTGCTCGGAAAGGCTGTCACGGACGCGAAGGAAAAAGCCGCCGTTCTGACACAGGCTGGCGGCGTCACGCTCAAGGATATCCAGAGCATCGACTACTCCTGGGGCGAGATCGACTTCGAGTGCAGACCGATGAGAGCCAACATGACGGTGGACTGCTATGAAGCGCCTGTGGCGAAAAGCTATGATCTTGACATCGAGCCGGACGACATAGAGGTTTCAGACACCGTGACGATCGTATGGGAGATCGTCTGAAGGGCGGAAAAGAGGATCCTTCCCCGCACGATGCCCTCCCGGCGGATCTCCGGCCTGTCGGCACGCCGATTCCGACAAAACAGAGCTTCTGCTTCTTTTTTGCGGTTTGGACTGGCGGATACCGGTCATTTGTGATAAGATCATAAAATGAAAAACGCGCATGACCCATCTGACGGATCGGCTTGCCGAGCGAGGAGTAGAACGAAATGGATGAAGTGAAGATCATTGCCCTGAAGGAATCGGTTCTGGAGGACAACAACCAGGACGCCCGGAATCTGCGCGGCGAGCTGAAGAGCCGCGGCACCTGCCTGCTGAATCTGATGTCGTCCCCGGGCAGCGGAAAAACCACGACCCTTCTGGCGCTGAACCGGGCCTTCGCCGGGAGGCTGCGCTGGGGCGTGATGGAAGCGGACATCGACAGCGCCGTGGATGCAAAAACCATGCTGGACGCCGGCGTTCCGACTGTTCAGCTCCACACGGGCGGCATGTGCCATCTCGACGCCGACATGACCCGACAGGGGATCGCCGCGCTGGGGATGGAGGACGCCGAGCTGATCGTACTGGAGAACATCGGCAATCTGGTCTGCCCGGCCGAGTTCGATACCGGCGCCGCCATCAATATGACCATCCTCTCGGTGCCGGAGGGCGACGACAAGCCGGCGAAATACCCGCTGATGTACGAGACCTGCGACATCCTGGTCATCAACAAGATCGACGCGCTTCCCGTCTTTGATTTTGACAAAGCGCGCGTCGAGCGGGACGCGCGCATCCGCAACCCGAGGATCGAGATATTCTATATTTCCGCCAAAACCGGCGAAGGCGTGCAGGAGCTGGCCGACGCGCTGGTCGGCAAAGTGAAGGAGTGGAACGCAGGATGAACGGCGTCAAGGTGATACAGATCAACGAATCCGTTTTCGCGCAGAACGACCGGTCGGCGGAAATCATCCGCAGCAGGCTTTCCGCGCAGGGGACCCTGTTTTTGAACTTCATGTCGTCTCCGGGCAGCGGAAAGACGACGACGCTGGTCGCGCTCATCAACCGCCTGAAGAACCGCCTGAGCATCGGCGAGATGGATGTGGACATCGAGAGCAGTCTCGACGCCCAGCGCGTGGCCGACCTGACCGGCATCCGCTCCATGCAGATCCACAACGGCGGTCTCTGCCACATCGACGCGGACATGACCGCGCGGGCGCTTCTGGAATATGACACGCAGGGGCTCGACCTGCTGATTCTCGAGAACATCGGCAATCTGGTCTGCCCGGCCGAGTTCGACACCGGCGCGCACAAGAACGTAACCATCCTCTCGGTGCCGGAGGGCGACGACAAGCCCCTGAAATACCCGCTGATGTATACGGTCAGCGACGTGGTGCTCATCAACAAGATGGATACGCTGGATTACTTCGACTTTAATATCGAGAAGGCGAAGGCGCACATTCTGGAGCTGAATCCCAAGGCGATCTTCTTCCCGATCAGCGCCAAGACCGGCGCGGGGCTGGATGCGTTTTGCGACTGGATCGTCGAGGAGCTCCGCACGCTCCGCAGCGGCGGACGCTGAAACGCCGCCCCATTCAGACCGTGGACAAACGCCTGCGGCACGGTCGGGAGATTGAAACACCCTCGCCCCACGGGGCGAGGGCGTTTTTTTGCAGATGTGTTTCAAAATATTTTGAACAAATTATGAAATGTTGCAAAATTAAAGAAAAATCTATTGACACACTCCGGGCGGCGTGCTATACTCGCCTCACCACGATGAAAGGAGCACTTTTATGGGAACGGTTCATCTCAATGATCGGGACGATCTCCGCTCCGCGCTCGCACGGCTCGCGCCGGGAGACTGCGTCGAGGCCGACAGCCTGAGCGTCCTTGCCGACAACGCAAGGGGCCTGCTCGCCGCGCTGATCCGGATCGATGACTGCGGCGCCGACTTCGTCAGTCTGCGGGAAGGCATCGACACCCGCGGCGGCCAGGGGCAGAGCTTTTTCGCCCTGTGCCGGGCGCTGAATGAGAGCGAGCTGTCCGCCCGCCGCCGGGACGGCGTCGAGCGGGCCAAAGAGGAAGGCCGCTACAAGGGCCGCAAGCCGATCGCCGTCGACGAGGGACTGTTCGATTCCGTCGTCGCGCTCTGGCAGAGCGGCCAGATCACCGCGCGCGAGGCCATGGCACGGCTTGACCTGAAGCCGAACACCTTTTATCGCCGCATCAAAGAAATGGAGGATCTGAAAATGAAAGACTATAAGAAAGTGCAGCAGGAGATCAAAGAGGAGATCAAGGAGGCGGCCAAGCAGAGCCGCAAGGATCTCGACGAGCTGAAAAAGCAGGTCAAGGCCGAGGCCAAGGAGGTCAAAAAGGCCGCCGACGAGAAGCTGGAGCTCCACGATGTGGAGCGCGAGATGCGCCACGACCGCATCCGCGCCGAGGTCGAACAGCGCGACGCCGTCCGTCAGATGAAAAAGGACGTGGAGGCCGAGGCAAAAGAGCTGAAAAAGCTGATGGAGAACAGCTGATCTCGCTTTCAGATCGATCAAATGGCGCCCTGTATCATACAGCGCGCCATTTCTTTTACGGAAGGAGAGCCGGACATGGACCGAACCCCCCTGCGGGAGAGAAAGCTTCCCGACTATACGCGCGGCGAGGAGATCACGAACATGGTCACGCACATCGTCGGCGCCGCGCTCAGTCTGCCGATCCTGATCGGCGGGATCAGTCTGTCCGCGTACCGCCGGGATCCGTGGGCGATCGTCGGCAGCTGTGTTTACGGGCTGACCATGCTCTGGCTCTATACGATGTCCAGCGTGTATCACGGTCTGCCCGACAGCACCGGCAAACGGGTGATGCAGGTGATCGACCACTGCACGATCTACGCGCTGATCGCGGGGTCTTACACACCGATCCTGCTCTCCGCGATCCGGCCGGCCTATCCGGCCCTGGCCTGGACGATCCTGGGCTGCGAGTGGGGGCTGGGCCTGGCCGCGGCCGCACTGACGGCGATCGACCTGAAAAAATACGCCCGCGCCTCGATGATCTGTTATATCGCGATGGGCTGGCTGATCGTGCTGGCGCTCCGACCGACGATCGAAACCGTCGGCACGGCGGGCTTTCTCTGGCTGCTCGCGGGCGGCCTGGCCTACACCGTCGGCGCGGTCCTGTACGGGATCGGAAGAAAGAGGCGCTATTATCACAGCGTCTTTCATGTTTTTGTTCTGCTGGGCAGCGCGCTGCAGGCGGTCTGCATCCTGTTTTATGTTCTGTAGGAGGAAGCTTTTTTGGAAGACACGGTTCGTTTGATCCTTTTGTTTTTTGCTTATTCGTTTCTGGGCTGGTGCATCGAGGTCACCCTCAAATACTTCCAGTTCCACCGCTTTATCAACCGCGGCTTTTTCACCGGGCCGATCCTGCCGATCTACGGCAGCGGCGCCGCGGCCATCACGCTGGCCGTCGGGGGACTGTCCCGTTTTGAATCCGGCTGCGGCACGACCTTCGCCCTGTCCTTTGTGATCTGCGGGACGCTGGAGTATCTGACGAGCTATTTCATGGAGCAGCGCTTTCACGCCCGCTGGTGGGATTACAGCCAAAAGCCGATGAACCTGCACGGCCGGGTCTGGATCGGCAATCTGCTGCTCTTCGGCCTCGGCGGCGTGGCGATCATCCACATCCTGAATCCGCTGTTCGACCGGACCCTGGCGGCGCTTTCTTTTCCCGCAAAGGAGGTCACGGCCTGTGTTTTGCTTGCCGTTTTTGCCGCGGACTATGTCCTGACCCATTTTGTGATGAAGCTGGTCAAGCTCGGGGTCGAGAGCAGCGAGGCGGACAGCACGGAGGAGATCAGCAGAGAAGTCTATCTGCTTTTGTCCGACAGGTCCGTCTTCCATAAACGATTTGCCGACGCCTATCCCGACGTGATCTACCGCACCGAGCGCATCAACGCCCGCCTCGCCGAGGTGAAGGCCGAGACGGAGCGGCTGCGCGCCGAGGCCGAGCGGCGCCTGGAGGAGGGCCGGGAAACCGTGGCGGACAGGCTCGAGCCCGCAGCGCTCATCAAGAACGAGATCATCCGTCGGCAGGACGTCCTGATCGGCCTGCTCTACGACGAGCGGACGGCGGACGCGGAGACGAAGGCCCTGATGGCGGAGATCGAAAAGGAGAAAGCGCGGCTGGACGAGCGTCCGCTCAGCCGGATCGCCGCCGCCCGAAAAGGGGAGCCGTAAACAGGAGAAAAGAGAAGAAACCGCGCCGGGAGCGATCCATTCCGAATTGCCTCCGGCGCGGTTTCTGTGTTATAATACATTCAAATCATACGGAGGCACTTGGATGGACATCAATGTCGACGCGCTCCGGCGCGATCTGGAGGAGTTTTACGGCAGCGCCGCGTTCGGCGGCTTCCCGGCGGCGTTCGTCGACCTGGCGCAGGTCGAAAACGCCTCGCCGCAGCAGCTCGTCGAGCTCTCGCGGCGCGCGGGCCTCGACCTGACCGATTACGAGGCGTGAGAAGCGTACCCGTCCGGCGTCTCACGCCGAAGCGTCTGCGGCGCAAGGCCGCGGAGGAGAAAAAAAGAAAAAGGAAACTCTTTTGGGGCTGTGTGGGGCTGCTCCTCTTCGTCGCCTGCGGGCTGCTCGCCTATGCGCTGCGGCACCCCGGCGCGGCGCTGACGGGCTCTGCGGAGACTGTCCTCCCCGCCTATGCCGGGGAGGATGTGATCGTCCTGAACGGCAACCAGCCCGGCTTTGCGGAAGAGGAGCTGACGGAGGTGTGCTTCGTGCGCTTTTCACCGCTCGACCGGCTCGGCAGAACGGGCGCGGCCACGGCCTGCCTCGGGCTTGAAACGATGCCGACGCAGCCGCGCGGGACGATCGACGCCGCGATCCGCCCTTCGGGCTGGCATACGGTGCGCTACGACGGCCTGATCGAGGACGGCTTCCTCTACAACCGCTGCCACGTGATCGGGTATCTGCTCTGCGGCGACAACGCCACGCCGGAAAACCTCTTCACCGGGACGCATCACCTCAACCACGAGGGGATGCTGCCCTATGAGAAGGAGGTCGCGGAGTATATCGAGGAGACCGGAAACCACGTGCTCTACCGCGTTACGCCGCGGTACGAGAAAAACGGCCTGCTCGCCCTCGGGGTCGAGATGGAGGCCTGCTCGGTGGAGGACCGTGGGCGCGGACTGTGCTTTCACGTTTTCGTCTACAACGTCCAGCCCGGGATCGTGATCGACTATGCCACCGGCGAGAGCCGCCGGGCGGATTGAATGCGGCACGGTCTGCCGCATGCCGCTGACGCGATTCGTGTTCTGAAAAGCAAAAAAGCGCCCTGCGCCTTGGGCGCGCTCACATAGGGAGACGACAGGTTTTGAGCGGCCCTTTTCCGCCCATACTGCACAGAAAAATCCGGAAATACGTCAAGTATTCCCGGATTTTTCAATATTGTCTGAACGAAAAAGTTCTCGCTCAAAACTGCTTCGCACCTCAAAAGAGAGATTGTCGTGTCAGGCGAGGCGAAAAGCGCAGGAATAATGGAGATATATTCCGAGCATTTTCAACGACGCATGGCGCGGCGATGTCCTTTTGAGGCTGCCGTATCCCTGTGTGAACGCGCCCTTTGCGCAGGGTGCTTTTTGCATGCTTATTTCTCCATGTCCAGGATCTTTCGGAACTGCGTCTCGTAGAGCTCGCGGTAGACGCCGCCCTTCTCGAGCAGCTCCTCATGCGTGCCGGATTCGGCGATCACGCCGTCCTTGACGACGAGGATGCGGTCGGCCTTGAGGATCGTCGAGAGGCGGTGGGCGATGACGATCGACGTACGGCCCTCCATCAGCGCCTCGAGCGCCTCCTGGATCGCGTTCTCGGTGATCGAGTCGAGCGCCGAGGTCGCCTCGTCGAGGATCAGGATCTTCGGATCCTTCAGGATCACGCGCGCGATCGAGAGCCGCTGCTTCTCGCCGCCGGAGAGCTTCAGACCGCGGTTGCCCACCATCGTGTCGTAGCCCTCGGGCTGCGCGTCGATAAAGTCCTCGAGATTGGCGATATAGCAGGCCGCGTCGATCTCCTCCTGCGTTGCGTCCTCCTTGGCGTAGAGCAGGTTTTCGCGGATTGTGCCGTTGAAGAGATAGCTGTCCTGCGTCACGACGCCGATCTGCGAACGCAGATAGCTCAGGTCAAAGTCGCGCACGTCCACGCCCGCGACGGTCACGCGCCCGTCCAGCACGTCGTACAGACGCGGAATCAGGTTGACCACCGTGGACTTGCCGGAGCCGGAGGGGCCGACGATCGCGTACATCTTCCCGCCGGGGACGGTGAAGTTGATGTCGGTGAGCAGCTCCTTCTCCGGGTCGTAGGAGAACTTCACGTGCTCGTAGACGATGTCGGCGTCCGTCACGTCGGGCGTCAGCCCGTTTTCGGGGGACTGGATCGGATTGGGCATGTCGAAGTACTCGAAGATGCGGGTGAACAGCGCGAGGGAGCGCGTGAAGTCCACATGGATGTTCAGCAGGCTCTCCACCGGGCGGTAGAGCCGGTTGATCAGCGAGACCGTGGCCGTGATCGTGCCGACGGTGAGGGCGCTGTCCATGTGGGAGATGATCAGATAGCCGCCCGCGAAGTAAATGAGCAGCGGCCCGAGCTGGGTGAACATGCCCATCACGACGCGGAACCAGCGGCCGCTGTTCTGTTCGCGCAGCGCCAGCTGCGTGACTTCCTCATTGACGCCGACGAAGCGCTCATACTCCTTCTTCTCGCGCGTGAAGAGCTTGACAAGCAGCGAGCCCGAGACCGACAGGGTCTCGTTGATGAGCTGGTTCATCTCGTCGTTCTTCGCCTGCGCGTCGGTCAGCAGCTGATAGCGCTTTTTGCCCACGCTCTTGGTCGGCAGGATCAGCAGCGGGATCACGACGATGCCGACGAGGGCGAGCTTCCAGCTCATCGTAAAGAGCGCAACAAGCGTCGTCACAACGGTGGCGACGTTCGAGACGATGCTCGAGAGCGTGCCGGAGATCACCGAGCTCACGCCGGAGATGTCGGTGTTCATGCGGGTGATGATGTCGCCCTGCTTCTCCGAAGTGAAGAAGGCGTGCGGCATATGCTGGAGATGGTCGTACATCTGGTTCTTCATATCGAAGATGATGCGCTGGGAGATCCAGGCGTTGATGTAGCTCTCGAGCACGGAGATCACCTGCGAGGCCGTCAGCGTCACAAAGGCCATGACGAGCAGCTGCACGAGCAGGCGCATGTTTTTGCCCACCAGCGCCTCGTCGACGATGCGCCCGGTGATGATGCTCGGCAGCAGGCCGACCACCGCCGAGAGCAGGATCGTCACGAACACCAGCAGGAACTGCAGCCAGTAGGGCTTGAGATAGCCGAGGATGCGGCTGATCAGCGCGCCGCTGACCTTCGGCATGTTCTGCTTTTCTTC